>JBMFHL010000052.1:0-597 GCA_049976845.1 Candidatus Micrarchaeia archaeon | reverse complement strand
TGCCAAAGCTACACTGGAGCAAACTGGTCTGAACATCAAATACCAAGAGTTACTACGCAATAACCTCGACAGAAAAGACAATTTGCGGCAAGGCAAAGTAAAAGACTATGTAAAAATCTTCAACAACTATTGCAGCAAGATAATGCAGTCAAGGGCGGAGGAACAACCAGAGTTAGACGCAATAATCAAAAATGATCCGATCAAAATGTTGGAAGTGATCAAGGTGCTGATGCATGATCCAGTTTGTGCACAGTATCCAATGATCTCAATGACAGATGCATTGACACGGTTGATCAATGCCAAGCTGGCTAGCAATGAGCCACTGCTTGACTATACTAAGAGATTCAAGCAACTTTGAGATGTGGCAGTTAGCCATATGGGATCAGAGATGTTGCACAAGTTTTGTGAGTTTCAGGTTGAGTTCAAGGACCTGAAGACTGACTTGGACAATAAGAATTACAAGGATGAAGCATTTGAGGCTTGGATGGCCTATTTACTTATTCAAGGCAGTGACCAAAACAAATATGGATCACTTACCAAGAACTTCATCTCCCAGTATTCCCTTGGAAATGATCAATATCCAAGGACTATCACTAT
>JBMFHL010000051.1:0-620 GCA_049976845.1 Candidatus Micrarchaeia archaeon | reverse complement strand
ATTGCAGGTATTATGCCTATTGTAACAATCAAAGTAGCCGACTTTTGCCTGCCAAGTTTTTTTATGAATGCCTTTGAGACTGAATCAGTGAAAACCCAAAGCAGCGCTGCGGCCAGCGAAGCGATTATCAATATGTTATACAAGTCAAGCACCAAAATTTATATGATTGGGATAAGTTTACTTTTATATTTATGCTTAGGCGCTTTGCGGTTTTATTTCCTAAGGACTTTTTGAAAAAGTCAGACTAAATCAACAACGCTTGCAAATAGCATAAGTTTATAAATGATAATATTTACAATATTACCAGGTAGTAAGGCGTGAAAGCGCTAATTCTACAGAGGAAAAAACATGGACAGAAATGGAAGATTTGGAGACAGAAGGCACGACAATAGAGGCGGTGTAAAACCCAACTATTTCCTGCCAAAACCTGTAAAGGTAGGTGACGTAGTAAGCGTCACAGTGGAGGCTGTTGCCTCAAAAGGAGACGGAATAGCAAAGAAGGACGGCTTTGTAATCTTTGTGAAAGGAGCAAAGCAGGGCGACAAGGTTACCATAAAGATAACCGACGTCAAGGCAAGGTTTGGCATAGGCGAACTGGTTAGCGGCGCATCTGCGTCAGC
>JBMFHL010000050.1:0-639 GCA_049976845.1 Candidatus Micrarchaeia archaeon | reverse complement strand
GTGAGGCCTTTGAACTCCTCCTGATACTCAGCAAATTGATCTAGTAAGTCAGTTCCCAAGTGACTCACTGCAACATCTCTTGCATGCTTGAAGCGCTTGATGTAGTCAAGCAACCCTTCATCATGTCCTTGTACTAAGTGAACTAGCTGTGACAATGCATTTGTCATTGATATCAGTGGGTACTGAGCGCAAATAGGATCATGCATCAAGACCTTAATAACTTTGAATAATTTAATTGGATCATTTTCAATTTCTTTTTCAAAATCAGGGTGTGCCTCTACCCGAGATTGCAGTGATTTGGTGCAGTATTTTGCAAAAATCAAAGCGTATGCCTTTGCCAGACCTTGACAAAGATTATCTTCGCATTCAAGATAATGCCTGAGCTGTTCCTGGTACTTGATTCAAAACCAGACTGCTCAATTCTTGCTACAACAGCATCATCTGCTATTGACATTTGTCTGACAGGTTCAGACTTACTTAGGTCAACCTTCTTGTCATCCTTAAGTGATTGGGCAATGGCATGACCATCCTGAAATGTTTTCTGAACATGCTGGATGATAGCTTCTTTTACTGATTGATAAGTGGCATTGTTGATCTTGCCCTTCATGTTGGGTGCAAATTGTATAGGCTTTTGTTGTG
>JBMFHL010000049.1:0-723 GCA_049976845.1 Candidatus Micrarchaeia archaeon | reverse complement strand
CAGGATCAAGTATTGGAGCAACCTTTATGAATCCAGACTTGTTCACAGACATTAAAATTGCCAAGCAACCAATCAACACGACTATGAATGCAGGAGAAAAAATCATTGGTCTAAAAGGACAGGTAAAAGGCTTTGGTAAGGTATACTGTTGGTATTACACTTTAAGAGATGATGAGCAACAACCTGTTACTACTACATCAGTTAACTAAAGAAAGTGAGAGGAGAGGGGAAAGCGAAGAGTCATCGCTCTGTCATCGAAGAAATCCGAATTCTAAATCCTGTCTTGTAACCCTCTGTGTCCTCTGGTTCAAATTCATGTAAAGTATAGTTCTTTTTCTTTTCTTTTTCATATTTCTTCCAACACATACCACGGAAATGTGGGGTGATTATATGTCAAAACCACTTCAAGGAAAATTGTTCCAAAAATTCAAGAAAGCAATCATGGGACATTGAGTTTCGGCCAAAGGATTGGTCGACAGGAGTGTGTTGGAGGAAAAAGAAAAAAGAAAAAAATAAGTATATGGTATATGAAATCAAACCGGAAGGCACGGGATGATCAGTGAGGACCCGTGACCAATACCAAGAGTGATTCAGACACGTGTCTGTACTTCACACGTGTTTCCATTGGCTCAAACACCTTTTTAACAAGGAGCAGAGGTTTGCTCTCCTCTCCTCTTGCCTCACTCTCTTTAGTTAACTGCGTTACTTAGTCCTGGGTTAGGA
>JBMFHL010000048.1:0-752 GCA_049976845.1 Candidatus Micrarchaeia archaeon | reverse complement strand
TGCTCCTAACACTACTGCAATAATCAGTATTGCCCAGCCGTATGTCATTAGGTATTCCATAGCGCTTTGCGCTTTTAGCTTCTTTCCCATAATATCAACCACATTTTCATTTATTCTTGCAATATAAAGCTTTTAAAGCTTTCCAAAAGGTAAGAGGTAGAGAGATATTTGCAAGAGCCAAGAAATAATAAAAAGAGATTAAATAAAAAGAGATTAGAAAGAGAATAAAAAGTTAAAAAATAAAAAAAATAGGAATCAGCTTACCTTCACTGTTATCGTTGCTACCTTAGCTACTATGTTTGCTACACCGCCAGAGGTTGTTGAGTAGTTAAGCCAGATGTAACCTGTGAATGGAGTCCCTATAGTATCTGAAGATAGAAGGGTAGGAGTAGTTAATGTAACTGATATAGGTACAGTTTGACCAGAGGCTAATGTCGAGATTGCAGTTGCTTGAGCGAAATTACCCCCAGCTGGGAAGCCACTTGCTACTGTAGCTGCACTTTGAGGTGAAACTGATATTATTGCATTATACATCATGGCACCGGTGTTCTGCCCAAAGGTGAATGTCAATTGTCCAGATGTGCTAAGCACAGGGTTCTGGCACAGGTATCCTGAACCTGCAACACAGGATGTTCCAAGGAGGGATGCACCGTTGAAAACTCCAAGTGAGAATAGTGCTCCTAACACTACTGCAATAATCAGTATTGCCCAGCCGTATGTCATTAGGTATTCCATAGCGCTTTGCGCTTTTA
>JBMFHL010000047.1:0-887 GCA_049976845.1 Candidatus Micrarchaeia archaeon | reverse complement strand
CCACCAAACGAGTTTTTAGTTTATGTCACAGTTTGACTTTTTAATTATTTCTCCTTTAATTTGTTCGTTAACAGTTATCTTATTTTTTTATTATAATTTATCAATTAAAACTTTAATTCCTGACTTTTTTGGAACGAAAAAATTTAGAATAAAAAAAATAAGTTTATCAAATTTTTACAAAATTTTTAAAAAAAATTCTAAAACAAAATCAGATTATTCGCGAAAACTTACTTTTTAAAAGTAGTATTTTAATGGGGGTATAACTTAATAGGTAGAGTGTATGTTTTGCAAGCATAAAGCATCGGTTCAAGTCCGATTACCTCCAAAAATAGATCTGTTTCTCTTTAAGCTGGATTCGAACCAACGTCTTAATGGTTAACAGCCACTCGCTCTACCACTGAGCTATTAAAGAAATTTATTTTTTAGAATAATAATTTAATACTTTTTCTAAATCTAAATTATAAGAAAAATCAGTTGAAAAAGTCGATGTAGTAATGTCTCCAAAAATAATTTCTAAAGTTCTGTATTTTATTATTAAATGTTTTGGAGGTAAAGGCCAAAGTTGTCTATTTTTTATACCTAATTTTAAATTCCCTAATAGACAATATTTGAAATTTTTTTCTATCATAAATGAGTATTTAGGATTTATATTAATGTAATCACTTTCTTTTAAACTATAAGCAGGATGTTTTATTTGTTTATTATTAACAAATACAATTCCATGGGTTATTAGTTGTCTTGCATTTTTTATACTTTTACTAAATTTAGCTCTAAATAAAACTGTGTCTAGTCTTTTTTCAAAAGTTTGTAAAAAAAAATAGTAATTTAATTTTTTTAACTTATTATTTTTAAAATTTTTTATTTGTTTTTTAAGTAATTTTTTTTTC
>JBMFHL010000046.1:0-1552 GCA_049976845.1 Candidatus Micrarchaeia archaeon | reverse complement strand
GGAAGCAGATAAAGGAAAAGGAGGAACAGGCTGAACACGTAAGGGATTTGATTAAAGATATAGACTACAAGAAGGGGGTTGCCGAGGGTTTGGTAAAATTCAAGAATACCATAAGCGAGACCCAGACAGTGCTTAGGGAGAAGCTTATCGATTCAATAAATAGGATAATGAGTGAGATATGGCCAGAGTTATATCCATATGGAGATTACGTCGATATAAAGCTGGAGCCCTCGGCAAGCGATTATGTGCTGAAGGTAAAGATACTGAGGAATGGAGAGGAGCAGTGGCGCAATGTTGAGGGTATAGCCAGCGGTGGCGAAAGAAGCATAGCTTGCCTTGCAATGCGCGTAGCTTTCGCCCTTGTTTTGGTGCCTAACCTAAAGTGGCTTATATTGGATGAGCCAACACACAACATAGACCAGCAGGGAATTGCAAAATTCATACACGTATTCAATGATACACTGCCAAAAATAGTCGAGCAGGTATTCATAATAACCCATGATGAAGCTCTGAAGCAGGCTGCAAGCTCTAAGGTATATGCGCTAAGCAGGAATAAAGAAGCGCATGAAGGCACTACAGTAGAAGAGATATAGATTAAGTTAGGCCTTCAATGCCGAAAGCACATATTGGAGAAATTCTTCCTCAGGCAATGCGCCCTCGAACGAAGTATTTTCGTTTATGACTATCTTTGGAACAGCCATTACGCCGTATTTGTTCGCGAGCTCGTTGAACTCCATTGCCTCTATCATTACGCCTTTTATCTTGTCATTCTCCATTGCGAACTGGTGCGCGGTCCTTACGGCTCTTGGACAGTATGGGCATGTCGGCGTAACAAATACCTTTATCTCAACAGGCTTTGTTATTGCCTTCAGCTTGCTCTTCGAATCTGCAGAGAGCCTTGTCACATTGTTCGACGCATCAACTATATCTTCAAGCAGTGCGGCAAACTCGTGCCCTGCAGGTATGCCGTAATAGTATACGCTGTAAATTTTCTTTCCTCCAAGCACTAGTGCAGGCACATGCTCTACGCCAAGGAACTTCGCCTCTTTTTCGTGCTCCTTTATGTCATATACTGTAAGCTTGAGCTTAGGGCTTGTGGCTGAAAGCTCATTGAGCAACGAAACAGTGTCTTTGCAGTATTGGCAGCGCTCTTCCGAATCAACGAAGAGCATCATGTTAACTTCGCCACTTAGGCTCTTTTCAAAGAGCTCTTTTATGTATTTTATATCTTTCTCGTTTAGAAAAACCATTAGATCACCATAATATTAAGAATTCGCATAGCAAAAGCTGCGCTGGATTATTATTATGCTACAAAACTTTTATAATTCTATGCCACTTGAGCCTTGCACTTCGCAATTCAAGACAACGCTTTTCACAGCTGGTCTAGGCCAAGGTCCGAACCCTCTGGTTCACTCTTTCTGCCCATTATTGAAGGGCTCTTTACTCCTGTAAAGATTGCTATTACTTCTATTTTTCCAGTATAGTCGTTATCAAGCCTTGCGCCCCACGTTACATTTGCATTTGGTGACACAGATTCTGTTAACTTCGAGCC
>JBMFHL010000045.1:0-1608 GCA_049976845.1 Candidatus Micrarchaeia archaeon | reverse complement strand
ACGATCTCTAAGATATTTTATAATAATTACAAGCAGACTAACTTTTACAGTTGCTTATAAATGAATATGAACAGATGTGAAATGTATAGCTTTGCATATCGTTGTATATCATTGGTAAGTTGATTAGTTTATAGGCATGCATCTCTGGAGGTTGTTTGGCAGCTTTATAGGAAGCTATATTTTCTGAGCATTTTTTCAATCCAATCTTCTGCCTTGATGTAGGAGATCATTCTGCCATTCAACATTTCCTCGCCTTCGTAATCCATGCTAACTACTTCAAGCTTTTCAGCATTAAGCCTGTCTGTGCAATCCATAAGCGAGGACAGTTCTCTTTCTTTTGTCTTTTCGTCCTTGATTGAATAGGCTACTTGCACAAGCCTATATTTATTATGGTCCTTTATAACAAAGTCCACCTCCTTGTTATTTTCATACCAATAATAAAAGCTGAAAGAATCTGCATGCCTTGAGATAAGATATAATGTAGAGGCAATCGCATTCTCTAGAAGTCTTCCTTTTATTTTTATAGGGTTAACGCCAAGCATCGCAGGAAAAGAGTTGTCTATTGAATAAACTTTTCTCGGGCTGTTATCCTGCGCTTTTATAGAAAATGAGAACCTCTTTACAAAAAACAGCAAGTATGACTTTTCCAAGTATGCTGAAAAATTGTAAACCGTCTTTACTGGCAATTTCAGAAACTTGGATGCGCTGTTGAATGTTATCCTTGACGCTATGCTAGTTATATAGAACTTGGCCAGTCTGATGAGCTCCTCATTATTTTGGATATTAAACCTGCTTATGACATCTTTTAATATTATGGTATCTAAGTAGCTTTTTATTATATCCTGCTTGTTCTTTGACAATACAACAGCGGGAAAGCCGCCTTCTTCTATATAATCGCTTATACTCTTTTTGCCTTTAGTAAACTTTTTGTACTCCGGCAAATTCAATGGATGTATATAAACTACAACCTGTCTTCCAGATAGCAGTGTAGAATATTCCGAATCAAGCAGTTTCGAGGAAGATCCAGTTATTATGAATTTGGCCTCCCCTCTTTCTGTAAGGCCCCTTACAAATCTTTCCCACCCGTCAACTTCTTGGGCCTCATCTAAAATTATAATCGGCTTTATGGTTTTGCCGAAGCGTTCCTTATATTTGCTGTACATTTCAAGCAGTAAGCTATAGCTCCTTTCTACTAATCTCTCATCCTCTAGGTTTATTATCAATATATCTTCTTTTACAATGCCTCTTTGTATAAGAGCTTTGGCCACCTGCCTTGCTATGAAGGATTTTCCTGCCCTTCTTATGCCTGTCTCTATTACTATGCTAATTTCTGATTCGCTCAATATATCGACTATGTGCTTTGAGTAATATGCCCTTTCAATGCCGGTATCAAGGCTACGATTCCAGAAATTCCACGAATCTAATATATTGGTAATCTCTTTTGCGTCCATATTTTAAATTTGACATTACATATTTAAAAAGATTTGTATTGTATTACAAATTATAAAAGATATGTATTGGGTTGCACATTCTGATGCATCGTCTCGGCAGAATGTCATCGCATCACCTCTTCTTTTTCTTTGCGGTCTTCGCAAAGATTCTTGATGC
>JBMFHL010000044.1:0-1923 GCA_049976845.1 Candidatus Micrarchaeia archaeon | reverse complement strand
AGCCAGAACAGGGCCTGATAACGGCGAACTTTACAAGCTCAAGCAACATGCATTCATTGCTGCTGCCAAATGGAATAGCTATAAAATCGGCTTCATTAAAATCGGGCAATAGCACATTCTTGATGAACTATTTTGCAATGCCGTATTTGGCAAACAACACTTATATTACGGAAAATTACAACATTTTCGCAATCGCCAACAATACCAAACAGATAGAACTGTGCAAAAATGGCACGCGCGGAGTTACTGGCATTTACACATACATCTACAACCTTTTGTATTATGGAACAGATAACCAAAGCGTGATGTGCAGCAGCTATTATATAGCAAGAGGCGCTTAACTTGACCAGATTTGACTATGACGGCGGTATCCTTGTATACGGCTACAGAGGTCGAGACAGGGTTTTCCTGTTCCTCCAGGGCAAGGGCCATTGGGACTTTCCAAAAGGACACATAGAAAAAGGGGAAACATCATTGCAATGCGCAATCAGAGAAACAAAAGAAGAGACAGGCCTTGATATTGATCCAGACAGGTATTTTATGCATGAAATGACGTTTTGGTACCAGGAAAACGGTGAAAAGGTAAATACAAGTCTAAAGGTATACCTAGGGATGATAGACGATATATCTACAAGCATTAAGCTTACCGAGCATAGCGGCTTCAAGTGGTTTACTTTCACCGAAGCGATGGACAGCGACCTTTTTGAAAACCAGAAGCAGCTTCTCGTTCATGCTAATACTTACATAAACAAAAAAGAGGAACTGAAGACGCTAAACGAGGAATATGCAAAGCTTCCGCATTCTGAAAAGACGTGGAACCTTAGCAGGAATTTTGTGCCTGGCGAAGGATCGCCGGAAGCGCAGGTCATGATAATAGGGCAGGCTCCGGGCAGGAATGAAGACATGCTGTTAAGGCCTTTCGTAGGAGCAAGCGGCAAGCTGCTTGATGAGATGATAAGAGTGGCTGGGCTTAAAAGGGAAAAAACTTACATAACTAGTGTTGTACAGTTCTTTCCCCCAAAAAACCGCCAGCCAACAGACCATGAAATAGCAATATGCAAGCCGTTCCTTGAAAAGCAGCTCAATATAATCAGCCCGAAGATTGTTGTCCTTTTGGGGAGCATTGCAGCCAAGGCAGTGATAGGTGCAACCGAAATAATGAAGCACCATGGAGAACTTGTTGAAGACAAATATTTCCTTACAATACATCCTTCGGCTGCTGTAAGACTAAAGAAGAATGTTGCTGTAATAAGGCAGGATTTTGAAAAGCTTAAAGAGATAATAAAAGAAAAATTATAGGACTTCTTCGCATCTATCTACAGAGCTATAACCGTGCAACTGGTTGAGATTATTGCTGCGTGCAGATCAGGAGCTATAAGCGCTTCATTTGCTATCTATGCGCTTTTCCATTGGGAATAGTATAACCTCTTTTATTGAGGGCTTGTCGGTAAGCAGCATTACAAGCCTGTCGATGCCCATTCCCAAGCCCCCTGTAGGAGGCATCCCATATTCCATCGCTTCTATGAATTCCATGTCAAGTGGCTCAGGCTTTGCACCCGCAGCTTCTGCTTGCTTTATCTGATTCTCGAAATTTGCGCGCTGCACTTTTGGATCATTGAGCTCAGAATACGCATTCGATATCTCCATCCCCGCTATATACAGTTCAAACCTCTCTACAAGCCGCGGATCTCCGCGCTTGACCCTTGTTAGCGTTGAGGTTTCCTTTGGGAAGTCTATTGCAAATGTTGGCTGTATGAGCGTTGGCTGCACCACTGTTTCAAAAAGCTTGTCATATGCATGCGCTCTTGTGCGCTTGCCTTTTTCAAAGCGTATGCCTTTGCTTTCAGCCAGCTTGAATAGCTCCTCGTCTTCCATGCTCAATATGTCAGAACCGAGCTTTTCGTTTATGCTATCTACATATTT
>JBMFHL010000043.1:0-2005 GCA_049976845.1 Candidatus Micrarchaeia archaeon | reverse complement strand
ACATAAAGGCAATATATGGAATAAGGGCAGGCCAGATCACTAGGCCAATTGAAGGCATAACCATATACACGAAGGAACGCGAGCCGGTATAATTTTGTAGGCGCGTAAAGCGCCGCGCACCAAAGGTATTTATTGGTTTCTTTGCAAATTAGTTTTAATTTAAACTAGTTTAAATTTAAACCAAGATTAGCATGGTAGCCAAATCTATCGACTATTACAAGAAATATTTTGACATGGGGATAAAGCACATAATCATAAAGTTCGTGCTGCTCAAGAAGATAGGCGAAAGGCGCATGTACGCTTACAGCCTGCTAAAAGACCTGGAGAGAGAGCCACACATAATGTTCTTTTGCAAAGACAAGAAAATGCTGAAAAACGACGTCTATAACGCTTTGGGCTCATTAGCAAAAGAGCATTACATAAGAATAATGAGCATAAGCGGCAAAGGCAAAACGCGCAAATACTATGCGCTAACGGCAAAGGGTAGGCTCAGTCTTAACGGAATCAAAAAAGATTTCTCGTACGCTTTTTCACATATGAAAAGCCTTCTCAACCAGTGAATTTATGGAGTTCGTAGAGATAAAAAATCTAGTAAAGAAATTTGGAGATTTTACAGCAGTCAACGGGATCAGCTTTAGTGTAAGGAAGGGAGAGATATTCGGCATACTTGGACCAAATGGTGCTGGCAAAACGACAACTCTTAACCTTATGCTCGGTCTTCTGAAGCCTACCTCCGGCAGCATAATGATAAACGGAATGGACATGCAGAAGCACGGCAAGGAGCTCAAGCAGCTTATAGGTCTAATGACTCAAGAAACTGTTGTTGAGGCGGATCTGACAGCAAGGGAGAACCTTGAGCTTTTTGCCAAACTGTACCACACAGATCCCGCGCAGATAGACGAAAAGGTAAGGAATGCATTGAGGGAAGCGCAGCTTACCGAGTTTGCCGACAGGAAAGCAGGAACATTTTCGGGAGGAATGCAAAGGCGCCTGCTCCTAGTTAAGACATTAATACACGAGCCCAAGCTTATCATACTCGACGAACCTACAACAGGCTTGGACGTCCAAAACAGGGCAGGCATGTGGGAGCATATAAAAGGCCTAAGGAAGAAGGGCATTACAGTTATACTTACAACACAATACCTTGAAGAAGCGGACGCGCTTTGCGACAGAATAGCAATAATAGACCACGGCAAGATCATTGCAATGGGCACTAGCTCAGAGATCAAGCGCATCGTTGGCGAGAATATACTTGAGATAATATCAAGCGAGAAGTTTTCGCAGAAGATTGCCGCAATAGTAAAGGATATAAGCGGCGTAACTCCAGAGATAAGGAATGAGAGGGTTACTGCCAACATAAAGAGGGATCCGCTTGGCACCATAAAGAGTGTATCGGAAAAGCTTGAGAAGGAGAGCATACCAGTGCTGGCGATCAGCATGCACCTTCCAACCCTTGACGATGTATTCATAAAGCTTACAGGCAGCACCATTAGAGACGAAACAGGAGAGATGAAAAATTCCCGCTCTTCAATCCGCTTCAGGTGAACAAATGGCCCATTTTATAAATGACACTTTTGCACTTTTCAAGCGCGAGATGCTGATATTCAGGAGCAATCTGCGCGCGAACATATTGCGTTCAATAATATTTCCTCTTACACTTATACTCTTCCTGGGAAATCTTGGAAGCACAGCAAGCGGCACCACAAACATAGCTGTTGTCAACTATGCAACCAATATCGCTTCAATGCAGTTTGTGAGCGCCTTGCAGGCATCGCATTCGTTGCGCGTGTCAAGCGTGGCCAGCCAAGCTGCGGCGATACAGATGCTAAAGAACAATAATGTTTATGTTGTTGTAGTCATAATGCCGTCTTTCCCACGGGGAACCCCGAGCGTTTACGTATATTACAGCAACAACTTTGTAAACCTTGGCACTTCGCTGCAGACCATTTCTGCAATGGCACAGGAATTTAATGCGCCAATGGCAAAGCAGTCCATAATAATGAAC
>JBMFHL010000042.1:0-2058 GCA_049976845.1 Candidatus Micrarchaeia archaeon | reverse complement strand
GAACCTGGAATTGTGGGCATCAACAATAATTGAATTTTCTCCTGCAACTCTGCTTAATTTAACCCCAATTTCATGGTCAATATCCTCAGTGACATTGGGTGCTTTTGTCAGCGTGACAATGCTTGCATTGTTTATGCGCATGTCTATCGCTTTGCACGGACCTTTTTTTCCGAAGCCTATGCTGCCTTTAGCATACGCAAAGTCGCTGCCTTTCAAATTGGCAATATATTTATCTACATTCTTTGCTATGTTTGCAATCTGCCCAGTGCTTATTGGATTATAAATAACATTTACTGCGCCGTGGAGTATGAATGGCGACGCATTATACCTCTTTGCTATAAAATTGCCAAGATACTCTGTTGCAATTGCGCCTCCAGTTCCTGCAAACGGCCCATAGTGTATATCAGGCTTTAAAAATACTGCCTTGTAATTATTCCCGCTTTTCAGTAGGAGCATGTCTACTGCAATATCCTTTTTGATCCCTATGCCAATGCTAATGTCAAGCGTGCCTATATTGTAAAGCCACTGATTCACCATAACCGTGAAAATCTTGACTCCACTTATATTAAGCAGCCTCTTTGTAGGCCTGTCAACTATATAGAAAAACACATAACCAACTACAAGGAAGACGAACATTCCGGCATATAACTTGACAAGCGAAGGCCAGAGTGGTAGGTATATATTGAGGAGATACCTCCCGAGCGGTATGTAGAAAAGCACATTCAGCGTGGGTTGTATTATGCCGTTGGCAACTGCACCCTTCTTGTGCCCTATAAGAAACCTTCCAATTATAAACCAGTAGCCGAATATGCTCGCGTTAGCTAGAAGCAGTATCACATATGCAATTGCATAGCTCTTTGCAAAGAGAAAAACGATGCTGTTAATGACTATGAAAAACGAATAAGCAAGAGCGCTTATAAGCAAAGCCGTCAATATATGCTTAAGCTGTATCCTCTTCCAAGAGATCTTGAAAAGAGCCGCGCTCAGCAAAGCTGGCAGGCTTATTATAAAAAGGCCTGCGCTTGCACCATTGGCAATTGCATAAATAGGATCATACAACATGTGCTGGTAATGAAGTACAAGAGCGGCAATGGCACCAGACACTATACCGATGACAAAAAGCAAGGCCATGCTATTCTTTATAGTAAGGGCGTTCTTGCTGAAGTAGTCCGAATAATGTATGAGGAACTTCTTCTCATCAGGCATATGAACACGTTTATACTCCGAATCTCCTCTCTCGCTTGCTGTATTCTAAGAGGGCCTTCTTAAGATCTTTCTTATTGAAATCTGGCCAGTATTTTTTGCAAAAGTAGAGCTCTGAATAGCCGCTCTGCCATGGCATGAATCCAGAGAGCCTTTCCTCTCCTGAGGTCCTTATCACAAAATCCAAATCTGGCACCGATTTCGAGAGCATGTGCTTCCTAAAAGTTTCATCATCTACTCTATCTATCTTTTTCTCTTTAGCCTCTTTGAGTATCTCGTTTGCCGCATGCACCATGTCTTCCCTGCCTCCGTATCCGAGTAGCATGTAAATAAACCTGTCACTGTAATTCTTTGTTGCACTCTCTATCTTGCGAAGCATCTTCATTAGGTCGCTCGGAAGCAATTTCTTCTCTCCTATTACCACAAACCTCGTCTTTGTCTCGTGAAGCCTCTTTATTATGCTTTTGTCAGTGGCGGCTTTTCTATAAATATTAAGCAATGCCTCAACCTCTTTCACAGGTCTACCCATGTTCTCAGTGGAAAATGCCCAGACTGTTATGCTGTGTATGCCGTAGCTCATGCACCATTCGCTGAATTCTATGAATTTCTTGACACCAAGATTATAACCTGTCATGAAAGAAAGCCTGTGGCCCTTGGCCCACCGTCTATTTCCATCAGGTATAATCGCGACATTTTTAGGAAGGCGTTCTATCTTCATAAGCATCCCATCTACCTTTGCATTTGTAATATATAGCTTATTACCTTATCTTTTTAATATTTAATATTTAAAAGAATTCCCTCAACTTCGTTGAGGGTTATATAATGTACTTTTACTCCTTATCTCACAATCTTTAT
>JBMFHL010000041.1:0-2232 GCA_049976845.1 Candidatus Micrarchaeia archaeon | reverse complement strand
CTATATACTCAATTATTCAACAGAGCGCAAAAAAGACTAAATATTTTTGTTTAAAGAAAAGCATTATAAAGTGGAGGATACTTATCTATTTATGGAGAAAATAAATTTTCCTAAAATGCCTGGAAAGCATAGGTTCAAGCCCCTCTTCGGAGCAGAAAATCTGCTTAAAGACTTGAAAGGTGCATTCACTTACAAAAAAGCAGTGCTGATCTATTCTAAAGAACTCTTAAAAAAGTTCAATGAGGCCAATGCGCTCAGGCATTCAGATATAGAGAGGAGAATAAATCCCAATGGAATCTACGAGTTCGATGGCAACAGGCTTTTGGTATACCTCGCCATAGGCGCGCCGCTTACGGCAGTTGTTGCAGAAGAGCTAATAGCCATAGGGGTAAAAGAGTTTCTTATCATGGGCACAGCCGGGTCATTAAGAAATGACTTAAAGATAGGGAGTATAGTCGTTTGCACAAAAGCTCTGCGTGATGAAGGAGTTTCACACCATTATTTGCCAAACGGGAAATATGTTGAACCAAGCAAAGATCTCACTAAAAGAATAGAGAAGATTCTGAAAAAGAAAAAAGTAAATTTTGCAAAAGGAGCCACATGGACCATAGATGCACCTTATGCTGAAACTGTTCAAGAGGTTAAGCGCTACTCGAGGGAAGGCATATCTACGGTAGAGATGGAGGCCGCTACACTCTTTGCTGTCGCAAAAAGAAGGAAAGTTAAAGCAGCCGCGCTCTTCACAATTTCAGACATACTAGACAAGGATAACTGGTCAGGAATCATCGAAGAAGAATATAGGCATGAAAAAATCTATCCTATTTTTGCAAAGCTTGCAGCGATGTGGTAGCAGTGAGTAACTTTAAAATCAGGCTGACAAAGAGCAACTGGAGAAAACACGAGATTCGTAAGTATAGGGAATTGGGATATAAAAAAGGAGAAGGAAGATGTTTATGTAGCAAAGACATTCGAATGGAAATTGGTATATGAATACCCAAAGGTAGCGGTAGTGGTAAGATATCTCTAGAGCTGCTGTCTGTATATGGCTTATCCTGTATGTTAAAGCGCATAGTGTCAGTGCAAGAAATGGAGGAAGTGATTTCATAGCATCGTGCATTGCAATAGCAGGGTTTAGAAAAAGGATTATATACCTTGAGCATTGAGATATATTGTGGTGTGAGAAATGCCACAAAAAGAAACTCTTCCTTCTGGTGTCGAAAGGTATATGCATGTTGTAGAAAAAGGCGAAGGAAAACGCATTATTTTTGAGATCCCTGTTTCAATAGGTGTATTTGCAATGGGATTGGCAGAGGATACAAGAAGGTACATGTATTCGCACCTTGCGGCTTATACGTTGGATGAAGAAAGGCTCTTTGTAGACAGCAGCTTGCAGGTGTATGTACATGAGAATTCTTCTTTAGTTGTAGCCTCTAGGGCGTACATGCCTGCCATAGAAGGAAAGGTGTTGAAAGAGGCCGAGGAAATTGCAGACTATGCCTACAAAAAGGTCCTTCTTTTGAGCGCGCACAGGGAAAAGCAAAGCCTTAGCCGAAACTAAAGTAACAGCAAGGGCATTTGCAGCTTCACTTAACAATTGTCTTGCATCAGATTTTGCTGTTATAAAATATATTTAATGCGCTTCCTGTAAATGTCAGAATAAGTCCTATTAAGAATCCGCCGCCACCGAGCATGCTCAAGATCGAAAATACCAGTGCAGTTGCAGACCACATGGTAGACCAGACCTTGTTCTTGTTGTACATTAACAATGCTGTTCCTATTAGCATCAAGCCCAATATTACCGTGAGAGGCGCAATTTTAGTTCCAAGCCCGGTTGCAATGTAAGAAGCTAAGCTTGTGCTTGTGAATACATAAGGAACTAACGCAAGGGCGTAGATGCCATTTGCAAGAATAAAAATTCCGCCAAGGATCACCAATATGCTTGGTGTAAGGCTAGGCTTTGCCGCTATATTCTTTTTCTCCCTAGGCATAATACCACATTTATACATAGAAAGTATAAGTTTAAAGGATTTTCTTATTCAATAAAATACTTTAAAGGATAAAAAACATTGATAATTATTAGCATCTTTGGTGGCAAACAAAACTAAAGAAAAGTATTTAAAATGAGGAAAAAAGAATAGATGCGGTATCATGGAAGAAAACAAAACAGATAGAGTAACAGTAAGGCTGCCTGAAGGGCTTGCATAGGAAATTAAGAGGATGGCTGAAACCCAG
>JBMFHL010000040.1:0-2253 GCA_049976845.1 Candidatus Micrarchaeia archaeon | reverse complement strand
GTAAAGGATGATAACAAGGTGTATGCCAATGAGAATGCTGTTGGCGAGATTCTCAGCAGGCAGTGCAGAACTGACATAACAGTCAACACCGATTATGACATAAAATACACCGGAGGCTACTCAAAAGACGGCAAGATAATATATATAGACAGGGATCTTCCAAAAACTCTTGCAGTTGATGGAAAGGATGTTGACCTCTTGCAAAGCATAGCCCTGCACCACGAGCTTGTAGAGAAGTGGCTCATAGATGATGCGTATGACTACCAGTATGCCCATTTGATAGCAACAGGGGTTGAAAAGGAGTACATAGACTCGATTGGTGTAAAGTGGGAGAGCTACGATGCCGAGCTTGGCAAGCAGCTCAGGTTGATATACGGCAAAAAGCTCAGGAAAAGCCCGAGGAATCTTGACCTTTCGCCATATCTTGCAACAAATGACCAAGAAGCATTGAAGGAGATAAGAGATAGCATGGAAATATGATCCTGATGCTCAGGACTTAACGCTGTGCCGCGCGGGCTTGATATCAATCTTTGCAAGCGCGGCTTCCGCTTCCTGCACGTCCTTCACTGTGTTTATGCTTAGCCAATACTCCCCTTCGGACAATTTATATCCGTACGCTTTTCCTTCAAAAACGAGTTTTTTAAATGTCAGATCCTCTATGGAGCCCTTGTCTGGTATGTACTCCAATATTTTAGAGCTGAATATGTATACGCCCATGCTTACCAGCACAGATGGCAGAGCCTTTCCATATTCGAAAGAGGTTATTCTGCCTTCTTTGTCCAACTCTATTACACTAAATTTTGTTGGAAGCGGTGCAAGTGCCATGGTAATTATGCCTTTATTTTTATTGTACGCCGCCTCGAGTCTATTAATATCTAGGTTTGTGAGCTCATCGCCATTCATGGCAAGAAAGTATTCATCATTGATATAATTTTTTATTGCCAGCTTGAAGGCTTGGGCTGTGCCTTCCAGTGTGTCTTCGCTCAAATCTATCTTTAGGCCGAAATTGCCATTTTTTTCGAGGTATTGCTGGATCTGCGCTTTTTTATCCGCACAGCCTATAACCACATGCTTAATTTCGTAGCTTTTCAGCCATTCCAATATCCTCTCCAGTATGGGCTTGCCATTTACCTCTACAAGCGTTTTCGGCTTGTCAAGCGTCAGCGGCGCGAGCCTTGAGCCTTTGCCGCCTGCTATAATAACTGCAGTTTCCATAAAATCACATATTCATAACAATCCAGATTATTTATTACATTCAATTGGTAATATCCTGCATATTGCATTATTCCCAGACCCATTCCCACTTTTGACTTTTCAAGGAGCATATTATAGAGTTCTTTTGATAAATAAATCTGCCTGTTCAGTCTTTCCTTCTGCTACTTTGAATGATATGCATGGTATATATCCAGTTTTCATGGCAATTGTATATATTTCACGTTTCGCATTTATACATATTGCGGTGGCTTGTATCTCACCATTGAATGATGTTGGTTTTACACCACATTTGATAATAAAAGCTTTAATAAACTGCAGCAATAGTCCAAATATTAGAAAAGCTTGCAGGGATTCTTGACTCTTTTTGCTGCCTTCCGGCTTTGTTGATTAAGTGAGACTTTATCAATATTTTTAAGACTTTATCAACAAAATTTGACTTTTTCAACAAAGCCCTACTTGCCAAAAAATATTTATACATATAGACTATAGGTATTAGTAGACGATTTCATGGAGCAGATGAGATGGAAAGAGTATCTTTATCTGAATCTTGAGTCAATGGTCGCAATATACTCTACGCAGTATGGAGATGAAGAACGCGGTATAAGTACAGATTTAAAAGCCGGGCTTATGGAACTATTTGGGGAGAAAATTTCTTATATCGAGGTACAATTTGAAGCTTCGAATGCAAAAAAGGAGATGGATAACATAGTACTTAGATATGCTGATGGCAGCTCCAAAAGCAGGAAACCTACTGGAAGGGAATCTAAAAAGATATTGGAGATTGCCAACAAACTCTTTATGGAAGATAGCATTCTGCTCCCGGTAAATCAAAGAAGGGAATTGGAGGAGAATAGCGATTTTATAAACTGGCATTTTGTAGATGAAAGCGAAGATGCCGATGCTCTCAAGGAGCTATTTCGCGAATTTCTGCAAGATACGCTCAGCAACGACTGGATACTAGACAAGGAGTTTTATGAGATATTCAAGAAGTTGCATAGAAAATTCTTCGATGATTTTGGGAACAACTAGTATTATTAG
>JBMFHL010000039.1:0-2494 GCA_049976845.1 Candidatus Micrarchaeia archaeon | reverse complement strand
CATGGAGGCTGCGCACGTGATATCTGATTTCATACTTACCCTGTTTGTATTGGTTGCAATAAAAGTCGCTAGGTCTAATTTTGCCAGGAGCTTCTCCTATGGCCTTTTCAAGCTCGAGGATCTTATAGCGCTGTTCATAGCAATATTCATTTTATATATAGGCATAGAGTTTCTCATCAATGGATTCAACACAGTTCCAAAAGCGTCGATGCTTGCAGCTATATTCGAGCTTGCCTCTGTAATACCTTTGTTTGTTGCAGGCTACGCAAAAGTAAAGGCGGGCATGCTGATGAACTCTCCCTCTTTAAGTGCGGACGGAAAGCATACTTATACTGATGTTTACGAAGGCATGGGCGTGGCGCTTGGACTAGCGCTGTATAGCGTGACCGAAATGCCTGTGTTTTACCTGCTCGCGATATCGCTGGCATTCGTTGTGTTGGTACTTACCGCATATTCAATAGCAAAGAGCTCCTTGTTAAGCCTATTAGACCTGCCAAAAGAGAAGGGCGTGAATGAAAAGATAAAAAGCATAATCCTTGGCGTGGACGGAGTCAAAAATGTAAATGACCTTAAAGTTAGGTGGTCCGGTCCTGTTCTTTTTGCGGAGGTGGCGATAGAGGTGGATCCCTTCATGACAATAGACGAGGCGCATCCAATAACAGAGGAGATAGAGCGCAGGATAAGAGCAAAGTTTGAAAGCGTCTACTCTGTTGTAGTGCATGTTGAGCCTAAAGGAAGGGAGAACTTCAAGGTGCTTGTGCCTGTGGAAGAAGAAAAATATGATTCCAGGCTCAGCATGGTGCTTGCAAAATCAAGATATTTTGCCATAGTGGAAATAGGCAAAGGAAGCGATGAGAAAGTGCAGTATATAGAAAATCCAATGCGCACTCTTTCTGAACATGTGGCGATAAAATTCAAGAATTTTCTCATAGAAAAAAAAGTTACAGATCTTGTGTGCAGGGACATTGGCGAATCGGTCTACGGGCTCCTTCTAGCGCACAACATATATTGCTGGCACTCAGAAGCAGAATCCTTGGAGAAAAACATCCAACTGTTCAAGGAAAAGAAGCTATTTAAGATGCAGAAATACAACATCAAGAAGCACAAGTGAAAGATTGTGTTTGCTCGCTGCCTCTCTTTCCATTTATTTTTGTGCAGCTTTGCATCAGCTTTATAATTTTGAATATGCTTCATAATATGATCTATAATTGTGATACCGTGGAGATAAACAAGCTTGTTGATTCATACAAAGATGAGATGATAGATACAATGAAGAGGATGATAGCAATACCTGCAATATCACCTTTGAGCGGAGGCACGGGCGAAGGAAAAAGGGCAGACATGCTAGAGCATTTTCTTAAGAAAAGTGGCTTTGAAACTAAAAGGTACGATTATAAAGACAATATGGGGGCAAAGCGCTCAAACATAATAGCAACAATGCCAAACAGGTCAAAGCATAAAATCTGGATACTGAGCCACATTGACACGGTTTCTGAAGGCGACAGAAGCCTGTGGAACCACGATCCCTTCGATGCGTATGTGAAAGAAGGAAAACTTTTCGGCAGAGGCACTTCAGACAACGGCCAAGGCGTCATATCTAGCATTTTTGCGCTCAAGGCACTGATGGAATCGCATTCTGACCCTAAATATTCGCCGGCAATAGCGCTTGTTGCTGACGAGGAGGTTGGAAGTGACTACGGCGTTAAGAAACTGCTAAATGAGAATATATTCAAAAATAATGATATGTTCGTGGTACCTGATTGGGGAAATGAGAAAGGGGATGAGATAGAGGTTGCTGAGAAGGGCATACTTTGGCTGAAGTTTACAGTAATTGGCAAGCAGGTTCATGCAAGCACTCCAGAAAGCGGCATAAATGCAGGCAGGATAGGCGCAGAGCTCGTTGTTAGGCTTGGAGGCTTAGGCAAGAGGTTTAATGCAAGTGACAAGCTATTCAGTCCAAATACCTCCACTTTCGAGCCAACAAAGCACGAAAAAAATGTAGAGAGCATAAACATAATACCAGGTAAAGAGGTCTTCTACTTTGACTGCAGGGTGCTGCCAAAGTATAAACTCGGCGGTGTGTTGAGTTATGCAAACAATGTAGCAAAAAGGCTCTCTAAGGAAAGTGGAGCAAAGATAAAAATAGAGGTTTTCAATAGAGAGGATCCTGCCAAACCTACAAGCAACAAGGCAGAAATTGTAAAGCTGTTAACTAGTTCGATATACAAGGTTAAAGGAATAAGGCCAAAGGCTGTGGGGATTGGCGGAGGCACAGTCGCAAAGTATTTAAGAGATAGGGGCATGCAGAGCGTAGTTTGGGCGACGTTGCCAGACAACGCGCACCAGCCAAACGAATACCTTGTTATAAACGATATGGTTGCAGATGCAAAGGTGTTTGCAAACATGTTCCTATGATAAAGACATAAATACCAGGACGGATACTTCCTTATTGGTAAAATGGAGAAGAATAAGGAAATATGGAGACGGGCTTGCA
>JBMFHL010000038.1:0-3790 GCA_049976845.1 Candidatus Micrarchaeia archaeon | reverse complement strand
GATTTGCCTATTGCTTTTATTATCTCCTCGTCGCTTGGCATCTTGCCTATGAATTTGAAGAAAGCGAGGTATTCTATTAGCCCTAATTCTGGTATCTTGTCCATGGCTTCTTCTCGCATCTCACGTTTTGTGGATTTGTGCTTGCTTATCTTTATGAACTCATACCTCCAGATATCGCTTAGGTCTAGTTCTGGAGTAAAATGAATTCCATATTCCTTGACTGTTTCATTGAAAAGTGTATAAGCTGTCGCCTTTGGAACCTTAAGCGCATGGCTAAGATATTCCATGCTTGCCCTTCCATTTACGCTCAGCAGTTTAAGCATTTTTGTTTTTATTTCTTCTCTTCTCTCTTCTGTTATTATCTTGGGCATATCAAACCAGCAGTAGTCTATTCTTTAAAAACAAATATAAATTTATTGCGAGATATTCGTATATTTGTCTTTATTATATTCTGCCTTTCGATTCGCCGTTGCTGATCCCGCTGGCAATTATGTGCGCGACTCTGAGCATAGCGATTGCTTCACCAATTATTAAATTTATTTCCCCTTTCTCTATTCCGATAGATTGGGTGTAGAAGCCGTTGATTTTGCAGATTCTTGAAACCTTCTTTATCTTATTCAGCATGACGAGCTTCCTTGTTGCGACGTCTTTATTTTTTGTTGCGGCTTTTATGGCTAGGCTCATTGCACGCAGCCTTGGCTTTTTTCTTGTAAGGATCATTATAGGGATTTTAAGCGATGAGCTAAGCTCTTCTATGTCCAATATGTTCAGACCAGCCAATGCTACGCCATTAAGAGCAATCAGCCTTATCTGGTCTTTGAATCTCGAGCTTTTTACTTTCTTAGCAAGCACTCTAGTTGCATCATTGCCGTCTACAGATACCCGCAGCGATAGCAAACCTTCTATAAGCTGGCCTCTGCTTACAACGCCAATTACAAGAGCAGTTTTATCCGATTTTTCAAAAGGTGCACACGCTATCGAGAGCACCCTTATGCCTTTTTTCATTTGATATGCCCAAAGCAACAGCAGATCCCTTGCCCGTACTTCTATATTCACTTTTTGGGCAACTGGGATTTTAATGATTTAAGATCCTCTTTTATCTCCTCAACTGCATCGAGTATTAGCTTCTTTGCATTCTTGTCAGATTTCACTATAAGCCGAGGTTTGCCTGTTTCAAAATGCGCCTTTGATACTGATGCAAACTCTACGCCCTTGTTATTCTGCAACTTCTCTTTTATGAGTTCGGCTATGGCCCTGTCAGAACCATCAAATTCTATTATGACGCTTTTCGGTTCATCTTCTAATAGGTTCAGTTTCATAATATCACGGATAATATAGCTAACAGTATACTATTTATTATAGCACCTTAATAAATATATTACTTAGCGCCAGTATAAATGTTCGAAATGCTTGATGCAACGTGCTTGCGCGTTGATGCACGCTGCCTGCAAATGTTAATATATATTAATATATTTAACTTTTATATAAATTCAGAGGAAGTAAGCAATTTCATATTTTATATTTACTTCTCTAAAAATTAGTGAGGTTAGACTATGGCGAATGTGACTGATGTAGAAAGTGATGTGCTTATAGGGAAAGCAGCCGAGAAACTGAAGGCTGCAGGGATAGCAAAGCCAAGCTATATTGATTTTGTCAAAAGCGGGCCAAGCAGGGAGAGAGTGCCGTTGCAAGAAGATTTCTGGTATATTAGATGCGCTTCGATACTTAGGCAAGTGTATTTAAATGGCCCAATAGGGGTGTCAAAGTTAAGGATAAAATATGGCTCTAGGAAGATTCATTCTGTAAATAGGCACCACAGGTATAAGGCTGGAGGAAGCATAATAAGGGACGCATTCGATGCGCTTGAAAAGCTCGGCTATATAAAGAAAACAAAGACCGGAAGAGTTATAACAGATTCTGGAAAGTCTTTCCTTGACAAGATAAGTAACGAAATATCAAAAGGTGAATAGATTTGCCAGAAGGAGATGATGCTGAACAGGAGAAGCTCAGGAAGACAGTTGTAAAGAGGATGAAGGAGCTTCAGCTTGAGCAGCAGAAAAGAGAAATTGTGCGCAGGTACTTGGAGCCTGCAGCATATGAGAGGCTGATGAATGTGCGCGTTTCTAATTATGAGTTTTATGCACAGCTCCTTGACTTGATAATCTCAATGGTGCAAAGTAATAGGATAACTGGCAGGCTCACAGAAGGGCAATTGGTTAGCATATTGGCAAAGCTTACTTCAAAGCCTGAGCCAACTATAGAGTTCAGGCATAAATAGGTGTTTTGTATGGGCAAAAAAAGCATGAAGAAAAAACTTATGTTGGGAAAAAGCCTCAAAAAATCTAGGAGGATACCTGTGCTCGCAATATTGAGGACGCATAGGAGGATAGAATCTAACAAGTTTAGGAGGGACTGGAAGCACAAAAAGCTCAGAATTAAGGAATAGGTGTTTTAATGGAGATAGTGGCAAATATCAATTTAAGGGATAGACTTATAAAAGTACACAAGATAAGGCGAAGGAGGCTTGCGGCGCAATACTTGAAGGAGAGAGTTGCGAAGATCGCGAATTCGGACATCTCTGCGGTGACTATAGACCCTGCACTCAACAGAATCCTGGAAACGAAGGTCTCAAAGAGGATGGAAGCATTCAAAGTAAGCATAGAGAAAGGGGACACTGGGATAAAGATAAAACCTTTCGTCGAACAGAAGAAAACAGAGCATGCTGATTCAAACGCCACCAATTCAAAAAAGGTCAAGGAGAGCAAGGACAAGCAATAAAGGCAAGGTATGTGATTATTCTTATGGCTGTGATAAAAACATTGATAAATGGAAACAATTATATAGGTATATTTGCCTTAGCCACTGACAAATTTTGCCTTGTGGGAAAAGGCATTATAAGGAGCAAAGAGGAGACAATCGAGAAGGCGCTTGAGGTAAAATTAGTGAGGGGCTCGATGAACTATTCGCAGCTTGTTGGGCTTTATGCAGTTGCAAATTCTAAAGGCATTCTTTTACCTCACATAACCGAGAACAACGAAATTAACGAATTGAAGCTACAGCTTCCAGATACAAACATAAGCGTACTCAATTCCAATTTGAATGCGCTGCGCAACAATATACTTGTGAATGACAAGATAGCGCTAGTTAATCCTATGTACAGCAAGCTTGAAAAAAAGATAATAGGGGATTCACTTGATGTTGAGGTTGTTGATTTTTCTATAGGGGGTTTCAAAACTGTCGGAGCCAACAATATATTGACTAATAAGGGCGTTGTATTCAACAATAACATATCTGAAGAGGAGAAGGAGAGGGCAGAAGATATTCTTGGCATGAAAGGCGAACAGTCCACTGCAAATTTTGGGTCGCTAAATCTTGGTCTCTGCACAGTGGCAAACTCCAATGGCCTGATTGCAGGAGATTTGACAACAGGCTACGAGCTTGCAAGGATTGCTGGATCGCTGGGCTTCTGACAGTCATGCTTTTATAAATTGAATAGTATATATTTGATTTGACTGTGATTTTATGGAAAATAATGAAACCGATGCTGTAGAACAGCTCAGATACTTGCAGAGCATTTATACACAGGAGTATGAAGCTGTGCTAAACGATCTTTCTAATTACACGCTCGCCTATAACGCAATAGAGCGCAATATAGAGGTGTTGGAAAAGATAAATATGTTTGATGGAGCCAACATACTGCTGAATCTTGAGGCAGGCACATACGCGGAGGTTAAGGTTGGTAGCATAAAGAAGATAATTGCTTATGTAGGCTCCGGATATCTCGTTGAGA
>JBMFHL010000037.1:0-3793 GCA_049976845.1 Candidatus Micrarchaeia archaeon | reverse complement strand
GCGAGCAAGGTTGAATTGCGCGGGGTTTATCCAGGAAGCAGGTATGCAAATATGTATGCGGATGCGATAAGGGATGCGATGCAAAATCTGGGAAGCAGCAATAAAATTACTTTCGGTTCCTCGTCTTTCAAGATTGCTGGCATGCTAAAGAACCCGAAGGATTTGGGCAAAGGTTACACAAGCGTTGGCATCTTCGGCTTTGGCTCCAGGAAATTCGCAGTTATTTATTTTGACGCAAACAACATGCTTCCGACGTTCAGGGAGAAGATAATAAAACACGTGAAGGAAAAATATAACATTGACTGCGAATTATATACTACGGATACGCATTCTGTTAATTCGCTCGCGCTGCCTTGGAGCAACGTGCTTGGCAGATTCACAAGTGCCAGCGAGATGTCAAAGGTGCTTGACATTATGATAGAAGATGCTAAAAGCAACATGGGCATTGTGCAAGCCAATTACAGCAGGTTTGTGATGAAGGATTTTGTAGTATGGGGTAAGGACGCAGAGAAGCTTATAACGAAGATAAGCAAAGATGTTATAAGAAGCGTGAAGCACGTGATACCTTTCATAATCGCGGCGGGCTTTGTGATAGCTGCATGGTTAATTTATTTGGCATGAAAGGCTACAAGTTATAAGCTGAGGCATTCTTGCAAAAAGGCTAAGGCATGAGTTCATTGTTTGATATCTTGTCCTTTATGTACTGGTCTACGAAAGTAAGACTCGGGCCCTGGAGCGCGTCCTGCTCAAGCTTCTTCTTGGTTTTTATCATGCGCTCCAGCTCAGCAACCCATTCCTTGTGGCGCTTGATCCATTCGTAGCTGAGCATTTCCTGAGCTCTCTTCAAATCTATTTCAGATGCGTTTATAGTGAGCTTGTTTAGGAATTCGTATTTGTCTAGATCTGACAGTGTCACACCTATGAACCTTGCCTCTGGTGTTGCAACATCGTCGCCTATGTAAGCGAGGTTTATGCTTCCTGTTTTTATTGTCCAGTAAATGTACCAGCCCCATGCATCTGAATCCGTGAAAACATAGATTGGAAGGCCCATATCTGCTAGCTTTCTTATGAGCCTCCTTGTGCCTCTTGCAGCCTGGCCTATCGGCGTTATAAGTATTGCGTTCTCCTTTTTCCAGAAATTATCTTCATTAAGCCTCTGCCATAGTGCATCTTTCTCAACCACAAGCACGTATGATGCCTTTATATCTGTGAAGCTTATGTTGTTGTCAACATCGCTCGGGATTGCCCAGCCGCTCCTGCCCATCTTACTGCAGTCTATAGTGACCTCGTCGCCGCCTGATTTGTCAACTACTTTCATCTTGCCTGCTAAAACCCCTTTCCTGTTGGCATTTAGATTGAGGTCCTCCCTTTTTAGTGATAATGCAACCTCGAGGTCTTCTATAAGTGGATTTGATTCTGCTTGCTCATTGAATATGCTTTCGTCTATGTCCTCGCCAAGCGAATATTTCAACTGGTAGTAAAGACCTCTTATGCTCGTATGCAATCCTTCTTTAACGAACTTGTGGCATTTTGCAGCAATTGCTATTGTCTGCATGAATTTCTTCGACTGCGCCACATTTATGAGCGTGCGCTCCTCCTGCGACGTGCCCAGCTTGAGGTATCCTTTCTTGCTGTCATATATTATATTTGACCTTGTCCTTGCCAGTGTCGTAAACCTCGGATTCTTTCCGCTCTCTACCTCATCGATTATGCCTTTGCCGAGCCCTTCAAGTTTCTCCTTAGCGCCTTCCAAATTATCTACCACTAGCATTGTTATTCTGCAGTGCGAGAGGCTCTTTCTCCTTGAAGTCGGTTGTTATGTAATGCCTGAGCTCCTTTATTATTGAATCCCTTCTTGCACTCTTCTTCAAAGCATATGCTAAAACCTCTGCTATGTTGTTTACTGGTATTATTCTCACCTTCTTCAGCTTAGCCTTGTCTATATATATGTCGTGCACATTGCTCTTCGGTATTATTACTGCCTTCATGCCTGCGTCTATTGCGGCTTCGACCTTGCTTGTTATGCCACCTACAGGCAGCACATCACCCCTTACGGACAATGATCCTGTCATTGCAATTGACTGGTCAACAGGTATGCCTTCCATAGCGGATATAACGCTTACAGCAACAGAGATGCTTGCGCTGTCGCCTTCCACACCTTCATAAGTCTGCAGGAACTGTATATGTATGTCGTAGCCTGCCACATCCCTGTTCATATGCCTTTTTATCACTGCGCTTATGTTCTTAACTGCTTCCTGCGCTATCTTGCCGAGCTTGCCTGTCGCTATGAGCTTGCCCTCTGCCCTTGAGCTTGCCTGCGTCACTTCCGCGACTATTGGCACTATTATTCCAGCTGATAGGTATGATGAGCCTATAACTGCCAAGCCATTCACCTTGCCTATGGCAAAGCCTCTTGTGTTGAACACTTTGTAATCCTTTCTGTATTCCAGTGATTGCTCTACAAACTGCGCCTCTATTGGCTTAGCAACAAGCTTCGCCGCGATGACATCTTCCTTTGTGACAACCTTCCTGTTGTGCTCTTTGGCAATGTCTCCGGCTGCCCTTACCAATCCGCCTAGGTCTCTTAATATTAGCGTTAGCCTGTTCTTCCTGCCGCTCCTCTTCCTTGCTTCCTCTATTATCTCCATGCAAGCGTCGTAATCGAAAGGAGGTATCTTGCCGTCTTTCTTTACCTCCTGCGCGATAAATCTTATTATCTTGTCGCGGTTTTCCTTAGTGTCAGGCATGGACGATTCCATATAAACCTCGTAGCCGTAGCCCCTTATCCTAGACCTGAGCGCTGGATGCATTTTTTGTATGTCCATCAAATTGCCTGCCGCAATTAACAAGAAGTCACTAGGCACAGGCTCTGTGCGCACCATTGCTCCGGAGCTCAATTCGCTCTGCCCTGTTATGGGGTATTTCTTTTCCTGCATCGCAGTAAGCAGCTCCTGCTGGGATTTGGGCTCGAGGCTTGCGATTTCGTCTATGAACAATACGCCTTTGTTTGCGCGGTGTATTGCGCCACTCTCCACACGCAGGTGTGCCGGGGTTCCAAGGCCGCCACTCTGCAACGGATCGTGCTTTATATCGCCGAACAATGCACCTGCACGCGAGCCTGTTGCGTCTACAAACGGCGCGTGTGTCAATCCTGTATTGTCTATTATGAGCTTTGGCTCGCTGGAATCAAACATGCCAGGAAGCACGCCGACGCGCTTGCCCAAGCCATTTATAAACAATGCTATTGAGCCAAAGATTAGAACGCCAAGTATCAATGCTGCTAAAACTATTATTTCGTAGCCCTTGAAAATACCAGAGATTGAGAGCGCGAAAAGTATTATGACAAGTATAAGCACAATAGGGATTACTTTCGAATTGCCAGGGCTTCTTGAATCTAGCCTGTTTTTCATTCTCTCCTTCTGCAGTATCTGCCTGCCCTGCCCATCGCCAAGCGGCTTGTTTGGGTCTATTGGTTCCGGATATGTTTTCACTACCTTTATTATTGGCCTGTTCTCGTCATTTGGATTCTTGTAAGCAAGAACATCTTCCAAGTCTGTCGCAGGAAGAAGCTCTGACATTGCTTGCGCCAAGAGGGTCTTGCCAGTGCCAGGCTCTCCTATTAGCAGTGCATTCCTGTGCTGCTTGGCCGCTTTCTTGACTATCTCAACTGCGGCCTCTTGGCCTATTACTTGGTCTATTGTTTTTTCAGGTATCTTTATATCATCAGTAGTTTTGAATTTCATACAATATACCCAACGATCAAAAGATGCTAAATAGATTATTATTCAATTAG
>JBMFHL010000036.1:0-4337 GCA_049976845.1 Candidatus Micrarchaeia archaeon | reverse complement strand
CTTTCAAGATTTTAAAATCAACAAAATGTAGAACACGTTTAAGACTTTAAATAGCTTATGGGAAAGCCCTGAGAGGGGATTGAACCCTCGACCTCCTGTTTTCTTGTTCTTGATTAAACTTCTTTCTAAGAAGTTTACAAGACAGGCGCTCTACCACTGAGCTACCAGGGCAAACTGATGAAATAATATGCATAAAAATAAATAAAAACATGCCTAATTACCGCATTTCAGCATTTTTTCCAAAGTTGCCATCTTCTAATAAGCATTTAATACTTCTCAGCACAAAAGGTTAATAAGAGCGAATTTGAATTAGATGCGGTGCAGAAATGCATATTGCCGAAAAGAGCGGATATGGCAGCAAAAAGGATGAAGGAGATTCCGAGCTGCTGCGCTTGCTGGAAAAATCCGCAGAGTACCTCATCGGGCAGGTTGGAGATACGGGCTATACGCAGGCGTCTGCAGAATACGAGCTGTATAAGCCGCATTGGTTTAGGGACACAAGCTTCATCGCAAATTCTCTCTTAAAATTCTCCTTTTTCGAATATAATAAAAATGCAGAGCTCGCGGAGCGTTCGAAAAATGCAGCAGACAGAATCATAGACTTCAACCTCAAGGCGATAGAAAGGTATGAGCAGCACATCAAAAGAGCGATAGAAATTCCTTATGAAAACCAACAGGAGTTCAACAGCATGGATTCGCATATTCCGGCAAGGGTTGGCAAGGACCTTTCCCTATACAAGAATTTTAACCAACTGCTTATGATGGATGATTCAACAAGCAGCAACAGGTGGCTCATACAATATGATACAATACCCCTTATACTAATGTCCCTGCATACTGAATACAAGCTCTTTGGCCTTTCAGCTGGCAAAATCGCGTTCCTTGACAAGCATGCCGAAATCATTGCAGAATACCTGGGCAAGGTTTACCAGACCCCTTCGGCAAACGCATGGGAGGTAGACTATGGCTACATACATTCATATGACATATCTGCAATAGTGAAAGCGCATAACATCTTGAAGGAGTTCAGCAGAAATGGCATAATAAGCATAAGCGAAGAAATGCTTGACAACATATTCAATACATTATACAAGCATGGCGGTATCCTGGGTGCGTTGAGGTATATGATAGCAGACGGGGTTTTGTATGGAAGAAGGGAGCCCTACAAAGCAGTGGATACCCAAGTCGGCGTGGATTCAGAAGAAATCTTCATCTTCACCAGGTTCGGCATTACCGACGCGGAGCTTGGCTATGGAGTGGAAGAAAAAACAATGCAGAAGATAAATGAGGAACTGTTCAGCGGCAACATGCTGCCAATACGAAGCCTGCGCGACACATATTTCACAGGCGGGCGCTGGCTGCTGCTTGGCCTCGAATACGCAATATACGAAATAGGCAAAGGCGACATAGAGAACGCAATTAAGAGGATTGATTATATAACAAGCAAATACGGTGATTCCATGCCAGAGCAGGAGATTCTAAATCCTGCGAACCCTGGAAAAGACGATGGCGGTTTTCTTGCGCTAAATGGCGGAAAGCCCATACAAAAGCTTAACTGGTCATACGCTGCGCTCATAGAAGCGATAATAGAATTGGAGCAGGCGAAAGAAAAGAAAAGCCTGCTGAGGGTCTAGCAATCGGCAAATTCAAGAGCCCTATTGGCTTTTGAGCCTCTTTTTACGCGGTTCTTGCACTGCATGATCTGCCAAAGCAGCGTAAAAACTATTCCTTCGCAGCTGTTATGTGCTTAGCCATTCCCTTGAGCCTATCGCATTCGCTTTTGTCAAGCCCTTCTGTAATGCATATGGTGTCTGCAAATCTTTCAGCTTCTTTAAGCTCAAGCTTTGGCGAATAATACAGTTCCTCGCGTGTTTTGAAAGATACGGTTTCTAAGTACTTTTCCATTTCATTCTTTTCTATATTTTTAATGCCTTCCATGCTACTCTTCTTGAGAGCAGGCTTTTAAAAGAATCCATATGCTTTGACATTACCCGAAACCATTAGACAATAATCGGCGTAGCGGGATAGGAATCAATTATGCTGTTTGTGGCATCTGTTATGCTGTTTGGGCAGCGTCAATTGCATATCAAAAACGCTTCCACAGCCCCCAAAAGCTCCTCGCAGCCTCTTTAGATTCTTTTTCGCTGTTGCTTATCTGCAAGTGCTCGACATTCTTGTGCATGCCCCTATATGTGAGATTTGCGGATCCGCTTATTGCAGTTCTCTCATTGACATATAATTTTACATGCACGAATTCCCTTGGAATTTTAAGCCTTATGCCCTTTGGCCTTCTTCTTTTTAACCTGTACGAAAATGCAACTGCTAAGACTAACGTTGCGAACAGCAAAGACAATGGTAGATACTTTGGCATTATAATGCCGCTACCAGTTGCAAATGCCAGGTATGAAAGCCCGGCAAAAATCACGAGCAGCGAGAGCAGCGTTCCTGGAAAATTGCCTTTTGTGAGCAGTTTCTCCGCCCTTTTGTCAATAGAAGAAGAGATTATATCTATCTCCCTGCCTTTTGAATGCTTGAGCAGGAACCTGGCGTAATAGGGGTCTATGTAAGGAGATACGATGAGTATGCGCCTGCCTCTTCTTATCAATGGCTCCACGTACTTGTATGAATTCGTTCCCGAATACTCTTTCCTTGCTCCAAGCATTGCAACCATTATAAATTATGGGAATAGACTTTATATCCTTACAGCATTGCGCTGCAACAGCGCAAAACCTTCATATGCCTCAAAAATTCTTTTTGTACAAAAATAAAATTAAGATTAAATACTCGTAATGCGGTTGTATCTGCATGGAAGAAGTGCATAATCTGAAGGATGCCCTTCGAGCAGTGAAAAGAAACGACCTTTATGTAGGTCTTACTGCATGGTTCGCTGCATTTGCGGGTTCGGCTTTCGCATACTCTATTAATCCAAAGCTAGTAACAAATGTTGAACTGCCAATTTTTGCCAGGGTAACTGAGGTATTCATACCTGCGCTTTTCGTGGTTCACTTGGGCGTATCAAAGTACCTGGTGCACCTGGAAAATCTAAATGCTAAAGGATAAGCGGCAAACGCGCTGGCAAAGTGCCAAAACGCTTCTAAGCTTTTCAATCTTCCAAAGAAAGCAGAATATTCCTGTACTTTTCTATCATCTTGTCTTCCCCGAATACTTCAGCTATCTTCCTTGATTCGCTTCTTGCCCTCTTCAAAAGCCTTCTGCTTTTGCCCAGCATCTCTATCTTCTTCGCCAGCTCAGTCACATTGTACGGGTCAAACACATCAACCTTTATGCCCTCTTTCTCGAAGTCCTTTGGGCACGCGTTCTTTGACAGCAGCATTGCAGTACCGTGCGATGCAGCCTCAAGCATTGTTATGCTGAAGCCCTCCCAAAGCGATGGCAAAACGTATAAGCTTGCCGCCCTGTATGCGCCGCTTAGCATGCTGTCATCAACAGAACCTGTGAAAACTATTCTATTGTCGCCTCTTGCAATTTCAACATAATCGTTGAGCGAGGGGCCGTCTCCCACTATTGCAAGCCTCTTGTCTTCCCCTTTTATCATCTTGAATGCTTTTATCAGCGTGCTTACATTCTTCTGCCTCTCAAACATCCTGCCTACGTATAAAACTATGAACTTGCCTCTCAATCCATACCTATTCAAGAACCTTTTGCTAATGCTGCTGTCTCCTTTGGCATTTGATATGCCATTCGGTATATAAACAACGTTTTTTGTGAACCTCTCCATGCGCTCCTTTTGTTCTAAATTGAGGGCTATGCACCTGTCGAAAAAGCCGAGAAACTTCCTTTTATACGCATTCGTGCCGCATGCGATAATGCCTGATCCCATTGTAAGGGGCAGCGAATTTTTAGAGAGCATGCCAGAGAACGTGTCCATTGACAAATTTACATGGTCTATGTATAATGTTTTGAATTCCATTCCATTTGAACGCAAATATCTTATTATGGGGAAATCTGCTATTGAATTGGCTATTATAACATCTGGCTTAATCCTTTTGGCGTATTCCAGAATAGTTTTTTTGCTTATGCCAAGGTTCGAAAGCCTGCCGCTCAGGAAATAGTAGCCTGCGCGCATTATCCAGTTTTCAGATAGTTTGGTTCGCATCTGCCTAGACAATTTGACTTTTTCCCTTCTTATGCAAATATCTTGTTTTGCGGGCTTTATGTAATATGTCTCATATCCGAAGTAATAGGTGCTGAAGTATCTCTTCAGCTTGTGGTAAAGCTGCGCAGCTACCCTTGCCTCGCCCCCGAACCTGTTCATGCGCGAGCCCATATCCATTATCAGCACTTTCATGCAATCAACCCCGTAGAAAAATGTGTCC
>JBMFHL010000035.1:0-4460 GCA_049976845.1 Candidatus Micrarchaeia archaeon | reverse complement strand
ATAGCCACGGTATTTTATTATTCATATTTTTACCTACTTTAATATTACTTAAGATATTAAATTATTATTATTTTTGATTATAGTTTGTGTAGTTGTTAAAAATCCTATCATACTCTCTTAGGAAGTTGAATTTTTAAATACTCTTGCTTCGACTATAAATAAAACCCGCATGGAAAGCAGGTTTCTCTCTCTTTCGAAGACAAATCCCTGCCAATACCATGCGAGATGATTACATGAAAATAGGCGACCTAAAATATAAAATACCAGAGGTTCTTGCGTATGCAAGAATAGTATCAAAGAGATATGGGCATACTGGAAAGTATGCCAAACATATTGTCGCATTAGTGATAAAACAGATATTGCATTTAACAGATAGGGAACTTGCAGAATTCCTATCTACAAATGAAATAGGAAGAGTGCTGCGTTACAAAATGCATTTCAATCATACAATATTTTCAAAGGTAAGGAAAAATGCATCAAAAATCATAAAGGAACTCTATGAATTTCTGATATACCAAAAGATGAAAGGAAAACAGATAAGATTAGTTGCGATCGATAGCACTGACATTCAGACATTCTCTTCAAAAGACAGAGATGCAAAGTATGGACATAGAACACCCTCGAAGAGGGAACAACGAACCTTAAACAACAATGCAAAAACCCTTTTCTTCGGATACAAACTACAGCGATTGCAGATGCAGAAACCGAGATGCCTATTGCCGTAGAAGTCGCACCAGCAAACAGGCACGACAAAACCTTCTTCCACAGGCTTTATGCAATAACCAAAGAAATCTTCCATATACATATGAATCCAAATGCAAAGTTCCTTGCAGATTCGGGATACGATGCGACAGACATATACCAGGAACTGCATTACGACAACGTGAAACCGGTAATTGCAATAAATGGAAGGGGTTTTTACAAGTCATCTGTGCCAAAAGACCCAGAGTACGGAAAAAGATGGTCTATAGAGCGTGTATTTTCGAGACTAAAAGAAGTTTTCGGATTGTCGGAGAACAGATTTGCAGGAATAGAAAAAGTCACAGTCCATATCTATTCCTGTTTGATTGCGTATCTGATAAAATACCTGTAAAAAAGAATGTGGTGGTGAAATAATTGGGAAATATCAAAAAGGTGTTCAAATGAGATAGATACAAAAGTCAACTTCCTAATTTCCATGTTTACACCTTTTTATATATCATGCCGCAACATTATCTGACTTGTTGTGGCATCAGGTACTAGGAGGAGAAATCAATTATGTCGGTCTAAAGAATATGGGCTTCCTTGTCGAAAATAGGTGATAACGTATGATCATAACATTCAAAATAGCGCAAAACAGAGACTTTTCTGCAGAGCTTAAGAAGGCAAAACAGATGCAGAATTTGCTAAAATGCTGATAACGCATTGCCCCATACCACGAATTCGCTATGTAGACAATATTGCCCCTTCTGAAGCACTCCGCACCAGTGCTGCGTATTGAGCGAGAAATCCTGTCTTGTGCTTCGGTTCGGGAGGCTTCCATCTCTTTTTCCTCTGCAAGAGCTCCTCGTTTTCGATTTCGAGCTCGAGCAAACCCTTTTTGCAGTCTATCGATATTATATCACTTTTTTCAACAATTGCAATAGGCCCTCCGACAAAAGCTTCGGGGGATACATGCCCAACCATAAGCCCTCTTGTTGCTCCGGAGAACCTGCCGTCTGTGACCAGGGCAACGCTGCCGCCAAGGCCCTTGCCGATTATAGCAGATGTTACAGAGAGCATCTCGCGCATACCTGGGCCGCCTTTGGGCCCTTCATACCTTATCACAACTACATCGCCGGCAACCACTTCGCCGCTTGTTATGCCATTGAATGCGTCTTCTTCAGAATCGAAAACCTTTGCTGGGCCTCTGTGCTTTAGTATATTTGTAGCAGCAACCTTTACTATGGCGCCTTCTGGGGCCAGGTTGCCCCTCAATATGCGGATGCCCCCGCTCTTGTGATATGGACTAGAAGCACTTGCAACTATATCGTTTGGCTTGTATGCAATGTGCAGCGACTTGATATTCTCTTTTATTGTCTTGCCTGTTACGGTAAGCTGATCACCATCAAGCAACCCGCCGTCAAGCATTTTTTTCATTAGGAGAGGCACGCCACCCGCCTTAAATAGGTCTTCCATTGTGTGCTGCCCGCCTGGTCTCATGTTAGCTATTTCGGGCACACGCTTGCTTGCCTCGTCAAAATCATCTAGAGTAAGCTTTACTTTTGCTTCAGAAGCGATAGCAATTAGATGCATTACAGCATTTGTTGAACCGCCAGAAGCCATCAGCGCTGCAATCGCGTTTTCAAATGCGCCGCGCTTCATTATGTCTCTTGGCTTTATGCCATTTTCTAGGAGGGACATAACCGTCTTTCCGGATTCGTACGCATAGTCGAACTTTATTCCCTCGACAGCGGGCGGCGCAGAACTGCCTGGCAATGCCATGCCAAGGACTTCTGCAAGCATACCCATTGTATTGGCAGTAAACATTCCAGCGCAGGTGCCCGTCGTAGGTATTGCATTGTCTTCAAGCTCTTTTAGCTCCTCTTTGGTGAGCTTGCCAGCGGCAAAAGTGCCTACTGCTTCAAACACATCTTCCATTGTTATTGTTTTGCCGTTAAGATAGCCGTTAAGCGCGGAGCCACCATAAAGCACTACTGAGGGTATATTAAGCCTTGCCGCTGCCATGAGCATCCCTGGGGTTGTCTTATCGCATCCTGAAATCCCCACAAAAGCATCATAGCCGTGGGCATTTATACTCATCTCTACGGTGTTAGCGATTATCTCCCTGCTTGCAAGCGAGTATTTCATTCCTTCAGAACCCATCGCAATTCCATCTATTACAAGAGGGGCAACAAACAATCTTGGGGTGCCTCTCGAGAATGCAACACCTTGCGCGGCTTTCCTACCAAGAGCTATCGTATGCAGGTTGCACGGCCCTGCCTCGCTCCATGCTGCGCCAACTCCTATTATTGGCTTGCTTATATCGTCATCCGAGAGACCCATCGCTTTCATGTATGCCCTGTTAGGCGCCTTATATACCCCACCATAAACTATATTAGACCTCTTTTTCAATTCACTCCTCATTGCAGCACCTGGTAATTGTTATTTGATTTTAGGGTGTTTCCATGTACCTTGAATTACCCACCTTGGCTCATTAGGATCAAAAGGTTCCATGCCTTTAACAGAGTATTCCTCTAATACCTTATCATTAACTTCTATTCCAAGGCCAGGTTTCCCCATGTCAAGCTTTAGGTAGCCATTTTCAATCTTATAGCCAGATTTTACGATCTTCTTTTTCCATTTAGGGGCGAAAACATCAAAGCTTTCGTGTATCAGGAAGTTTGGTATTGCGTAGTCTAGGTGAAGCGTCGCCGCGGTCTGTATAGGGCTCGCAAACGCGTCGTGGTAGGCCATCTCGGCGCCGAATGATTCGGCAAGCGATGCAATCTCTCTGCCCTGCATCAGGCCACCGAAATTTGTTATGTCTGGCTGCAATATGTCGACAAGATTGTTGGTGAGATACTTTAGGAAGAGAGTACGGTTGAGAACTCGTTCCCCTAGCGCAATTGGTATGTCTATTTTCTCCTTGAAGCGCATCAGGCCTTCAAATTGGTCAGGATGCACAGGCTCTTCTATGAACATAGGGTTGAGATCTTCCAACGCAAGGGCAGCGCGTATCGCAGAATTTGCAGAAAATCGGCCGTGGCATTCTATGAGCAGGTCCATGTTCTTGAATGTATCGCGCAGCGCCTCGACGATGGATCTTGCGTGCTCTATGTGAGCATTGTCGATGTTGTCATACGCATCGCCAAAAGGATCAAACTTTATGGCAGTGAACCCCATCCTTGCAACCTCTTTTGCCTTCCTCACGAAATCTTCTGGGGTTACGCAGTTATCATACCAACCATTTGCATATGCGCGCACCTTGTCGCGCATCGCGCCGCCAAATGCGTCATATATGGGCATGCCGTACAGCTTGCCTACAATGTCCCACGATGCAGTTTCGAATGCACTCAGCGCTGAAGTCGACTCCATTGAAACAGGCAGGTAGAAGGAATGCTTGTAAGCTTCCATGTAGTTCTTCTTTATTTCCGTAACCTCCCTGCCTTTGTAGATGCGCGCGATTTCTTTCGCAGATTCGTATTCGGCTGAAACCATCACCTGGGCGCGCATTTCACCGTATCCAACAATGCCGTCGCTGGTAGTAAGTCTTACTATTATAGTATTGCTCCATGGAGTATATTTGTCCAATTCCCCAAGCTCGAAGATATCGATGTCTTTTATTTTGGGCATCTTTTACCACGTGCTATTTTCTCTTGTTTTCTGCGCGCTCGATTTCGACGGCTTGAATGTACCTCCTACAACCCATGTAGGTTCATTTGGATTGAAAGGTTCCATGCCTTTGACACTAAATTCTTCTAAGATGCGCTCGTTTATTG
>JBMFHL010000034.1:0-4613 GCA_049976845.1 Candidatus Micrarchaeia archaeon | reverse complement strand
CTGTTGCTTTGCCTGCTATTGTGAATGCTGTTGGTATTGAGCTTGTTACGGTGAATAGGTTTGCCGGTTCTGTTATTGCTGTTACGTTTGCTGCTGGAACTGTATTACTTGTAATTGTGCTGTTAATTGCGTAACCATTCCATGTATAATATTGTATTGATGTTAATGGGGTGCTGATAGGGTTTGCGTATTTGAATGAGCTTGTGGAGCTTGTTGAGAATGTCAATGGGTCGTAGTTTGTGTTGCCCGCGCTCGGCGTTCCAAGTGAGTCACCAGCAAAGGTGATTTTCCAGACTGCCGGGTTTGTTATGAAGTTCATGCTCTGCGAAGGTGTCAATGTCTGGTAGTTCGTGTCCTTGCCTGTTGTTGTGTTTCCATATATTACTATGCCCTGCAATTCTGCGCCAGGGTAATTATTAATGCTGTTCCATGTTGTTGATGTTGATTGGTTTGATGTCCATCTCAAAGCAACGTTCCATGTTGGGTTTGAAGAGCTGAATTGGTTTCCGCTTGTTAGATTTACTACATCAGAGAACAATTGCATCTGGGCCCATCTCTGGCTTGCATAAAGTCCTGGGAAGGTCTTTGACACTTCCAGATATATTGGCGTGCCTGAAACATTGAACTCCTCAGGTACTCCAGAAGGCCACATTGAGGTTTGGTTGTATAGTATTCCATTCTTGTATATTGCAATGTCTGCTTGGCTTATACCACTTGAATTTGGATATGAGAGGTCGAGCAGTTTCACTGTGTATGGACCAGAGGTTAGGTTGCTTCCTACAGTAATTTGCTGTGAGGCTGTCATTGACTGCGCCAGCTTGACGCTGCCACCGACTATGAATTGGCCTGATATAGGAGATGATGTTGTTGTAGGTGGAGTAAATGAGTACGTTGTCCAGTTTTCTCCCAAGAAGCTTAATGATGCGTGGTTTACATTGCCTCCAGAAACTATTGGTATAGGAGTGCCGAATGTTACCTCGTATGCGCCGTTAGCATCAAGCAATGCAAAATTGCTTATTGCCTGGTCGTATACTGGGAATCCGCTTATGTATAATGTTTCTGTTGCTGAGTTTGGTCCGCTTGCACTCATCAATGCTGGAAGGTATGCGTTTGTCAACCCTACTATGTTATCATAGTAAGTTGAAGAAACGTATGTTGTCAATGAAGAGAATGATACGCCGCCGCCATTTTGCGATGGTGTGACTGCTGTTATTGGTATGTAGTTGTTTATGCCTTCATAAGGGCTTGCTGCTGAAGTTGTTGTTATTGAATATGTGCCTCCTGTTGCTGACTTCTGGTATGAGTATGATCCGCTGCTGTCAGGGCTTTTTGTGTTTCCAAGGTTTCCTGTTGAGAAGACTCCCGTGTTTAGTACAGAGCCAATCAGTGCGTTTATCTGATATGATCCTGTTGGTGCTACCAATCCCTTGACTCCAAGCGTTACCTGCTGGTTTGTCAGCGTGCATGTTGGTGTCGTTACTGCGCAGCTTACTCCGCTTTCGCCGTTTACAGTTGCTGTTATAGGTGTTGACGTGTATGCCAAGTTTCCTATAACTGCAGCGATGTTTGCCGCAACTACTCCGTCGCTAGGCTTTGCACCTGAACCAACAACAATCTGTACTACCGGTTGTCCTGCGCTGTTTATTATGGGTATGTTACTAAAGGTTACAGATCCTGCCAATGCAAGACCTACCAAAAAACTAGCTGCGACCGCAGCTATCCTCTTTGCGTTTAGGCTTTTCATACTATCACTTAAACATTTTTTTGTGAATATTCATTAGAGTGATTTATTTAAATACCTTGCGTTTTATTTAATCTTTTTTATATAAATTAAATGACAAACTTCGTCAAATGTAATATTTGACTTCTTTGATATACGCATGCCTTCGACGAAACTCAATTTTGCCATTCTGCACTTGCATATTTGCATCCGCTTGCGAAGTTCTCGCTTCTGCAACGGCATTGCGTCGATGTTATCATTATCTTGCATATCAAAATATAAAAATCTGACTTATAATATCGTCAGAATCAAACTCGCATTCCATACTTCTATTTCTATATGCGCACTGCCTTTGGCCTGCGCCTAGGTTGCTTGCTATTTGGTATCTGCATTTGTTTTTACAGGCATTATTGCGCTAATTCTGCCTGCCCGTTGTATTATTGCTATATATTTTGCTATTATTGCCTATTATTCATTGCCTAATACATTGCCTACATATCATTGCCTACATATTATATAGTAGTTTATTATATGCACTGGCAACTGCGCCGAAGCACTGCGAAGATGTGCCCTTTGCGCGCCTTAACTATACTTATGTTCTTTAGGCAATTTAGACAAAAACAAGGCAATGTTTTTAAAATGGCAACCTGATAAAGTATCATGGCAGTTACCTATGGCAGGCTTGTCATCGATTCGGAGAATGCGGCGTGGCTGAACAAATGCTATTACAATGACAACTGCAGCATAGATTTCATAACTGAGGCAATGGGAACCAGGTATCAGCAGGCATTTGCGAGGTACTTATATAACAGGATAGACGAGAAGAAGATGAGCAGCGTAAGGATTCTCGAAGTCGGCGCCAGGGGAATTTACTTCGAATCTGGCATTGCGCGTGAGCTGTCATTGCTTGACGCGCGGCATGGCACGAGGTATAGCGAGGGAATAGTGTATGGTTTATTGGATGTATCGCAAGTGGCAATTGATGCGGCAAAGGAAGAGTATGAAACGAACTCTGATGCTTTTGAGATCTTTAACACCCGTTTTTATACAATGGATGCTACAAAAGGCTTACCTAATGGATTTGACATTATTGTGATGAACGAGCTGCTTGATGACATGCCACATATTGTTGCAGTCAAGAAGGATAACGCTGTTTATGAGGTGTTATACAAGATTTCTATGGGAGACGGCGTTTGCCAATCAACTGTTTTAGAGAGGCATGGGCTCAGGAAGATAAATAAGAGCATGCTGCGCAACAACGAGTTTCTTGCGTGCATTGACAACGGAGAAGCCACAACCTACTCAGAGTATATACCTAAAATTATTTCAAATGCCGCTAGATCTATAGAAGGGCAAGGCTTATTGTTCATACATGACTATGGTATAAAATCAAAAGTAAGCATAGGCGTTGCAGGAAAGCTTAGAAGGCTGTACGGCGGCTGGATGCCAGATATGGTTTACCGTAGCGTCGAGAGCCCTGTGCAGGTGCAGATTACAACAGATATAAACTGGGCACTTGTGCTCCGCTCGCTTGAAATGCATGGCTTTAGTACTGAAATCGCAGAATACCACGACGTATTTGTAAATGAGATGCTTGGCAACCGCATTGTATCTTTCGAAAGCCTTGCATATGGACTTAACAGCATGAACATAAAGGAGAAGAGGGCGTTGCTTAAAAAACTTGGAATAGAAGATAAAGAGGAAAAAGGTGTGAATGCTGCGCTCGCTTCAGGTATAAACCGCTTGCTTTCCAGCAACGCAATATCTTTCAAGGGATCATTCAGGAGCTCGAGCTCAGCGTCTGTCAATTTGCGCTACAAGGTTGCAAGCGACGACAAAATGAATGCGCTGTATGATGTTTATAAGAGGGGAAGCGCAGAGGTGAACCCCACCATGGACATAGCGGCAGTGAAGAGGCAATAAAAGGCAGGCTGCATTATTATATATTGCGTTTATGCTATGTTATTGATTCGTGTGATTGCTTTTGACTTTCGCCTGTTTTTAAGATAAGAGGATATGAAATAATTAGGAGAGAATGCAAAGCAGCATAGAAAAGAATTTAATAGTAGGATTTTATAAGTTAAAAGGTGCAGGCGTTGCTGCACAAATAATTTACGAGTGATATTTTGCAACAGGAATCTATTGTAGGGAAGATAATTTACAGGCTCATTAGGAAGCACATCGCAGGCAATACTATGGGCTCTGCGCTGCGCAAGGCTAAGAGCGTGAACATGAAGGGCATTCCAGTCTCGATAACCTTCCTAAGCGACAATCCCGATTCAAGAGCCAAGTCTAGCTATATAACAACTACTTACATGCAGCTCATAAGGGAATTGTCTAGACTCGGCATAAAGGGCAGTGTGCACATGCAGCTTGAGCAGCTGGGCAGCGGTCTTTCTAAGGAGATTGCGATTGAGAATGCAAAAAAGATTATAGAATTTGGAAACAAGTATGGAATTTTCATCTGGCTTGAATCAAACAAGGAAAATAATCTGCTTGCTGAATTGTCTTCCTCAAAGGGAGTAGGAGCCGCATTCAGCAGCATAGAGAGCGCAGAGGCTTACTACAAATCATATATAAGCAAGCACAGGTATCGCATGATGAAGGTAATGTGCAAGAGCGAGGTGAAGAGCAAGCCTATTGATGAGGTGAATTCAATAAGCAAGCTTATGGACAATGGCAAGGTTGTCCTGCTTTCACCTAGCGACAGTATTATAGAAAAGTTCTTAAAGAATGGTATCAAATACAAAAAATCTTTAATCTTTGAATTCCAATTGGGCTACAGCGAGAAAAGGTTAGGCAAATGGGCCAAGAAGGGCATGGGCTTGAGCATGTATATACCTTTTGGAAAGGACTGGGTAAGGTACACGATGAGCAACGTGCCAGAAGGCTA
>JBMFHL010000033.1:0-4809 GCA_049976845.1 Candidatus Micrarchaeia archaeon | reverse complement strand
CCCTACAATGACATTGCTATTGAGCCAGTATCATCTTGAAGAGTTATGTTTTCAACGCTAAGCCTTTTTCCATATTTAGTTACAACCTCTCGCGGCTCGTCTTTGATCACTACTTTAGCCTGTATAGTAACATTACCAGTACCTACCTTCAATTCGCTTATTTTCATTTTCACACCTTAAACAGATTTCACCAATCAGTTTAGAGTTAATTATGATTAGAAAATTATTTAACACTTGTTAATTTTGAGCGCCCCCTTTAATAGTGGATTTGCTGGATGTTTAGCCAATTGTGGTATGGCAAAGCAACTAATAAATATTAGGAAAATGAAGGCTTTAGTGTGGTATAATGGCAAGCGTAATGCGCAACACGCAAAATGAAAGCACAGGGGATAAGCACCGCAAGAAGCAGGAGAACTGGATCACATACCATATTGTAAATTTCGTAATAGAAGAAAACCTGAAAATAGGGGATAAGAGCTTAAATGGCGCTTTCAATTCAGCGATAAATAGATTCCTTAGCCCCTATGTCAATATAGGAGAGCTGAAAAACGGCATAATCGAAGAGCACAAAAAGATGATTGCCAGCATTCCGAAAGGATATATGGCACCTTACAACATGAGCAACCCCGAATTTTACATCCCAGTAAATTACGCAGAGATTATTGCGATGAAAGAGGCAAATGGATTCCAAGAGTTAAGAAGTGTTCTGGCAAAAATGAGCAATTGGGAGATTAATAGGCTTTATATGGAGATTTATAGCTTGAAGCATCCATTAATTGCAAAGTATATGCGCAAGGACCGCTAGGTACTATTACGCTTCCTTCTTGCAATATTTTTATGGTTTTGCACCCTGCAATAGTATACAAATAAATACTTTTCCGTCTATAAATTAATAAACTATTTATTGGTGGATTAAAGGGGCAGAATTTCAACATTACGCATTGCCTGAACAAACTTTGATGATAAAATAAAGGTGAATATAATGGCAGAAAATCAACTTAACGGACAACAGGTTTTATTCCTCCCAGAGGGGGCAACCAGGCTCCTGGGTAGAGATGTGCAGAGAACAAATATAGCAGTAGCAGTTGCTGTGGCAAACGCCGTAAAAACCACTCTTGGACCAAAAGGAATGGACAAGATGATGGTCAGCGATCTCGGCGACATTGTAATCACCAACGACGGCGCTACGATACTTAGCGAAATGAACGTTGAGCACCCGGTAGCAAAGATTATGGTGGATATCGCAAAAACGCAAGAAAAAGAGGTCGGAGACGGGACCACTACTGTTGTAATAATAACAGGAGAGCTTTTGAAAGGCGCAGGAGAATTGCTTGAGCAGGGAATACACCCTACAACAATAATAAGGGGGCTTAAGGTAGCAGCAGACAGGGCTTCTAAAATATTGGAGGACAAGGCAATAGCCATAGATGTAAATGATGATAAAACGCTGCAGAAGATAGCACTGGTATCGATGGGGTCAAAGAACATTGGCGACGACGCTGCAAAAACCCATCTTGCTAACCTCATAATAAAAGCAGTAAAGCAAGTAATGACAAAGGATCCGAGCGGCAAGATAATAGTAGACCATGATTTCATAAAGCTGGAAAAGAAGGCAGGGGGCAACGTGTCAGACACAGAGCTCATAAACGGCGTACTTATAGACAAGGAAGTTGCACACCCGGGCATGCCGAAATCAATAGCCAACGCAAAGATAGCCCTGCTTGATGTTGCTCTGGAAATAGAGAAGACAGAAACAGACGCAAGGATAGAGATTACATCGCCGGACCAGATGCAGGCATTCATACAGCAAGAAGAAACAATACTTAAGGAGCGCGTCGAAAAGATAAAGAAGAGCGGTGCCAACGTAGTATTTACGCAAAAAGGCATTGACGATGTTGCGCTGCATTTCATGGCAAAAGCAGGCATACTTGCGGCAAGACGCATAAAGAAGAGTGACATGGAGAAGCTCAGCAGGGCCACTGGAGGTAAGATAGTGACAAGCCTTGATGACCTGAGCAACAGTGATCTCGGATTTGCCGGAATGGTGGAAGAAAAGAAGATAGGCGGAGAGAGCATGGTGTTCGTCGAGAAGTGCAAGGACCCAAAAAGCGTGACGCTGTTCATAAGGGGAGGCACACAACAGGTAATAGACGAGGTAGAGAGATCTGTGACAGATGTCATTGGGGCAGTGAGCAGCACCATAGAAGACGGTAAGTATGTCATAGGCGGTGGCGCCATTGAAGTCGAAATTGCGAAAGGGCTAAGGGAATTTGCGAGCGAGGTCGGCGGCAAGGAGCAGCTTGCAATACAGAAGTTTGCAGATGCATTGGAGGTAGTTCCAAAGACACTTGCAGAAAGTGCAGGTATGGACACGGTTGACACACTAGTGCAACTCAGAAGCAAGCACAACGCCAAGGACGGCACCTTCTACGGTGTTGAAATATTCAAGAACTCTATAGCGGACATGAGCAAGCTTGGCGTCTTTGAGCCCAGAAAGGTAAAGCAGCAGGAGATAGACAGCGCAAGCGAAGCTGCCCAGATAATACTACGCATAGACGATATGATAAGCTCCAAAGCGAAGAGCGGCGGAGCCGGTGCACCGCCAGGAGGAATGCCAGGAGCAGGAGAGATGGAGTAACCATCTTTCTTTTTTTCTCTTTTCCTTATTTTGCTGTTTGCATATTTCGAATCGCGCACCGCTCTGATAAAATATGATAAAGGATTAAATAACTTGATAGGCAAAACAAAGTATGGCCAAATTTGTAATCATTATGGGATCTCCAGGAGCCGGGAAATCCACTCTGATAGACAACCTGAATGATAAATACAAGGTTGTGAATGTGGGCTCATTGATGCTCAAGCACGCTTTAGCCCTGCATTACGTTACTGACAGGGACGAAATAAGGTACTTAGATAAAACTAGGATGGACAAGCTACGGTTCATGGCATTCGATGATATCAAAAAGATGGAAGGAAAGATCCTTATAGATACGCATGCTTCAGTCGAGCAGAACGGAAGATTTGCACCAGGAACGCCGAAGGAAGCTCTGAAGCGCATAGGCTTGACCAGGATAAAGGCGCTCATATATATAGATGCATCAACCAAGGATATAATCTTGAGGAGGAAAAGCGACAAAAGCAGGAGGCGCGAGATGGAGCCCGAAATACTGATAGACACCCAAAGAATGATCAACATAGCGCTCCTTTCGGCTTACTCGTCAGATTTAAATATACCATTGTATATAATATTTAACAAGCAAGGCAAAATAAAGGAGAGTGCTTCTGAACTTGCCAAGCATATTTTAGATGCTTTCAGTTGATACAATGTTTGTAATTTTTCTACCTTCAATGGCTGCAGAAGTTGTCGTGGCGGTGATGGCGCTAGCATACACCCTGTTTTCGGTTGCGATACAGCGCAGGCTTTCCGATCCAGTAAGGCAGCAGGAGATTCAGATAAAAATGAGTGCCATATCGAAGGAGCTTAATGCCATGGTGCGCAGCAATGCTAGCAAGGAGGCAATAGCCGCAAAGCAAAAGGAGATTATGCCAATGATGGGAGAAAGCATGAAAGCACAATTCAAGCCTATGTTTATAATACTGCCGCTCTTTTTCCTTGTTTACTATGTGCTTGTACCATATGTTCCGCTGGGCTTCAAGGCGGCAAGCGTGCAGCAGGCGTTCTTTGTGATGGTGCTTATATTCGGACTTATACTTAGCACTGTGCTGCTTATCAGGGACAAGGAGAAAGCAAAGAAGAGGATAAACGCCCAGAGCAGTGCACCGATTTCATAATAATATTGATATTTACAAGGTGTTATAAATGCCAAAACCAATGCACAGATCAAGAAGCTTCAGAAAAGCAAACAGGATAACAAAAACACACAGGAATGTTGTTCACTATGTGAGAAAAGCGGGGAAAAACCCCCATTGCGCAATATGCGGTGCGGAACTCAATGGAATAAGCATGTCGAAGAAAGGAGGTAGAACAAGGCGCTCTAACAGCAGGCTTTTTGGAGGTATTCTGTGCCACAAGTGCACCGCTGAAGTCATAAAGCTTGGCAGCAGAGTGGAAGATGGCGACATGAAGCTTGACGACGTAGGCATAAAGTACAGGGCATACGTCCTTCAGTTGGTCGCGCACTGAGCGATTTTAATGCTCAAGATATGCATAAGCGGTCTGACAGGAAGCGGAAAAACATTAGTAGGCAAGGAGCTGGCAAAGGCGCTGAACGTTGCACACGTAAGCAAGGAGCTTTCAAGCACCTACAAGGAATTCAGCAAGAAAAGCAAAAAGAGCCAGAAGGAAAAGCTTATAGAAATGGCAGAAGCAAGATACGCCACGAAGTTTGACAGTGAAATAGAAAAGATCGCAACTTCAAAAGATTGTGTTGTAAGCACTTGGCTTGGCCCTTGGATCGTTAAAAAAGCTACACTTAGGGTGTGGCTAAACGCGAGCCTGGAGGAAAGGGCGCGCAGGAAATCTTTGCAGAAAGGAATGAGCATAGAACTGGCTACAAAATATGTAAAGGAAAAGGATGCAAAAACTATAGCAAGCTTTAGGAAGCTGTACGGAATCGATATAATGGATCATTCAAATTTCGATATTGAAATAAATACCGAAAAGATCCATATGAAAGGCGTGATTGCGCTAATTGCACTTGCAAGCGCAGAAAAATCGAGATTGATGTTCAGATAGGTGATATAATGTTGTTGGAAAAAGGCAGGATTTGCATAAAAAAATATGGAAGGGATGCTGGCAGCAGGGCCGTGATAACCAAAGTGCTTAGCGACGGCTTTGTCGAAATAATG
>JBMFHL010000032.1:0-6776 GCA_049976845.1 Candidatus Micrarchaeia archaeon | reverse complement strand
GCAACCTTAGATGAAAGCGCATTTGACCCCATTATCAATTCTTGGCAGTATGCGCCTGTTGAGAACGAGCATGAAGAGGGCACTATTGAAGATGGCGCTACGACAAACAGGTATAGAATAACTATTATTACTGTAACAATCAGTATTGCCCATATGTAAACAATTAAGTATTCGGAAGCCGCTTGAAGCTTCTTTCCTTCAGAAATTCTGCTTGTTCCTTTGAGCCAACGCCCTCTTCCCATAGTAATGCCTAAATAAACTACAGCATAGAAGATATTTAAAACTTTGCAGGAGTGGTACTCACTGCTGCACGAATGCATTGCCTTTTCTTGCTGCCATGGTTTTTGATCGTTGGGTTCAAAATATTTTTATTCTTATAGTTTGCATCTATAAGCACATTACCATTTGTTGTATTGAAGCTTAAAAATTAGGCAAGGTGCAGGCATGTACGATCCAAGCATAGAAGAGAAGCTCATGAAGGAGTGGCAGGAGGAGAAGCTTTACGAGTTCAGTGAGAATGATGCAAAGCCACTTTATGTTATTGACACGCCGCCGCCTTATACAAGCGGCGTGCTGCATATGGGACATGCCATGAGCTATTCTTTTGTAGACTTTATAGCTAGGTATAAGCGCATGACTGGCTACAATGTTTATTACCCTCAGGGCTGGGATACGATGGGCTTCCCAACTGAGAGGGCAGTAGAGAAAAAATATGGAAAGGGGCTTGAACCAAAGGAGTTTATAGAGAAATGCGAGGAGATGTCGATTAACAATCTGAATGCGATGAGGTCGCAGATGCTCAGGCTCGGCTTTTCAATGAACCAATCGCTGGAATATATAACAATGTCTAAGGAGTACCAGAGGAAGGTACAATTATCTGTTTTATTGATGTATGAGAAAGGCCTTGTGTACAGGGGCATGCACGCTGTGTACTGGTGCCCTTATTGCAACAGTGCAATAGCAAGGGAAGAAACAGAGGATAGGGAGCAGAAGGACAAGCTTAATTATATACAATTCGCAATTTCAGGCTCCGATGAAAAGATAACTATAGCAACCACAAGGCCCGAGATGCTTCACGCATGCGTTGCTGTTGTTATAAATCCAAAAGACGAGAGGAACAGCATTTACATAGGCAAAAAGGCGATTGTGCCAATATTCAACAGGGAGGTAAGTATTATAGGCGATAGCGATGTCAAGCTCGATTTCGGGACTGGCATAGAAATGATATGCACATTCGGTGATAAAGAGGACTTGGTAATGTACCACAGGCACAAGCTTGAAGAGATAAAGGCGATAGACGAAAAAGGCATGCTGATAAATGCTGGCAAGTATAGCGGATTGAGCTTAGATGAGGCAAGAAGCACGATAATAAGCGACCTGAAAAGCAGTGGATTATTGGTCAAGCAGGAAGAGATACTTCACACTGTCAAGATACATGACAAGTGCGAGCACAAGATAGAGCTTATTTCAAGCAACCAGTGGTTCATGAAGATTACAGAATTTGCAGATACAATAAAGAAGCAGGCGAACGAGATAAGGTGGGTACCCGAATTCACCAAGAGGTATCTTCTCGACTGGGCCGAATATGTAGACTGGGATTGGGTTATAAGCAGGGAGAGGAAGTTTGACACTCCGCTGCCTTTCTGGAGATGCGAGAAATGCGGATACATAATACCTGCTGACAAGGAAAAATTGCCAGTGGATCCAAGAAAAGACGCAAAACCTATGGATAAATGCCCGAAATGCGGTGGCAATATAGTTGGGGAGAGCATGACATGTGATGTTTGGGTCGATTCCTCAATAACACCGTTGGTGATAGCGGGCTGGCCAGACAAGAAGTTTATGGACAAGGCGTTTCCTGCAGCAATACGGGTGCAGGGCACCGAGATAATAAGGTCGTGGGCATTTTACACCATATATAGAGTCTGGGCGCTCACCGGCAGTATACCCTTCAAAGAATTGTTCGTGCATGGCATGGTGCTAGGTCCTGATAACAGGAAGATGAGCAAGAGCCTTGGCAATGTAGTGGCACCAGACGAAATAGTAAAGGAGTATTCTGCCGATTCGCTCAGGATGTGGAGCGCGCTGAGCGGAGCGATAGGCAGGGACAGGCCACTTATAATGCAGGATGTCAAATACGCTTACAGCTTCATAAACAAGCTCTTCAATTCATTTGCATTTGTAGAGAAGGCAATAAGCGGCTACAAAAAAGAAGGTATTACAATGGATTTCAGCGACATGGACAAGTGGCTACTTAGCAGGTTGAACAATACTATAAAAGAGGCGAAGGCGTCTTACGAGGCTTTCGATTTCATGGGCGTTGCAAATACCGTAGTAGATTTCTACTGGCACGATTTCTGCGACTACTATATAGAGAATGTCAAGCACATTGTATACGGAGTTGATGAAGAAAGGCAGGACGCTGTAAAGCACGTGCTTTACAATACTTTTGACGTTGTGCTGAGGCTTCTCGCACCTATAATACCTTACTCGACAGATTATTTGTATAGGAGATTGAACAACAAGAGCGTACATCTGCAGACTTTCCCGGAGGAAGACGACAAGCAAATAAGCGCTGGGGCTGAGGAAAACGGGAAAATATTAAACAATGTCATAGGAACTATAAGGAGGGAGAAGACAAAGAACAAGCTGGCGCTCAACTACAGGCTAACAACAATAGTTATAAATCTTCCTGAGGAATATTATAAGCTTATAGAAAAGAACAAAAAGGACATTGCTGAAATATGCAAGGTAGACAATATAGAGCTTAACAAGGCCGGCGAATTGTCTGTTGATTTAAAATTTTGAGCTAATGTAAAGTGGTTTGATGGCTAAGATGCATACAAAAGGAAAAGGAAAGGCAAAATCAAGGAAGCCTGATGTAGAGATAGGCAAAATGCCTGAAGATCTCAAGCTGAGCAAAGATGAGATAGAGAAGATAGTAGAAGCGTATGCGAAACAGAACGTGCACCAGGCTAAAATAGGGCAGTTGCTCAAGGACGAGCATAATGTCAAATATTTCAAGCAGGTCTTTGGCAAAAGGCTTGGCAAGGTGCTTGAGGAGAAAGGGCTTTTGCCGCAGCTTCCCCAGGATCTGCTCGACTTGATAAGGAAAGCTGTAGACATGAGGAGCCATCTCGAAAAGAACCACAACGATACGCACAACAAGGTGAGGCTCATAAGGACAGAATCGAAGATCTGGAGGCTTACAAAATATTACAAGAGAAGAGGAGTATTGCCTGCTGATTGGGCATATGATCCAAAGACCGCGGCATTGCTGGTAAAGGGTGAATGATGTGGCGTTGCAAAAAGGAGAAAAATGGAAGAACAAGAAATGGTTCAATATTTATTCGCCTAAGGTGCTTGGCGAGAATGTAATAGGAGAGATGCCAGCCAACGAAGAGGGCTCAGCGATGGGCAGGGTTATAAAGATAAGCCTGTCATGGATAACGCAGAATCCGCAGAACTCCTTCATGAACATAGGCCTCAGGGTTGTAGACGCAAGCAACAATGCTGCACATACTGAAATAGACTATATAGAAGGGAATTACAGCTATCTGCATTCGCTTGTAAGGAGATACAGCACTGCGATATACACAGTTGACAAGGTGAAGGACAAGGACAACAAGGATATTGCGCTTAAGCTGCTTGTCGTAACTTCGGGCAAAGTGGCAACGCCTAAGAAGAAGGGAATACGCAAGGAATTGATAGAATTTGGAAGGCAGTATGTCAGCGCAATAAGCAAAGACGAGCTGGTGAAGGCTGTAATGGACGGCTCCTTCCAGGCAGAGGGTATAAAAAGGATAAACAAGATAGCCCCTATAAGCAAGCTTGAAGTAAAGAGGATAGAGTTCTAATCCTTAGCAGAAATGGATTGCTAATTGGAGCAAACCATAGTTTTATCTGTTATAGAATGCAGTGCTCCTGCAATTACACACACTGCAATTCCTAAAGAAGCTCGAAGTTTACTTGCTACTATGCTGTTGGACCTTTCTTTTTAGATACTAATGCATAGTATATCAAAAGCACTACTATTATTATCACAATTACTGCTATGTATCCTATCCAGCTTATTGGTAAACTGTTAGTGGAAGGTATTATAGTAGTTGGTATTGCTGCAACAGTAGTAGCAATTGTCGTTGCATTTAATGTAGTTGTGTTAGTTATGTTAGTTGATGGTATAGTTGTAGCAGTAGTTGTAGGTATTGTGGTAGATATGCTAGAATTTGAATTTACTATAGAGCCGTTAGCGTACTGGCAGCCCCATTTAACATAGCCGTTAGAGCAGGAGCCTATGTTGTGGCATACTGCGCCAGCAGGGCACGTAACCTGAGAGCAGCCTACACAAGAGGTTAAGTTTTGGGCAAAGTTCGTTGCCGGAATTACTATTAGTGCTACTATTAAAAAGAACAGTGCTCTCCAGCCTTTCATCTAATCACGTTTATACTATTAGAGACAAAATTTAATAATGTTAGTGTAGCGCTTTTTAGCTTGTTGAATTTTCCATTACAAAATATATTGCTGCCGTGTTATTGATCACTTTTGTGTTATTAGGGGTTTTTGATCTAAAGGAGCATTCGATTCGCCATTTGCAATCTGCTATCTCATGTAGATATTTGCAACTATTCCAAGTTAAAGAATGCAACATAGTAAATCTAGAGCATAGCCGTAGTGCATACTAAAAATAGGCTTGGATTAATGCATACTTAGGTTATTGGCTTTGCTTTGAGCGATATAGGAGTATTGAATTCCTTTGCTCTGCGGTCTCGCCCACTGACAAATTTACTTCTGACCATGTCGGACATGGGGCCCTTACTGGAAAGATAGATTCGTTTAATACGACAGTATAATCGTACTGCTTTGAGATATTGCAGCTTGATATGTTTAGGTTGTAGTAGATAAATCTACTTGCATTGTCAAAATTCATGTATACTTCTATATTTGGCTCCTGCAGCGGCAGATAGATTGTGGTGGTGTTTGGCAATGAAAGAAGATATTGCGACAGTTTATATATAGGCAGCATATTAGAGTAGTAAATGCTGTAAGGCGCAAGATCTAGGTTTAATGATGAAAGCAGTATGAAAACCAATATTGCGCCTGTTAAAAGCCTGATAATTAGTTTGTGATTTTTATAGAGCTCGTTTAGCTTGACCAGAAATATCGCAATTATTATTGCTGCCGGAGCTGCGAGCAAGGTGAAAAAACGCCAAACGTGCGGTATTCCGGAATAACCGAGCGGCGCTATGCTTATATACATTGGGCCAATCCACAAATATATAAGGATAAAACCGAACCAGAATATAGGCAGGTATGCTTGCTTAACCTTTTTAATTATAAGGTATGGGACGGCTATAATTAATATGTAGAGAGTATATCCTATATTTATTCCTGAGATGCTACCCAGAAAAGGCGACAAAAGGAGCGCATAATAAGGTGTTGGCACTGATGGAGGTATGAAAAGCGGCCCGCTAGCAAATCCTAGAGTTATATCAAAAGTTATGAATGGGTTCCCAGATGTGAAGTAATTATAAATAAGGAGCAGCAATATTGCGACTGCTATGCCTGTAAAAACATGCATGCTTTTGAAAGATATAATGCGGGTATTTTTTGAGAATTTTTTATACAAAAATAGAAGGAGCATGTATACAAAGATTGTGACACCTATAAGGGCGCCAAGCGGATCGGTAAGGAATGCAGCTACAATTGAGATGCCTGATATAAAATACCATTTTGAACTATTTTTGTAATAGCCTTCAATAAATGAAAGTATAGCCAAAGAAGCGAACATTGCCATTGGTATTGTTTCGTTCCCGCTTGCAGAAAGGTAAAATGTGACTGGGAAAACACATACGATAAGCGCCGCTAGATAACCTGCATACTCGTTATACAGCACTTTCCCAATATAAAATGTTATGAGGACTAATAGCAGAGAAGATACTATGTCCCACATAGCATTAGATAGAAGGTTTTGACCTAGCAAATCGTAGGATAATGCTAAAGGTATTATTTGCAATAGCCTGGTGGTATAAGGATATGCATTCTGTGTAAATGAGCCCTCCAAATAGAAATGCGCAAGCATTTCATAAGTGGTGTCGTCATCGTAGAATGATGGCGCCATAGGATGCGTGACAAGGTAAGCGGCAAAAATCGCAAGAGTCGCCAAAAGCATCAGGTATATTATTTTGGAGTGTGGTCTACTGGCTTTGCTTGCACGCCGTTTTGCACGGGTTTTACCTTTTTCCAAAAAATCACTTAGCGCTTATAGATTTGAATATGAATATAGTATTTTATACCTTATTTTATTAGCATGCATTGTTGAAGACAATGGGAGGGCATAGATTAGATTGCTGATTTGCGGCCCAGATTTGAGTGCGCCACCTTTTTTATGATGCTTCTTGACTGGAGATTTATTTAGCCGACATTCTTAATTGACAATGCACTTATTGGTATGCTTTTTATAATGCCGTTCAGGCCACCTATAATGGCGTAGTTCTTAGTTATTATAAATTCGTTTTCCAGATGAGGAATCCCTATACTAGTTTCATTGATTATTTGGCCCGTAGTTGCATTTACTACGTACATAACGCCGTTGTCATTTGCAATTACCAATGTCCCATTGTATATATTAGGGTTGCTTTCGCACTGGCCAGTATTTACCGACCACAAAGGCTTTCCTGTAGTTATGTTTATTGCAAATAGCCATCCGAGGAAATTTGAATCTGCAAATGCAATTCCATGCCATACAGTAATTGGTGAAATTGAGTTTTCTGTAAAGT
>JBMFHL010000031.1:0-6797 GCA_049976845.1 Candidatus Micrarchaeia archaeon | reverse complement strand
CCTAGTCCTTTGAGATTTGAGAACTTTTTTAGGTTCCTGTCATTCTGGAAGGTATGCAGCAGCTTTTTCATCTTTGCAAAATCACTCAGCAGCTCCCTTACATCTTTTTCTGTAGTGCCGCTACCTTTTGCCACCCTTCTTATTCTGCTTGACTCATGCATTAGCTTTTCATTCTGCCTTTCTTCCTTTGTCATCGAACCTATTACAGATTTGTATTTTCTCAATTTCTCCTCGCTTTTCTCTATTGCATCTTTAGGCGCATCTACAACACCAAGCATGCCCAGCATGTTTTTTAGCGGGCCCATCTTTGACATAGCTTTTAATTGCGTGTAAAATGTCTCGAAGTTGAGTTCTTCTATGTTGACCTCCTCTGGCTTTATGTCTGCCTCTTTCATTGCCTCCTGCACATTTGATATTATGCCTTCTATGTCTGGAATACCTAGAAGCCTTCCAACGAATTTGTTTGGATCATAGAATTCGAGCGCATTGAGCTTCTCGCCTGTTCCTATAAAGGTCACCTTTGCTTTTGCAGCTGCAACTGCACTGAGTGCGCCGCCGCCTTTGCCTGAACCGTCGAGCTTTGTGATTATTACGCCTGTTATCTTTACTGCTTCATCGAATTCCTTAGCCTGTTTGCTTGCGACTTGGCCAGTATCGGCATTTATCACAAGCAGCTTTTCGTCAGGCTTGAAGGAATTTGAGACGCGCTTCAGCTCATTTATGAGTTCTTTGTCAAGTGCACTTCTTCCGCTGGAATCACATATTATTACCTTCTTTGACTTAAGTTCTTCCAAGCCATTCTTTATTATTTTTTCTACGTCTTTCTCGCCTTTCATGCCGAAGAAGGATACGTTTGCCTGCTTTGCCAGGGTTTCGAGCTGCTCGTAAGCAGCGGGCCTTGAAACATCGCAGCAGATAAGGCCGCTGCTCAGGCCCCTGTCTTGATAGAATTTTGCTAGCTTCGCGGCAGATGTTGTTTTTCCAGAACCATATATACCTAAAAGTAATATTCTCTTTGGTTCGATTTTAGGCTCGTATTTAGAGCCCATAAGATTTACGAGCTCTTCGTAGACCTTGTTTATTATAAAGTCCTTTTGCGTAATGCCAGGGGGGATTTCCTCATGCAATGCTGCATCTTCTATCCTTTTTGTGAGCTCAAAAACAAGATTAACGCTAACATCTGCACTTAGCAAGGCTTTCTGGAGCTCTTTATTGAATTCCTTCAATGATTTCGCATCCACTATTGTTAAGCCCTTCAGCTTCGCTATTGCCTTTCTTAATCCTTCACCAAGATCCATTTGACCACAGAGGAATATAGTATATAAAATTGAGTGCTTCACTATTATAAACTTAACGCACAAAAATTTCAATGTGGCATATTAAAGTTTTTGCCTGCAAAGAAGAGATAAGTTATAAATTTATGCGGTTATAAAATAAATCAAGGGCTCGTAGCTCAGCTTGGTCAGAGCGGCGGTCTTATAATTGGAACTTCTTCAGAAGTTTTACTAGAGGAAAGCCGTAGGTCGAGAGTTCAAATCTCTCCGGGCCCACTTTTTTACAAAAATATTACATGCAAAGCAATACTTACTTAGGTAACAGCAAAGCATTTAGGTTTTCATTAAAGAAAACGATCAGTTATTGTATTTTAAGCACAGAACAGATATTTCTGCTAATCCCATATCTCCTTCAGCTCCTTTTTGCTAAAGAGTATCTCCTTCAGCTCCTTGTGAAGTTTAGGGTCGTGGCGTCTTAGCCATTCAAGCAACAGTGTCGCGTGCTCCTTCTCGTCATCCCTGTTGTGGGCAAGCACAAGCGCAAGCGATTTGTCCTTTGTCGCACTTACCCTTTCGTCATACCACATTATTGCCTGTAACTCTTCTACAAGGGACTGCCTTGCCCTGCTCAAATCCCTTGTCTTATTGTCAATGTCATTTTCATTTTCATACATTGGATCAACCCTCCATGTAAGGAGCAAGATAATATGTTATAATTGCGTCGCCTATGTTGTAGCTTAACTTGACAGGCTCATTTGATTTCAGAGACATGCTTATTGCATTACCTATTGGGCAGGATTTTACCATGTTCTCTAGGTATTCCAGATTGAAGGTTGCCTCTGCCACTTTTTGGGTTTCTAACTTCTTAACTACTGCCCCATCAACATCGTGCAGCTCTTCCAATTCGCCAGAATCGCCTCTTGCACTTATTGAAAATTGCTCCTTTGCAGTTTTGAAAGAGATGTATGACGAAATTAGATTTGCATCCTTTATTATTTCCTTTAACGGCTCTCCGGCAACTTCCACACTTGCGTCGAATTGCACATTTGGCTCTTTTTCAACATTCTTTCTCACATCTATAAGTGGAACTTTGTACCTTCTCCTCGCACTTTTTCCTACGAATTCTAGCAGGAGCTTTGAATCTGAGTCTTTCATTACCAACTCTTCTCCGTCCCTAGTTCTGGAAAGCACTTTGCCCAAATTTTCAAGATTGAGCCCTATACTCACAGGCTTTTCTATTTCAAATTTAGAAAATGCCTTGCTAGGCATGAAAAATGAAACCATGCTTATGCCACTAGGATCCATTGCCTTAAGGCTAATGCCTTCTTTTGAAATGCTGAAAGAGCCTTCGTCTATAAGGCTCACTATAGATTCGACGCAATCGCGCCAGTACTTCGCATTGTCTATCTTTATCTCAAACATAGAACCCCCTTTATATTATAGATATGAAAAAGCTTATAATAAGTTATCTTTGCAAGCAGTATAGAAGGATATAATCAATATTGCGATTGCATATAGCCTTTCCCCGTTCAACGGACTTGCCCGTAAGACTGAAAAGGATATATAATTGTGCGCAAGGGAATATTATCTTTAAACGAATGTTACAAATGATGTCACTATGATAGGGATTGTGTATTCAACCTTGGATGAAGCATCCTTAAATATGGCAGAATACATAAAAAGCGAGCATGGCTTCAGCGAGGGAAAATTTAACGGAAGGGACTGCTTTACAGATGGCAGATTTTGCATTTATAAGACTGAAAAACTGCTTGTTGAGCTCGAGGAGGCTGACGCTTACGGCTTAGAACTTATTTACTTCCTTAGCAAGCATAGCAGCTCCAAGGGTATAGCTGCACTGACTGCCCATGCAACAGGCAATTGGACAAAAGAGGCTAAACTTGGAGGCAAACCTTACCAACTCTCCGTATCGGCACCTGTGGAGATGCACGCTATACTAAAAGGGCTTAAAAATATGGGATTAGAAGGAGTTGATGTTAGTTATGAAGCGACCCACCATGGGCCTCTGATTAAAACCCCTTCGATGTTTGTAGAGATAGGGGGCAATGCAGAAACTGTTGGAGATGTAGAAATAGCTGCGAAGGTTGGCGAGGTTGTTTATAAAAGTGTCTCTGGCAATTTAGAGGAGCATTTCGACAAGATAGCTATTGGTATAGGGGGCACCCACTATCCAAGAAAATTCTCAGATATGGCATTGAATAAAGGGTATGCGTTTGCACATATCATGGCAAAGTATGCCATAGAAGTTGGAGACACTGCAAACAATTTTTATATGATAAAACAGGCTTTTGAGAGGTCTAAAGAGAAACCGGAGATAGCTGTTATAGACTGGAAGAGCATGAATGGAAGGATAAGAGATAAGGTTATAAATGAATTAAAAGAGATAGGTATTGATTATGAGAGGGTATAATGCCTTTGCGCTTGCTGTCATTATTCTGTTTTTACTTTTAGCGGCAAATCTGCTTAACGCTGAATACTGGTTCCAGTTTGGTGCAAGAAGCGGGAGCGACTCTGCATTCAACAATGGAGCAAGCGTTCAGATACAAACTATTACACCTCAGAATTCAAGCAGTGGTTCAATAGGATTCTGGCTTGGTGAGAACCTAGATAATGGAGCATTCCTGCAGGTGGGATATCTGATAGAGAATGCTTCAGGCAGCTACCCTTCGTTGTGCACAACTTCTGGATGCACAAATGACGAGTACTTAAAGGCAGGAGACGCAGAATGGTTCTATGAATATTTCCCTCCTGGATACAATGGTGGCTTTCTCGGCGCCATAGGTCCAGATGGCTCTGCAGGGCTCAATGGGACATTTAATACCTATTCCTTTTATTCCATAGGAGACACCTGGTATTTTGAGATTAATGGAAAAGTAGTCGGAAGTGCAAATCTTGGCACAAGCACATCAGGAGCTGAAATGCCGGTTGCATTTGGAGAAGTTGCAAATACTAGTTCCTCATCGAACTATATTAGGCAAGTAATTTTTGCAAATTTATCTGCGTACAAATATGGTATGTATTTCCCTGCCGCAACAGGCTACAATTATATAGGTTATGGCGTTGGTAGCAAAAAAAACATAAAAAATCCATATGGGGTAGAGGAACTTGGGAACAGGGTAAATTATTTTGCTGTGGGCTCAGGTCTGCCACAACAGGCTAATGGCACGCAGCTATGGAGTCTTGGCTACAATGTAAAAATAGTGTCCAAATATGGCAATATTAACAGTTCAACTGCATATATTGCATACGCTACTACTCAGATTTCTGCACCTTCAATTGTTTATATAGCGCCTGGGGAGCGCGAGATATTTGAGGGTTGGAGTGGCAAAGGGGTGGGCTCTTATACAGGGCCTTCCAACAGCACAAGTATAAATGTAGATAGCAACATAACTGAAACTGCCAATTGGGAGTTGGAGTATCTACTAAATGTATCAAGCCCATACAGTTCAACCTATGGTGGCGGCTGGTATAAAAATGGCAGCACCGTGAATTACGGATTGGATAACTCGACAATATATATTAATTCGTCTTCACGCTTAGACTTCTTAGGATGGAGCAATGGAAACAAAAATATTTCTGGAGAGATAAAAGTTAATTCCCCTTACAATTTGAATGCCAACTGGCAAAGGGGATACCGCGTACATGTTTATTCTCCTTATGGCGATGCCACAGGATCTGGATGGTATGCAAATAATACAATAATTACAATCTCTGTAATGCCAAGTTCTGTGAATATAAGCAGTGACGAGAGGTATGCTTTTGTAGGCTGGAGCAATGGAAACAAAAATGCTACGGCAACAGTACTTGTAAATAAACCTCTTGCCCTATCTGCCATATTTCAGAAGCAGTACCTTGTAAGTTTCAGGGGCTTGGACCACTATGGAAATCCAGTAAATGTTTCTTCGTTTTATGTGAATGGAAACAAAGTTGTTAATGACGTTTATTTGAATGCTGGAGAAGAATATAATGTTAATTATGTCGAATACAAAGGAGTTGAAATAAGGTCTTCTTATGTATTTAATGTAACTTCCCCTGCACCCATAAGCGTGCCATTAAGCGTTTACAATGTCCAGATAAGGACTGGAGATTTATTTAATATGCCAGTGAATGCACTTGCAGACATGAGATTCTCAAATGGAACGGAAGCACAGATGTATACCGGGGATAATGGCAATTTGACTATAAAAGATGTACCATATGGTTATGTGAATGGAAGTGTTGAATATCTTGGCATAGCGCAGCACTTCGCAGCATATTCCGGAAACGGAGTCGAATTAGTTTTCTTTTCTATGCTTAATCTATATGCAATAATTTCAGTAGTTGCTATAGTGGCTACGGCGTATTTCTTGGCGAAAAGGAGATTTAAGAGATCTGCCACAAAAAATGGGCAAGTGCCTATGTAGAGTTAATATTTTATGCGTTAGCATGCAATAGGTTATAAGGTGCTTGCGTGAAAATTGCGATTGTTATACCTCCCAAGGATTTTAGAGACGAGTCGATTTCGGTCATTAAGCTTATTCTCGAAAAATGGGGCATACAGGATGTTATAACTAGCTATACTGCAAAGGAATGCGTGGGAAAGCACGGAGCAGTTTACAAACCTGCTATCAATACTGTCAAAGTAACGCCACAAGAGTTTGATGGTATAATATTAATAGATGGCGAAGGCATAGAAAGCTACAGGCTCTATGATTTTAGGCCGCTGCTGGATTTGGTAAGAGATTTCTCTGCTGAGAAGAAGGTTATTGCAGGGATAGGAAACGCAGTCAAGATAATTGCCAGGGCCAACGTTATAGCAGATGCTAAGATTTCTGCACAAACTGACGAGGAGTCCCAGAGGCTTATAAGGATATATCATGGAATAAATTCTGAAGAAGCGGTTGAGTTTGACAAGAATATACTCACAGCAAGAAATGCAGAAGATGCAGAAGCATTTGCACAGATGCTTGTAAAAAAGCTTAAAGTAAGTTAATCTTTAGAATGCTTGTTCTTATAGAATATGTGAGTTTCGGCGCCGCACTCGCAGATATAAGCTATATACCTCTTTGAACTTGCAAGTTTGACTGCACAGTTTATGCCAGGCACAAACGGCAAGTTGCATGATTTGCAGAAGCTTTGCTTCTGCTTTTTTGTAAGCTTTACCCTGTAATGCATGCTTATTAGCCTAGCGAGCTTAACATATCTTCTTGATAGGGCTTTTGATTCTGCTGTATTCTCTGCCGCTTTTTCATTGGCTAGCGACAAGAGCCTGCTGACCCTTTCTTCTGCTATATCTTTCACAAGTTTATTATCTTTCATAGGACCAGCTAAACCCAATGTGATGCCTGAATTCTTTTAAATATTTAATTATTTTTCACTTGCCTTTCTTTGCCCTATCGTACTCAATCCAGCTATTATACGCAGTTACATCGCGGTCTTTCAGCCTCTTCAGCGCTTCGGTCCTTATTTCGTCTGTCGTAACCGCATCCCTTCCGATAAATGCATTTTCTATCTCCTTTGCTATTG
>JBMFHL010000030.1:0-7235 GCA_049976845.1 Candidatus Micrarchaeia archaeon | reverse complement strand
AGCGCATGCACAGCATTATGGTAATAGAGCTTTGAAGTAGTGGCTTCGTTTAGTAACCTCAATGTGTATACTTCAAGTTTTTTAATCCTCTCTTCCATTTCTAACCCACAAATATTGGCCTCTTTGAGATAAGCATTGGCAATGACATTTCTCCCTTTGGCATGCCTTTTGTCTTTGCAGCTATTTCTTCTGCAAGCTGCACAACGCCCATTTCCTTTCTTTCCTTTTCGCCCCTTATCCTTACTGCGAGCTTTCCGGAGCTTATCTCCTTGTCTCCAACAACGCAAATGTATGGAATCCAGCTCTGCTCTGCATTGAGGATTTTCTTATCTAGTGTATTTGAAGTATCATCTATATCTACGCGTATGCCGCTCTCTCTCAATTTGTTTGCAATTTCTATGCACTTTTCTGCATGCTTGTCAGATATCGGCAGCAGGCGCACCTGCGTGGGCGAGAGCCAGAGCGGAAGCGAAGGAACAATTCCTTTTCTCTCGTCCATTGCAGCGAGCTCAAGCAGCGCATACATTACTCTTTCTATTGCGCCGCTAGGCGAGCAGTGAAGGAGTATTGGATAAGCTTTTTTGCCCTCACTATTTACATAGGTCATCTCGTATCTTTTCCCGTTCTCATGGTCCACTTGCACAGTAGACAACGCAGTGGCCTTGTCCATGGAATCGACCACATTGAACTCGAACTTCGGATCAAAATATGCATATCTAAAGTTCCACATCTCTATCAGCGCTGGTTTTCTCAGCTCCTCGCTGACTATGCTTTTTATGAATGCACTGTTTTCCTTCCAGAAATCCTGCGTAAACCTTATTGCAGCCTCGTATTGCTGTGGAGCGATGCCTATCTCGCTTAGCATTTCCTTGCTGAACCTGAACTGGTTCTTAAACTCCTTCTTTGCCTGCTCCAGATCAGTGCAGAGGGTGTGCATATCAGGCATTGTAAATGCCCTAAGCCTCTTTAATCCGACTACCTCTCCGCTCTTCTCCCTCCTGAAGCTGTAGCGCGTAAGCTCGTAGAACCTGAACGGGAGCTGCTTGTAAGAAATTGTTGCATCGTGCATTATCAGGAATTGCCCAAAATCTGCTGAGAACCTCAAGAAAAAGTCTTTGTCGTCTGACTTTACTATGTAATGCCTTGCAGGGAACCTGTCCAAATATTCCTTCAATGCTGGATGCCCGTAATCGTACATTATTGGCGTTTCAAATTCAACAGCACCATAGCCTATCACTTTCTTGGTGACATACTGCTCGAGCAACGATTTCATCAGCCTGCCGCTGGGGTAGAAGCGCATGTTGCCTGCGTCTGATCCCGGCTCATAATCAACCAGCTCAAGCTTCCTCATGAGCTTTACATGCGGAGGCACTTGCTGGTATGCTCTCACCTTTGACATCTCATATGCAGCGAACTTCTTTAGCTTCTCGTGGCCTTCGAACTTGTATTCTTCTACTGGGGTTAATATGCCTTTCTCGTCAAGTATGTACCATGTCGATACTACTTTTTCCTCCTGCTTGAGCGCTGCTGATACCTCCTCGGTTTTTTGAGCTGTATCTGATGCTTTTGCTGCTTCTTTTGAGCCGTAGCTCTTCGATTGCTCCGCAAGCGGGTAGCCTTTTATGTCAAGGGATAAACTTTTGTTCCAGCCGAACGGTGCAGCTATGAGCTCTATGCCGCTTGGCACACTCTTTCTCATTGCCTCAAGTATGCCCAAGGCTTTCTTCGGCTCCTCAAGGTTGTTGCTCAGATGAGCAAATGGGTATATTACAATTTTCTTCCTTTTTATCCTAAGCATGTATTCTGTGGCATCCTTGATTGCGCGCTCTGCTTCGCTAATTGTATCTCCCTTCTCTATTGAAACTAGCAGGACAAGGGCATCCTTCACCGAAACCTCTTTCTCATCGCTCTTCTCGTACACGCTTGACTCTGGCTCGACAAGCTTGTAGTCTATGCTATTTACATCCAATTGCAGTATTCTCATAGAAACACTCACTAAGAAATTATTTAGTTATTTGAATGAAGCATATATAAATTTAGTGTATAATTTGCAAATTTATGCGCAAGATTGCCTCAGCTCGAATGTCGCTTTCCGCTGCGGATTTTCTTACTCGCAGCAGATTTTAAGCTTCTAACAGGCTTCATGTAGATGAACAGCAGGTATAAGGTTGCTATCGAAAATGCGAGCATTGCGACAAAGGACAAAAGCCTGTATGAGCTTATGCTATTATATTGCGACTGCGCCAGTTCCTTGGCCTTCAATGCATATGCCACAGCATCTTCAGGAGACGTGTTGTATATATTGCTTGCATTTTCCAGATATGCATATGCGCTTTTCAGGTTAGGAATGAAAATTAGGTATGAGCTCTGGTTTATCAAATTTACATAAGAGAGTGCGGAATTTATTATGCTGTTTGCCTCTTCGGCAGTATAATTGGCGCCTGCTATGCTCTGGTACTGCACTGCATACAGCGCAGCAAATAAAGAGAATGCCGCGATTGCAAATATAATTTGCAGTTTCATCAGAGCACCGAAAAAGAAAAAAGAAAAATCAAAGGTTTACGTCTATGTTAAGCTCTTTCTTAAGCTCCCTGTACCTGTTCCTTATAGTTACTTCAGTTACTCCTGCTACGTCTGCCACTTCCTTCTGGGTCCTTCTCTCCCCTACTAATGCGCCTGCTATGTACACTGCTGCAGCAGATACGCCTGTCGGGCTCCTGCCGCTTACAAGACCTTTTTTCATTGCCTGCTTCAGCAATATGCCTGCTTTCTCCTGCGCTTCGCCGCTGAGCTTCAATGCCGCAACGTATCTTGGAACGTAGCTTACCGGATCAGTAAGTGGTATCTTTAGACTCAACTCGTGTGAAATGACTCTATAAGCCCTTCCTATCTCCTTCTTCGGAACCCCCGATATTTGCGCTATTTCGTCTAGTGTCCTTGGCATGCCCGCACTTCTGCATGTTGCATATAGAGCAGCATTGACTACTGTTTCTATAGGCCTGCCCCTGATAAGGTTGTTCTTGACGCACTGCCTGTAGAGCAATGCCGCGCTTTCCCTTATATTGTCTGGCAACCCCAGATAGCTTGCTACCCTGTTCAGCTCTGGCAGCGCAATCAGGTAATTCCTCTCGCTGGAACTTGCTATGCTGGCGCGCTTGTGCCACTTCCTCATCCTGTAGAGCTGCGCCTGCCTTTTTGAAGGCAGCCTTGCCCCCCTAATATCCCTGTTGTACATATCTATTTCAGTGACGAGGCCCTTGTTTGGCTTCATATATTTTATAGGAGCTCCTGTCCTTGCCCTTGAATTCCTTTGGTCAGCATCGAAAGCACGCCATTCCGGACCTGTATCTGTTACATTTTCCTCTATTACCAATCCACAGTTGTTGCAGACAAGCTCGCCCTTCTCGCTGTCATATACTATGTCTGTGCTCCCGCAGCTGGGGCACCTCCTTGGCTCATTAGATGATATCTGCGCAGACTGCTCAGCCTCCATGTCTTGTGCAAGTACAGTGTCGGCATGCGAATGCATCTCTGTATGCGATACAGGTGCCTTTGGTTCAACATGAGGAGCCGAAGCTGCACGCTTAGCTGCACTTTTTGCCTTTTTTGAGTTCGCGTCTTTTGATTTTTTATCCACCATTTCTTACACCTTTCTAAATATATAACCTCTGAAATTAGGGCAAACCTTTTAAACTTTGCTAAAAAGAGCAATAGAATAAGTGTAGGATAAGATATTTAAACCTTTCGGTAAGCATTCGCAATAGGCAGCTTTCCTTGCACCTCGATGCAGCTTAAGCAAATGAGGGAAACCTCTAATTTAGCTCAGCGAAGCAGCTAATAGCTTAACTGCATGAAACAACTGCACTTTGGCACACTGCACCGCTGCAGGCCTTTACCAAGTACTTGCCGCTTATGGAAGAATTCCAATTCGCAGAAATTAACAGGTTTACACCTGCATTGAGCCTTGGCATGTATGCAAAGGCGTGCGCTGCTGGAATATTTGAAGGATTGTCTATAGGGGTTGCATTTATAATAAGCGTAGCGTTGTTCAGATTGTAGAATGGCCCTATATTCATATCAATTTTGCGGCTATAGCAAATTATATTAATAACGCCAAACGAGTACAACGGAATTAAAGAAGTGCTGTTTATGTTATTTGAAACACTCTTGGCGATCATCGAGAATCCGAGCGAGGTATTGTTAATATATAAGGGGTAGCCGTTCATAGGATCAATGCAGGTTTGGATATATGCTGTTCCATTTTCACTTGCATCGTATTCGTTGCACTGTATCCCTGCAACATTTCTTGATCCAATATATGAAAGTGCAGTGGCATTAAGCATTGAATATAAGTTGCCTATATATTGATAGATTGGCACTGCGGGATTTTGATTTACGGAAGTGCAAGAAAAATTGTAGAAGGGGGATTGTGAAGTGCAGGATATTGACGAATTCTTATTTGTATAGTAATATGCTTTTTCGCTGCTGGTAAAAGCACTTATGCTCAATGCACTTGAGTTGCCTGATTTATAAAAAGCCATGCTTTTATTAAACACAGGACTATAAGGGGTTATTCCAATTATAGGATAATAAGTTAGATTATAGTTTATTGACAATGCAGTAACTAAACTCATGTTCTTTGCATAAACCATTAAAACATTGGACAAAGGAAGTGGAGACGAGTTTACAATTGTTGTCTGCGGAACTGTTGTTGCTTGTTGATTTATGCTTTTGGATCCAGACTCCACAAGTACCATAAAAGCAACTATAATTATTATCAGCACCACAACGGATACATACGGTATTGCCTTATTGCTATTCATTTAACCACGACTATAATTTGCGGTCTCAACAACCGGCCCATCAATTGTTATGCCACTACTCGTGGCGCTCCCAGAATAGCTGCCTGAGCCTCTGCCTGTCCAGAAATTGAATTTATAACCAGATTTTGGCGTTTCATTTATTGTAACATAAGTGCCAGAATTAAGCCATTCTGTGCCTGGGCTTAGGGAGCCTGCCCCGTTAGGGCTTGACGCCATTGAGAGCAGATACTGAGTTGTATAATAACCAGTTACAGTGCAATTGCCTGAAGGCGTTATTGAGCCTGACTGTGAATAAGCGCCACAGCCAGAAACTGAGCTATATATAGATTTTACAGGATACCCAGTAGTTACAGTAGAATAGAATGAGTAGCTATGAGAACTTGTTGAATTCCATATAAAGGTAACTGGAAGCTGTGAGCAAGTATAACTGGTGCCACCAATACTTACCACATCACTCGAAGATGAGCACACCGAACTGTTTTGTGAAGGACTTGGATTGAATGCGAAAGTTACTTTGTATGCTGGAACATATTTTATGTAAAGTTCTTCTGTTATGTTTGAATTTACAGTTGCAGTTCCATCTAGATTCGTTCCTGTATAGCTGCCGCTTCCTGAACCTACCCATTTCACGAACTGGTAGCCAGTAGGTATGGATGCCCAAAGCGAACCTGATGTTCCTGCACTATAGGAGGTAGGGCTTGTAACTCCGTCACATTCTACACCCTCAGGATACTGGATATGGCAATTGGAATTTTTATAATAGGAATCGAAGTTTGTATTGTTTACTTCAAATGTAACATTGTACTTTGGAACAGGTTCTATGTAAAGTTCTTCTGTTATGTTTGAATTTACAGTTGCAGTTCCATATAAGTTCGTTCCTGTATAGCTGCCGCTTCCTGAACCTACCCATTTCACGAACTGGTAGCCAGTAGGTATGGATGCCCAAAGCGAACCTGATGTTCCTGCACTATAGGAGGTAGGGCTTGTAACTCCGTCACATTCTACACCCTCAGGATACTGGATATGGCAATTGGAATTTTTATAATAGGAATCGAAGTTTGTATTGTTTACTTCAAATGTAACAGTGTAGTTGTACTTTGGCGCCTTGTAGTTTGCATTCTCTATTATTGGAGAACCTATAGTGATCTGCGCGCTTTTAGCGGTACCGGAGTAGCTTCCTGTTCCTGTGCCAGTCCAGTTCTCAAATATATATCCATCATTGGGCGTTTCGCTTATACTAACACTTGTGCCAGGGTTAAGCCATTCTGTCCCAGGGCTTAACGTGCCTGCTCCGTTTGGAGTTGAAGGCATTGAGAGCAGATACTGAGTTGTATAATAACCAGTTACATTGCAATTGCCTGAAGGCGTTATTGAGCCTGACTGTCCACTTGCGCCACAGCCTGAAACACTATTATAGTAGAATCTCTGATTCTGTGCAGTAGTGTAAACTGGGGATTGGAAGGCGTAGCTGTGTGTTGTATATGGCTGCCAGCTGAATGTTACAGGAAGCTGTGAGCAAGTATAATCATTGCCGTCAACAACTACAAAAGTTCCTGTATTTCCATAGCAGGTTGAATTTACTTTGAAAGTTACGCTGATCTGTGGACCTGTATAAATTGTTGTAGTTGTTGAGGTTGAAGATTTTGTTGATGTTGTGGTTTCTGTTGTGGTTGATGTTGTGGTTTCTGTTGTGATTGATGTAGTTGAAGTTAAGCAATATTTGATAAGTTGGCTAGACACATTAGCATATTCAAATATTGGATTAAGCATATGGACCTCTGAAGGATTTGCTGTGCCTGTATAACTTCCTGTTCCTGTGCCAGTCCAAGAGTTGAAGGTATATAGATAGTAGTAAGTGCAGCCATTAGATTGCCAACTGCTAGAGGTTCCGGTTTTGGCAGAGATCTTTACATATGAATTTGCATTCTCCCAGCTGCTAGTTGGTGATACTAAACTATTAGGGCTCATGTTTAGCCAATATTCATGATTAAAGGTAATATATTCGTATAGGTTACTGCCACCAAAATTAATTGTGGACTCGTATGGAGTAGGTATGTATGCATTTCCAGTCGAAATGTCACTACTGTTTACAACATAAGTGTAAATCCCGCCCTTAAGATTGTTAAAAACTATTTTGCTTGTTGTACTAGATTCTACAGCAATAGGCTGTTGGTGGGAATCAACATAAACACCATTTGAATTTATTCCAGCAACGACAAAATTGTTATATATGCTTACACTCCACTTACTCCCAGAAGGCAATCCGCTCTCGATGAATATTAGCTGTGGTGCAGTGCTTGTAAAGCTTGCAGTTTCTGTTATGGGATTATTCAGGGTTATGTATGTATTTTTGCTTGTGCCTGTGTAGCTGCCTGCACCTGTGCCTGTCCAACTATTAAATGCATAATTAGA
>JBMFHL010000029.1:0-9283 GCA_049976845.1 Candidatus Micrarchaeia archaeon | reverse complement strand
AATAGTGCCTTCTTCATGCTCGTTCTCAACAGGCGCATACTGCCAAGGTATGGTCCTTGGTTCAAACGTCTCTTCGTCTAAAGCCGCACTTTTCCTTACAAACACACAGCAATACCCAATATTAAATCCGCAGATATTGACGAACATCTCTAATATAGGCTTATCTACCGGAAAATGCACACCGAGCTTTGTGTTGCCTGGAGGAGCTATAATCTGCAATGTTACCTTGCCTACAAAAGCAATCTCAACGGGTACGCTCATAAGCGGAAAGCTTTACCTTAGTGCTATACCTTGCCCATCTGGCAATGCAAATGCATGCTCTTCTGGTCAGAGGCAGACCTATGTTGGCAACTTCAATTCACACGCATCTCCACTTCTTACAAATATAACTACTAGCATATTTATAAGCGCAGCAAACCTTACTCAAGCTGCAAATGGGGGATATGATCCAGTAACAGCGACGGTGTATCTTTTAGGCTATCCCTTTGAGGGTGCTACAGTCAATTTTGCAGCTAGCAATCCAGAAACAGGCTCGCCACTTAGCAATGTTTCGCTAAAGCCCTCTATTGAAACGACTAATTCAAATGGGGAAGCAGTCTCGCTCGTTTCCTCTACTAATAGGGGGCCTGTAAAAGTGACTGCTTCATTTGCAGGAATTTCTGCAAATGTAATAATCTACTTCATCATGCCAGCATATGTGACTTTTGAGGAGACGCCTCAGATAAGCGTAAACAAGCCATCGCTTATTGTCGATAACGTAGAATACTATCCATACCAGTTGCCTATCACATTTTCTTGGAATCCAGGATCAAAACACACATACAACTTCTTGGATATAAATTCACCTAGCGTTAAATACAAGTTTGAATCTGTTTCTGGTTGTAATATTTCAGGAAAAGGGGGCATTATAAATGCAATATCCAATTGCACAGCACTAGCAACTTACAATGAGATTATAATAACTACGACTACAACAATAACGAGCACAACAACGCAGACAACTACAATAATGCCAACCACTACAGTATTGCCGCCTGGATGGAAAGTTTATACAACGTGCGTGCCTCCACCAGTACCAACCACTTGTGCGTGCTCATGTAATGGCGGACCCAAAATTGTGAATCCATGTGCTTATCCGCAGCCAACAAGCTTGGATGGAGAGGTGTTTAGTTCATATTCAGTAACACCTCCAGGAGCTTACAACAATTTGAATACATATTATTACTTTAACAAAACCTACAGGATTGGAGGTGTAATTCAAACAAAAAGGAATTATACCTTTAGCATAATAGATGATAATAGTGGGGAGGCAGCGTGGTTCAACTTCCCAGTGTGGTTTGCGATTGGTTCTTCAACACAATCAAGTACGGGTGCAATAATAATGTATGACCCTTGCTCTGGAGCATGCTTTGGAATATTAAACTCTTCCACGACTCTTGGTACTATTGCAACTTACAATAATCAATCCCAGTTGGTAAATGAGACAACTGGTGATTACCCCGCACTCATAGCAAACTATACCTACTGCACCTCCGGCACGCGCAATACCGGTTCGGTTGCAGAGAAGACATTTACCGTAAACATCTATTACGTAGACAAAAATCATGTCATTGTTTCAATACCTACTGTAAATGAGAAATACAGCGTGACACTCCCAAGTCCTATAGAAAAGAACAACATGTACTTCACAGTAGGATATGCTTACGACCAAGGATTTGGTGGAGGGGGAAGCAATGACAATGGCAATCCAGAAGGTGCAATAAATATAATATCCAATTTGACACTAATCCCTGTAAATTATACAGCAGTTTGATCTGAGAATGTGAATATTTTATAAAGCTAAACCTTAAACGAAAGTTTAGAAAGCATTATATCGATGAGAAAAATAAGTAGCTGCACAGTTTGCAAATTTATAAAGGCGAAATACTGAAGTTTAATATCTTTTTTGCTTTATATCTATTTAAGCTCTGATCGTCTAGTCCGGTCAAGGACGCAGGCCTCTCGAGTCTGCAACCCGGGTTCAAATCCCGGCCAGAGCACCTAATAAATGCTATACCTGAACTAAAAGGCATTCCAATGAATTAGGAGAGCACGGCAGCGTTTTAATTAATCTAGGAAAATATGGCCAAATCTCGCACAAATTTAACCAATAAAAGTTGTAAAGTTAAAAAATTATATATAGATTTTAAAAGTTCTTTCACCAGTACTCTCCAATTTCACCTACGCTCAGCTTAGAGCCAAAGGCCTTTGCAAGCATAATTGCCAGCCTACCATTTAGTATCATCGGTATGTTTATGTCTGCTGCTAACCGTCTTATCTCATAGTCAATGTCAATCAAATTGTTGTCTGTTATTAAAAGCGACAATTCAGAATTTTTCATCATCATTTTTACCTTTTCTTTGCTTAACTGCTCTCCATAAATTTCTGCGCCCTCAATAGTATATATATTGTATTTTTTATTAAGAACTTTTGAGGCTTTTTTTAGATAGCTCATATTTGATAAACCATAAATCAGTATATTTTTATCAGGCAGCTTGTTCGGCACAACACCAAGCCAACTCTTAAGCAAAGCCTCTTCAAAAGTATAACCAAGGGCTGCGGTTTCGCCAGTGCTGTGCATCTCGGGGCCGAGGAAAGGATATGAGCCCCTGAGCTGACCCCATGAAAATTGGGAAGTTTTCACAGCAAAAGCATTATGTTTTGGTTCATAAAAACCATTGTGCTCAAGCTTCCCAAAAATCCCCTTAAGAGACTCCTCCATCAGATTTATGCCTACTGATTTGCTGCTGAAAGGCATCGATCTGCTTGCCCTCAAATTAAGCTCTATCACATAAGTATCGCTGTTTGAGACAAACTGCAGGTTGAATGGGCCTTTTATCTCGAGTTCATTTGCCAACACTAATGCAGTCTCCTTCATTTTAGATTCTACTTTTTTATTTTTAATAGGGGTATATATTGTTGCGTCGCCGCTATGTACTCCAGCCTCTTCTACATGGGCTAAACTTATTCCAGCAACATTCTTTGAATCCGAGGCGCAATCAAGTTCACTTTCGAATCCATCGCTGATAAATTTTGATATTACTACAGGGTGCAGCTTTGAAAACTTAACAGCATGCTTTATATAACCTCCAAGCTCCTTCCAGTTTCTTGCAATTTTCATAGCTGAGCCACTAAGCACATAGCTTGGCCTTACAATTACAGGAAACCCTGACTCTTCTATGAACTTTTTTATCTCCTTTTCTGAGTTGGCACTTATCCAATCCGGTTCCTTTATCCCTAACCTATCTAGCAGTTTGCTGAACTTGCTCCTTTCCTCAGCAAAATCTATGCTTTCTCCACTTGTGCCCAAGATCTTTATTTTTTTCTTCTCAAGTTCATAAGCAAGGTTATTACCTACTTGGCCAGCAGTAAATAATGCTATATTATCATAATCAAATTTCCTGTAGATCTTTTCAACACTCTCCGGCGTAAGCTCGTCGAAATAAAGCTTATCAACATTACTCCAGTCAGTTGAAACAGTCTCAGGATTATAATTAATCATTGCAACTTCATCATAATACTTTTTTGCATGTTTGGCAAGGGATGTCGAACCCCAATCAAATTCAACACTCACCCCTATCCTAAAAACGCCTGCGCCAACAACAAGAAGCTTCCTACCTGCAGTTTTTTTGATATCATCTTCACTTGCAGCATATGTTGTATAAAGATAGTTTGCCTTCGCAGGCCATTCTCCTGCGAGTGTATCTATCTGCTTAACAAAAGGCATGGCCTTGCTTATTCCAAGCTGTTCGTCAAGAAATCCCCTCGCCTTCATTGCAGGGTAAATCTTTTCCTTATAACTATTGCTTGCCCTGCAGTACTGTTCATAGAGCTTCGTGAGCTCAAGCATCTTGTTCAAGAAAAATTTACCAACAAAACAGGCATTGTAAACCTCATCTACAGTAGCGCCTTCCTTGAAAGCCTTTGCTGCATATAAGAACCAGTAGGGTTTTTTGTCCTTAAGCCTGGATAGTGCTTCAGTTTTGCTAATGCTAGAGCCATATATGCTCCCAAAAAGTCCAGGTTCTCCTATGTCCAGCATCCTTATCGCTTTTTGGAGCGCTTCTTCAAAAGTTCTGCCTATTGCCATGACTTCGCCAATACTCTTCATCTCTGTAGAAAGCTTATCTTCTGCCATGTCAAATTTTTCTATATCCCATCTAGGTATCTTTATAGTCACATAATCCAAACTTGGCTCAAAATTAGCGCTTGTGGCACCAGATATTGAATTAGCTATTTCGTATAATTTGTATCCTAATGCCAATTTTGCACCCACATATGCAAGAGGATAACCTGTTGCCTTGCTCGCCAATGCACTTGATCTTGACATTCTAGGATTTGTCTCGATTACAAAGTATTTCCTACTTTTTGGGTCTAGGGCAAATTGCACATTGCATTCTCCTACCAAGTCTATGCTTTCGGCAACCTTTATTGCCATGCTTCTCATTTCCTGATACTCTTCATTGTCAAGTGTCTGCGCCGGTGTAATAACTGTTGATTCACCTGTATGCACACCCATCGGATCAAGATTCTCAATGCATGCAGTGACCGCAATGTTGCCATACATATCTCTTACTACCTCATATTCTATCTCTAGCCAGCCTTCAAGGTATCTCTCAAGAAGTATCTCGCCAATCTTGCTTTGGGAAAAAGCTCTAGAAACCTCTTTATTCAGTCCTTCCATATCCCTTATAATTGCAGAGCCCCTGCCTCCAAGATTGAAACTTACCCTTAACATTAGCGGGAAGCCAAGCTTGAGTGCCGCTTCTACTGCTTCTTCCTTGCTTTTTGCAGAGCCACTCTCTGGTACTGGTACTTGCGCTTTCCTCATCGTTTCCCTAAATCTCTCTCTGCTCAGAGCATCCTCTATTCCTCCTATACTTGTACCGAGTACCTTTACCTTATATCTTCTCAGTATTCCTTTTCTGTATAAGTCAATGCCTGCATTCAATGCCGTTTGACCACCAAACCCTATCATTATGCCATCTGGTCTTTCTTTCTTGATTACCCTTTCAACAAACTTGTACTGTACAGGTAGCAAATAAACCTTATCAGCAATATCATGGCTGGTCTGAACTGTCGCAACGTTTGAATTTACAAGTATGCTCTCTATACCTTCCTCCCTCAATGCAATAAGTGCTTGGCTGCCACTATAGTCAAACTCTGCGGCTTCACCTATCTTTATAGGTCCTGAGCCTAATACCAAAACCTTCTTTATCCTCTTTTTAGTCTCTAGCCTATCCATATCTTATCCTCTTTGCAAAATAATCGAAAATAAATAATGTATCATTTGTGCCAGGCCTTGCTTCTGGATGAAACTGCACAGTGATTATATTGTCTCCTATTTTCATGCCTTCTACAACACCATCGTCATTGCTCATAAACCATACCCTGGCTTCATCTGGTAAGCCTTCCTCATATACCGCATATCCATGATTGTGAGTAGTTATGTAAGACTGCTGTGTTTCTAAATCAATTACCGACTTGTTTATGGCCCGGTGTCCGTACTTCATCTTTTTTACAGTACCACCAAAAGCCAGTGCCGCAAGCTGGTGGCCAAGACAAATGCCAAGAATAGGGATGTCATAATCTGCAATTTCTTTCAGTGTATCTGCTATTTGAGTCAAAAGTAGAGGGTTTCCAGGGCCATTGCTAAACACAACCCCCTTTGGGTCATATTCAACTATCTGTTCTATGCTCGAATCCCATGGCAAAAGCTGCACCTTAAAGCCGCGCTTTAAAAGATTTTGGATTATACTCTCTTTTATCCCAAGATCAATAACCACTATGATATCTTTTCCTTCCCCATACGCGATAGGTTTCTTTATTGAGACTTCTTCTACAAAATCCCTTGATTCATATAAATTAAACCTTACCGAATCAAACTTTTCTGTAGATATTATTCCAGACATTGCCCCTTTCTCCCTTATCTTTTTGATAAGCATCCTTGTATCTATGCCGTATACTCCAGCAATGCCCTCAGAACTCAGCCATTCATCCAAATCAAGATTCTTATTCCATTTGAATCCTCTTGTAAGCTCACTTATCACCAAACCCTCAACCATTATATGCTCAGACTCAAAATTGGCAACAACACCTTTTGAGTATTCTTTTCTAGGCACGCCATAATTTCCAACTAGCGGGTGCGCTATAGTCAATATCTGACCCTTGTAAGAAGGATCTGTAAGGCTCTCTGGATATCCATTCATAGAAGTAGTAAAGACCACTTCACCATACTTTGTTGCCTCTGCACCAAACTGGAAGCCCTCAAAAACAGTTCCATCTTCCAAATACAAATACGCTTTTTTGCCAGAAAGAGAGAGCAGTACTGGAGAAATAGGGGCCCATTTTTTAAGCTCAACATCCATCAAATCTGAATACTTATTTAATATAAAAAAGATATTAAATACTTTGCAAAATGGCAGTAGGAATAGAAATATATAAGTGCAGCAAGATAAAAATACTGCATGCCAGGGTGGCAGAATCCGGTAATGCGCCGGTCTTGAGCTTGCAAAGCTTCAAGAGCTGATTAGTGATGCAACTGGCAAACCGGTGCCCTCACGGGCTTTAGGGTTCAAATCCCTACCCTGGCGAATGCAGTTTAAGCAATTCAGTAAATAGCGCGATACTTTTAGGTAGAGTCGGGAGTAGGCGATAATGCATGAGAATAATCTCTCTGAATCTGTGGGGTGGAAGGGTCTATAGCAAGCTTGCCGAATTTCTTAAGAGCGAGAAAAATAATGTGGATATCTTCTGTTTTCAAGAGGTTTTAGACGCTGATCTCAAAGCAAGTAAAGAAGCCGAAGCTATCAAGCAGCTATATCAAGGGACTGAGTTTGAAGAAGTTCAGGATTTATATAGTAAATTAAAAAGCATACTGACAGGCTTCCGTGGTTTCCTTTCAGAGTCTTATAGCGAAAGTTCCGAGAAGCTGGCGATGTTTGTAAGGAAAGGAATAGATGTCGAAGTGCGGACTGCTTGGGCGCACAGGCAGATTAAAGTAGTATATGAAGGAAAATCTTTTGAGTTAGGTAGCATTATGCAATATGCGAAAATCTCAAATGATAGAGAGACCTATTTTATAGCAAATGTCCACGGGCTCTGGCAAGGTGGAGGAAAGGATGATACACCAGAAAGGATAGAGCAGTCGAAGAACATTTTAGGGATAATGTCTAGTTTTGGAGAGCGCAGAGTTCTATGTGGGGACTTTAACCTTGACATATCTACAGAAAGTGTGCACATGCTGGAGAAAGAGATGAGAAATTTAGTTAAAGAATTCAAGGTAACTTCTACCCGCAGTTCTCTGGCACCACAGAGTAAAGGCAGGTTTGCAGACTATATATTTACTTCTAGTATAATAAAAATCAACAAATTCAAGGTTCTGAATGAGGTAGTGTCTGACCACTTACCGTTATACGCAGATTTTGAATGATATATATGCTGTTTGCAAGGTGCTCTACTGCGTAAACTATTATGCTCAGGATCTCTTTTAACGTGGTGGGCGTTAGTATAGGCTTAGGATAAGGATCTATTGTCGAGATGTTAGCCTTTATTTTGCCTGATATAAACTGCCTATAAACATCTCCTTCCCATCAACGCCCTAGCCTGCGCATAAGCCTTTATGTTTAAGCCCGAGCCAAAACCCATAATGTTTTCTTTTCCTTCTCAAAGCCGCAGATATCAATCTCTACAACGTCAGCCCTACCGTAAACATCATAGAATTAAGCTTCTAAAATCTAAAACAGCTTCCTCTTAAGAATCTAAATCTTATTGCTTTATTGCAAGCAATATCCTACTTTTATATAATGCCATGTTACTGGAGACCTAATTTAATGAAGTAAGCTTTGCTAGGCATAATAAATCTTAGCTCAAATTTAACTTTTTGCAATTTTTTTCATCTTATTATATTGGCTTTTGGTGATCTCTCCTCTTGCATACCTGTTTTTTAATACGCTAGCAATCTCTTCTTCAGATTCCTGCTTTCTGCGTCTGAGCGCTCCACCAACAAGCCCACCTATAATTGCCATACCAATCTCAATAAGAAATATAATTGAAAATGTCTGTAAGCCCATGAAATTACTAATTCTATTTACTATGGGGTATAACCCTACAAGCATATAATTAAAATTATTCGCAGTAGTATTCAGGTTAAAGCCGGGAATAAAATATAGGTTAGTATTTGTCAATAGTAAAAACCATATTAGCAAACCAAAAATCACTGAAAGGAATCCTACTGCCATTCCTCTTGCAGCGCCTCTTGCTACTGCACCAGCTATCACTCCTGCAATAAAGGCACCTAGGAATGTAAACCCTCCAATTCCTACCATAACTAGTATGCCTGCCAGAACCCCTAATCCAAAATTCCCAGTTTTGGCCATGCAATCAGAGTTGTCAGTTTTATTTAGCTAACATCTACTAATTTATTATAAATGCTAAGTTTTAAAGCTTCTTGTTTTTAGTCTTTTAATCCAGAAAGTAACGAAAGCCCGCGCACCACCCGCAAGTAGCCTCTTTTCAGATAAAATAAGTATCTTATTGAATCTTTATGCTACCCTGCGCTTCTCAGCTAAGTTATTTAGGCTTGCAACCTCCTTCCTGAAAACTCTATAAAGTGAGGACTCTAGTTCCCCAGACCTCTCTAGGTTTGGCCTCAATATGGGCTTGAACACGCTCCTTATTGTTTTGTTATCCTTTAAATCTAGGTCAACTGTCATGAATCCTCTTGTGGCATCGCTTATTGCCTGTGGGAATGCAGAAACATAAGTATTTTCATTCTCATATTGCATTGCCGGAGTCTCAAATGTCTGCAGGTCTCCACTAATGGTTTGTTTTGCTTCATGATAATGCGATTCAAAATCAGCGGCAACCGGCACGCGCTTTTTGATTATTGCATCAGGCTTTTTCTCCAATACCCTTTGCAGCTTATGTTGCACCCTTATAATATTCTCTCCATCTTTGCCTATCGGTATGTTACCTATACCATATTCCTCTCCAACGACTACCTTCACCATTTCAGTTATCTTGTCCTCTTTGAATCCTCTGCCTCTCAGGTATACTTTAACCAGGTCTGCAAGTGCAGTTGCCTCATCAGTCTGGTGTGTTCTTTCAGAATTGTTGAAGTGATTACCACTTACTATAATAATGTAGCCGTCCTTTTTGATTACCTCGTCTATAAGTGGCAATATCCTTTCTATGAAAGAATAAGCTTGTGCAGTTATTGTCTGTATAATGCTCAAATTCTTCG
>JBMFHL010000028.1:0-9578 GCA_049976845.1 Candidatus Micrarchaeia archaeon | reverse complement strand
GATATTGAAATGCTTACTGTTGTGCTGGAAAGCAGCTGCGACGTATGGGCATTGAAGTTGCCTGCATATGTCTGCCTTGTGCCTGTCGAGCATGAATTTGCATTGCCGCTTGGGCAAGGTATTGCACTTAGGTACATCTTTCCTGAGATTAAGGTACCCAATGAAATTGCCTTTTGTGAAACTGTCACATTGCAGATTATCGCGCCGCCTGGTAAAACAAAACTTGGGAAGCATGTGCCTGTTGCAAGGCCTATGTTGCTGACATTTATGCTCAGCGATGGATTCATTATTGGATACTGCTGCGTATTCGTGAGGAATATTGCAACCTTAGATGAAAGCGCATTTGATCCCATTATCAATTCTTGGCAGTATGCGCCTGTTGAGAACGAGCATGAAGAAGGGGCAATTGCAGAAGGTGCAAAAACGAATAGATATAGCAATGAAACTACTATTGCTGCGATGAGCAGTGCCCAACTGTAGGTTATGAGATATTCTATAACTGATTGAGCCCTTTTAGAGCTACGGCTAGAACTGGCATGCCTAACTACATGCCTTTTTGGGTTTTTCATCATAACCTGCCTTGCTTAATACTAATACAAACAATATATTTAAACCTTCCTATTTTTATCTCATATTTTATGAGAGAGAAATTAGATTTTAGCTTGTGAGGTTGCTTTGAAGAAGGCATTGAATTTTTGCTAGTTTTATAGGTTCTGCATAAAAAAGGCAATGCTGCTATTTCTGCTTCTTTCCTTTGCCCTGTTTCCCTTGCTTGGGTTTTGAATTAGAATCTGCTCCGCTTTCGTCTTTGGCTTCAGCATCAGACTTCTTCGAGATGGCGCTGCTGAACCAGTTGTCGAAATAGCTTTCTGTTGTCTTGCTGCCTATGCCTTCTTCCTCGGCATTGCTTTGCGGAATCTCTTTTATACCTATATCTTTTACTGCTTCGGCTTGTTGTTCAGGTACCTCATGTAGAGCATTTTCTGTTCCTGCGCTTGCTTCTCCGGCATTTGAGCCGCGCATCTTGCTTACATTCCTTAGATCTATGAGTCGCAGCGCCGCGTATGCAAGAAGTATTATTACTATTGCAGCGAAGAAGTAGAGCATGTAATTGAAGCCTATAGGCAACTTAATCAGCGCAGTGCCTGCGCCTCTAGTGCATTTTTCTATTAATGAGGTTTCGTTTGAGCTTAGCTTTGTTGCCATGCCAAGGTATGCATTTGCACCGCTTAAAGTGTTCAATGTTGAGTAATTGTTCATCGCTTTTATGTAGTTGCTTAAATATGAGGAATACCTTGTGCCATTTGGAAATGTGCAGTTGTATAACTCCTTTTCGTGCTTGTAATAGGTTCCTGTCGAATTTGCAAGCATGTATTTGGCTTTAATGCCTGCGCTTACTATTGCGCTTGATGTATTTGCAAAGGATGAGAAGTTATCTTTTATGCTGTACAAAGTGGAATTTGCTGCTGTTATGTTTGAATACGCTGCTAAAAGCATTGAATTATAAAGCTGCGCCTTTGCTAATGCAAGCGAATGCGCCGCGGAGCTGATGTTGCTTTCCAAATTTGCAGAGCATATTGAATAGACGCCACAGAAATAGGAGTAAGTATAATTATCCGTTTCTAGTACTGAAGCTGTTGAATTGTATAGGTTTTCTATGAATAATTCGCCGCTGGTTATGTAGTGCTCTATGCTTACATTCAGCGTCTCGTTGAATGTTATTTGGGGATAAGAGGAGGAGATAAGCTTGAGTTTTATGGACTTGCTTACTATGCCGTTAGAAGCAGATATTGGTATTGCATTCACTGTCACAAAGCATGTTGTTGTTTCGCTTGCTGGCACTATGCATTGCGAGCCATAGATGTTTGTTATCTCGCTGGTGTTCCAGTATTGTATGGGGTATACGCTGAAGTTGCCCATGTATGGTGGCGAATACGGCGCCGATATTGCGAAAGAGATTTTTATTGGCATGCCGTCTGGGCAAATTAGGTAGCTTGCATTCGTCTGGCTACACTGGCTTACTGTATATATCGAGCTTGTGGAAAAAGCGCTTGCGCTCGCTATAATTGTTGCAATGAAAAACAGCATATATGTTGCATTATTTTTGTGCATGAAAAACACTTGCCAAATGCTTTTAAAGCTTTTATTTATTACTTACTTTCTCCTTTTTATTCCCTTCTTTATTTTTGTCTAATGGCATAATTGCTTATCTGTTTTAAAAACCAACCGTCCTTTTACATGAATGCTTGTTGCGTTTGCTGTTATTTCAAAGGTATATTGCGTACGTGTTTCTGTAGATTTTCTTCCCGTTCTTGATGCTGTACAAGGTGTACGACTTGTTTGCCTTCAGCCTCATGCCGCTTATCATCGCAGCCGCAAGCTTCTTGCTGCTTACATAAACATCTACGCCATTTTCCACATCCAATTCCTTCGATATGAATTCGTCGTTTGCTTCAAGGAAGTTTGCCACGCTCCTTTCAATCTTTGCTATCTTATTAAAATCCCCCCTGAGCTGGAGCACCGCCTCGTAATAGCCGCCTGCCTTCCTGGCGCACTGCTGGCACAACGTGTCAATATGCTTTATACTTATTTGCTTTTCGACCCTAAGCTCCTTGCCAGAGATTATTTCTGTTACGATTGCAGTTGCAATGCCTGCATGCTCGTCGTATGCCTCAACTTTTACGCCTAACCCTTTTAGGCTTTTTTTAATTTCCTCTGCTATGCTGAGCCTGTTTTCTTCTACAAAAGATCCTGCCAATTTTATCCTTCCACATCTCTTGCACTTCAATACATTTATATCATTTGGTATCTTCTTTGAGAGCTTCTCCCTTGAGCAGACCTCGCAGAAAGCCCCGTAGAATTCGAATTTGTCGCTCGACCTGTTGCATATGGGGCAGTATTTAGGCATTGCTCTCAGTCCCTGAGTAGTGTATGCTCACTATTGCGCCGTATGCGGGCCTTGTTATCAAAACTCCAAGCAATGCGCCGAGTATCGTTGATTCGGAGAAGCCTATTATTGAGACAAGCGATGTTGAGAAGAGCAGGGGCAGCATTGCTATGACAAGAAGTATTGCGTCTGCCCAGACTATGTAGAAAGCGTTGCTGAGCCTGAGCTTTATAGCCTCGCTCTTTCCCGATATTATCTCATCGGTTATTATTATCTGCGCATCAACGCCCGTTCCTACCACTGCTATCATTCCGGCAACAGCTGCAAGGTCTATTGTGCCTATCAAGCCGATTATAGATAGTATTATGAACAGTTCAGCAAAGGTCGTGAGCATTATTGGCATTATCAGGAAAAATCTCCTGTACCTGAGCATTATTACTATTGATACTATCACTACTGCAAGCAGCGCCGCTATTGCACTTATGTAAAGGAAGTGCTTGCCAAGCGTAGGCGGCATTGTTGTTGGAGTTCCCACTATTACATGCACTGGCAGGGCTCCGCCGCTGAGCACGCTTGCTATGGTCTGCGCCTGCGTCTGTGCATATGTTAGCTTGTCCTGCAGCGAAAGAGATATCGGAGCAAAGCCGCTTATCTGGTAGCTTTGACCTATTGAGCCGTTGGTAACCCCAGGGCTCAGCAATGGCGATGACAAAAGCCCTATTGCAGGCCAAGAATTTACTATAAAGGTCGCTGTGCCTGGGCTCTGCGAGGTATACACCGGCATCATTATTGGAGTCATGTTTGATGCTGTTACATATTGCAATGTGTAGTTCATTCTGCTGAGGTTATCTATTATAATTGATGGGGTGTTTTTAGCTAGTATTACCTTATTATATATTGTGTTGTGGGTGAGGAAGAAATTATATAATGAATTCCAATTATTTCCGTTTGCATTTAGCAGTTCCACAGGTATTGTCATGTTTCCAAAGGCCACTGCGTTGTCTATAGCTGTTATTGCCTGCTGCATGCTCATGCCTTGAGGCAGCGAGGCTTGCAGCAGCGAAGAATTCAATAGCACTATTGCAGTAGTGGGCCTGTCAAGGAACATATATAGGGGTTGGTTAGCTTGCCCAAAAACAACCTTTGCAAATCTTTCAGCTGCAGATTGAGTTATGAAGAAATTAACTGCCCATGAAACATTGTCGTTGCTTGTAGTAGGAGGCAGCGCACCTATACTTCCGCTAAGTATTGACGAGCCATTTATTGCCTCTTTGCCGTTTACTATACCGTCGAAAACGCCCTGACTCTCTATTATGCTTATAGTGTCATTTATATCCTTGCCAGATACGCTTGGTATGGTTATGTATATGTTTGAGCTCCCGACGCCTTCTATTGTGACCTCCTTCAATCCAAATGTGGAGACACGCTGCTGCAGTATACTGATTATGTTGCTCATAGTATCTGGATTGACAGATTGCTCCAGCGTCACTGGTATCTGCGTGCCTTGAGTAAATTCTATTCCGAAATGCAAGTAATAAGGAGGACCAGCGCCGTAAAAGAAGTCTAGTAAGGCAAGTATGACTATAATTGATATTAGGAAAAGTATCCTTCTATCCTTCAAATATGCATTTGCCTTCATCTAATCCTCTCCTTCCTCTTTTTATATAATAATACCATTGACGCATTGCCAAGCCATGTGGTAAATATGTCGCCAATGAGGCCAAAAAGCACAACACCTGATATCTCATAGTATGTTGGCACATATGCTATAAGCGAGACTACGAACAACACTGCGAATGATGCTATTGCTGTAGTTGTCATTGTTAATCCTGTTTTCATTGCAGAATACGCCCTCTCCTCAGGCGTACCCTCTTTCCTCTTCAATATCCTTATTGATGTGAGCAGTTCTGTGTCTATTGAATAACCTATAAGCATGAGCAATCCGCCTAGGCTTGCCAATCCCAACGGGATCTTGAAAAGTCCCATTGCTCCAAGTGCAATTATTATGTCGTTTCCTGCGCCGAATATTATAGCAAGCGAAGGTATTACAGACCTGAAAACAAAGAACACTGCTATTGAGATTAGTATAAAGGCGATTATTATAACCCATCTCACCTGGCCAAGGAAATACCTGCTCAGCGTTGGCGTTACCTCCTCGTAGGAATAGGAGGAAAAGTTTACAACACTGTGCAGTGCACTAATTAGCTTCGACTCGTATACTGAGCCCGCTTTTGTATATGCTGATTCGGCAATACTGCTCATGTTGCTTACGCTGCTTGAATTGTATTGCACCGCTCCGATTATCGGGCTTAGAGCAGCAAGCTCCTCTGCCAAAGAATTTTTCATTCCTTCTATTGTGTAGTTTATCCCAGAGTTTGCATTTGCCAATTGCGCTTGCAATGTTGCATTTGTTGGACTTTTCTGCAAGCCTATGCTTGCACTGGTTGCATTAAAGCTGTATGCAGTATAATTGGTCTTGTAGCCATAGAACAGCATTAGATAGCTCTCGGCAGAAGCGATGCTCGCATTCATCGGTATTGTTATCTGCACGCCTCCTGGGCTAAGGGCAACATCTGGAGATGTTATGCCGAGCTTTGAAGTAAGCAGACTTGCAAGCGCAGACGGATTGACTGTAGAATTGGTCTGCAGCGTTACGCTGACACCGCCTTGCAACGATGTGTCTAATTGTATGAATGTCGAAAGGTAAATGCTTATGAGCATTAGCACAATAGGCACCGCTATGAATAACTTCAGGTTCTTGTAAGCATATATATTAGGTATAGTGAATTGCATGAAACCATTGCTTATGCTGCATTATCGCATTGTTCGCATTGTGCATTAATAAGAAGTTTATAAAAGGGAAAATATAAAAAGGTAAAAAAAGAAAGATTTCAGCCGTATCTCTTCATCAGCTTAAGATGTAGTGATGTTGTAAATCCGAATACTATTACCATGAGTCCAAGCAGGAAGAGTATTAATCCAAAGAAGAGGTTTAGGTTTAGTCCTAGCGAATTGTAGTATATTAGCAACGCCCCAACGAAGAGTATGAAGATACTCCAATATATTGATGTAAAAATCTGCCATCCAGAGTGCCTCTCATTGTAATGGAGCATTCGGTTCATCCAGAGATCTGGATCTACAACAACCACTTGCTTGCCTTTGCTTTCTGCCATATTAACACCGATTATAATACAACCATTAGATTTATAAAATATTTGGTATTTGCTTGCAATAGCAAGTTGGCATTCGGCAATTTCACTATTCTAGATGAAGTCTGAGCGTATCGAGGGCAATAAATAGGGATTCTACATACCTTAGAGATCGATGCAAACTCCCTAAAATTTATTGTTGATGCAATTTATTGTTGATGCAAGAGTATTTAAAAATTCAACTTCCTAAAGGCAAATAGGATAGTAAGTGATGAAATGGCAAGAAAAGTAGAGAGGGTCAGTTACAGTGAGCGCCTTGACAGAATATTCCATCCAATAAGCGAGGAAAAGCTCAAAAGACTAGAAGAAGCTATTGATAAGGGTGAATTCAAACCTGCTGATAGAGGTGCTATAGGCAAGTTATATAGACATTGATAAAGACCTGCACCGATAGGATCCTTTTTGACAAAATTCATATTGTGACTTCCTTCCCTACCTGAAGGTAGGGGCTTCCTCTGCGCTTGCAGAGTATGTTCTCAGTTTGCAGAGATAACAAAACAGCTCTTCTACAGGGCAAAGGAATTCGGCGTAAAGATAACGAAAATATCAGAGAAAGACACGTCAAAGACGTGTGCACTGTGTGGCAAAGAGACAAACGGAAGGGTGCATAGAGGTTTGCATAGATGTAAACTATACAACAAACAGTTCAACGCAGATGCTGGCGGCGCGTTGAACATAAAGAAAAGGTATCTCCAAATCCCATTGCAGTAAGGCAGCAGAATATGGGTAGTGGGTGTCCTGGCACACCCAGCGGTATACTATTGGAATGAATACAGATAGTGTAATGATGCCAATGGTTGAAACGAACCTTGAAACCGTGAGGAACCCCACGAATTTATTCGTGGGCGGATGTCAGTAAAAGAGATAAACCGAATTTATGACGAAGTCGAAAATGGCACGGCTATTTGTTCGAATTGTTAAGAAAAGATCTGTCGCTATAGGTTATAAATTATTCTACGCAGAATAGTTGTTACCAGAATTTTTATTGATTTTGAAATGCAGGGGGAGAGATTTGAACTCTCGGATCCGCTAAGGAAGCGGGCCCTGAACCCGTCGCATTTGACCAAGCTCTGCCACCCCTGCGCTCGCAAAGGAATTAATATGCAGAAGTATATAAATTTATCTTGAATTATTGCTGTGGTTGCATGCTCATAGGTATAATAGGCGCCCCTAACAAGGGCAAAAGCACCATATTTTCTGCTATGACGATGGCAGATGCTGAGATAGCAAATTATCCTTTTACTACGATAAAGCCCAATCATGGCGTTGCATATGTAACTAGAAAGTGCGTCGATGCAGAACTAGGCGTGAGGTGCAATCCAAGGAATTCAATTTGCATGAATGGCATTAGGCTCATACCTATTGACATCGTAGATGTTGCTGGGCTTGTGCCCGGAGCACACCTTGGCAAGGGCATGGGCAACCAGTTTTTGAACGATCTCGCAAGTGCTGATGCATTCATACAAGTCGTTGATGCAAGCGGGAAAACAGATGAGAATGGCAATCCCTGCGACAACTGCGATCCTGCAAAGGAGTTCAACATAATAAACGATGAACTTGCATTCTGGCTTAGTGATATAATAAAAAGACACATCGGCAAAATAGAGAAGAGAAGCGACGGAGCAAAGGCGCTTGCAGAAATACTTGCAGGCTTCAAGGTAAATGAAAAACTTGTAGAAGCTGCTGCCGAAAAATCCTATTTGTCTTTATCAAATATAGCGTGGAATGACGATGATATATTAGCCTTCGCTAGAGAGCTCATAAAGGCGAGCAAGCCTATAGCCATTGCGGCCAACAAGGCGGACATATCAAATTCTGAAAAAATAGAAAAGCTCAAAAAGGAGCTAAACGGAAGATTTGTCGTTGAGTGCTCCGGAGCAATAGAGCTAGCACTCAGGAAAGCTGCAAAAGCCAAGGTTATAAATTACGTGCCAGGGGCAAGCACCTTCGAGGTAATAGGAAGCGCGAGCGCTGAGCAGAGGGATGCGCTTGATTACATGGCGAAGTATATAAAGGAGCACAATGGCACAGGAATTGAAGAGCTAATAAACGAGGTTGTTTTTGGAATGCTGAGAATGCTGACTGTTTACCCTGTCGAGGATGAAAACAAGTATGTAGATCACAATGGGAATGTGCTGCCTGATGCACTGCTTGTAGAAGAGGGCACAACTGCTCTTGAGCTCGCTGAGAGGATACACACAAGTATAGCAAAGAACATGCTTTACGCAATAGATGCAAAGCGCAAAATACGCTTAGCCAAGGATTACAAGCTCAGAGACAACGACGTGATAAAAATTGTCAGCGCTGCAAAATAGGAAGGCTTTGCGTATGGTATATGCTACATATGGCATTTATAGATCAGTATTATGTCTCTACCTTCCTTGAGTGCGAGAGCGCCGCAAACAGCATTGATAGCACCACTAGGATTACGCTTGGTATTGCAAGCCATGAAACTGCGAGGAATTCTGCGCTTGGGCTTAGTGCAGGTATTATGTAAACTATTATTTCGTATATTATGAATATTGTTATTAGATATATTATAGTTGCATATACTCCGTTTATTAGACCGCTCTTTATTGCCGCATTCATTGACTTTGCCCTCCTGCCTATTTCAGCCCCTATAACAGCTCCTACTATTGTCGGCAATATTATTGCGCCTGGCATGAAAAGTATGAAGTGCGCAGAAGCCTTCAATATGCTTGAAACTTGGCCCTTTGGTACGTATGCAGAGCCTACAAGCACATTAATTACCATTGCTATCACAAGCAGAAGTATCCATATGAACATTGGCTCTGCTATGCTCACCTGGCTCTTTTTCTCAACCACTGTGCCTTCGTCTACGGCCCCTTCCTGATCCTGCGAAGATTCGTTTTCCTTTTCTTTCATTTTTTTACCTCTTTATTCTAAATTCAGAGCCCACAGCGGAAGCGAGCACTGTAAGCATCGTTATTATTACCCATGAGCCAATTGAAAGCGGTATTATTGAAAGCATGTTTCCTGAAGCAATGCCCAAGAAAGAGCTTGAGAGCGCTGCTATGCCTAGTTCAAATATGAATGAGATGAATCCTATTAGTAGACCCAGTATAAAGCCGCTAAGCATCGCTTCGCCTATTTCATTTGCGTGCATACTCGACCTTATGCCTGTCCAGAAACCGAATACAAGAGCGAGCATAAAGGCGCCTGTGCCTATCAGGAATGAATATGAGAAGCTGCTTGCGCCTGAGAACGCGAGGAACGAGAAGATTATTATGTATAGAGTCCACACAGAAAGGGGGTATTTAAGCACGTCCCAATAGCTCTTTGCCATTCGACCACCTGAAGAAGATTTGATTCTATATATTTATAGTTTTTGCCCTTTAGCTTTTTAGCATAATAATGCAATATGTTACTACATCTTTTGGTATGCGTCTGCAATGAAACTGTTCTCTGCTGATATTTGCATCTTTGAGCTTATTGCCGATTTTATGCCAACCTTTGTGAGA
>JBMFHL010000027.1:0-10214 GCA_049976845.1 Candidatus Micrarchaeia archaeon | reverse complement strand
TCGCTGAATGCCCTAGTGACGGGGCTGCTTGCATTCGCAAGCAATCTGCGACAGACAGGGCTGCAAGTTAACCCAGACCTCCTGAACGAAGAAGGATGTAGGAGGTTTGTGGAAATGCACAGCAACTCGCAGAAAGGCTTATCAAGTGCGGGGATACCGCCGACCTCGTCGGCGGAGAGGGCGCACGCGATAAGTTTATAAGGGCGAAGCCCTTATGTCATACATTTATATGCGCCCCTTTTATTTATTTCTGTTTGAAAGCTCAATCGCTTCAATCCTTGCGAGTTCGTTTATCTTCGCAATCCTCTCCCCTCCTGTAACTCCGCACTTCATCAGCTCGGCACCGAATGCTACAGACAAATGCGATATAAATATATCATTTGTCTCGCCACTCCTGTGCGAAACTACTATCTTAATATTATTCCTATGTGCTTCCCTGACAGTTTCTATTGTATCTGTGAGCGTGCCTGCCTGGTTTACTTTTATGAGTAAGGCATTTGTAGATTTTAGCCTTATGCCTTTCATCAATCTGCGTGAATTCGTAGCATAGAGATCATCGCCCACCACTAGCGCACTCCTACTGAAATTCTTTGTTATTAATGCAAAACCTAAAAAGTCAGCCGATTCTAGCGGGTCCTCAATATATCCTAATTTATACTTGTTAAAAATTGATTCCATTTTTCTTATAAACGCTTCTCTGCCCATGCGCCTATTTTCAAAGCGGTACTTGCCATCATAAAGCTCGCTGGCTGCCACATCTATTCCAACAAGCACCCTTTTCCTTTTATTGCTTGCGATTCTCTTGACAAGTGCTATGCTCTCCTCGTCCCCAAGCCTTGAACTCCAAGCATTTTCTATGTTTGTGCCAATTGCAAGCCCCCTTTTCTTAAGGTACTCCCCAATCTCCCTATATATTGAAATGTTTGAAACTGCATTTCCATACACAGAGCCAGTATCGCTTGCCACAAGTACCTCTTGTATACTCATTCCATTGTTAGAGTGTACTCCGCCTCCTATCACATTGCCCAAGAGTCTAGGCATCCTTTTTTTTATTCCAAATCTTTTTACAATATCGTAAACATATTGATAGAGCTCGCAGCCGCATTCAGCAGCAGCGAGTTTCGCATTTGCTATTGATATTGCTGTAGCGGTGTTGCCGCCTATGAATGCAAAATTATCTGTTGCATCTATCTCGTGAAGCAGCGCATCAACCGCGCCCTGGTCACCAGGGTCTGCGCCAATGATCTTGTTTTCGTTTTTTTTGAAATTCGCTATGCCTAATTCAACATTGCCTTTTGGAAAAGGCGCTGCTTCATACACGCTCCTGCTCGTGCCGCTCGGCGAAGAAGCGGTAGCAAAGTTGCCCTTATTGTCAAATACGCTAGCTTCAACAGTGTCCAAGCCGCGCGAGTCAAGGATCTTTCTCAACGTTATTTTTTTTATCTGCATTCAACCACTTATTATCTTCTTTATTAGGTTAACGCCCCTAAAAATGCCGAGCGAGCCCTTCGAATCTATTGACTCGTCAAAATTCATATTGTCTGATGCAATGCCACTTATTATCACTGGTACGGGATCTGAAGAATGGGCCTTTAGCTCACATGGCGTCGAATGGTCGCAGGTCACGCAGATTCTAACCTTTTTTTCCCCATTGAAATGCGAGAAGAATCCCGAGTCAATTTCTTTGAGCACTTCTGCTTTAGCAATTGCATTGCCGTCATGCCCCGGCTCATCGGGCCCTTTTATGTGTATGTACATGAAATCGCATTCACTAGCATGCATTTTTGCAAGTGCTGCAATTTTGCTATACCTGCTTTCACCTTTGAGTGCACTTCTAAAACGAATCTCGCGCATGCCTAACAATTTGGCTATGCCATTCTCAACGGGCATCTCCGTTATAAAAGAAAAGCGCATGCCGAATTTCTTACCTATAAATTCAACCTTCGGCAAGCCGAGGCCAGCATCCCTGAGCAGCAGCGCATTCGCTTCCGGAAAGCCTCTGGCTTTTCTTCTATTGTTTATCTCCGCAGCTGAGAGCGCCGCGTGCGCCCTCTCTATAAATTCATTCACGATATTGGCAGTATAAGCCGCGCTTTTGTCCTTTGTAAGTGGAACAACCTTCAAGAGCTTCCCAGCGCTTTTTTTCTGCGCTATTGAAATGCTTCCTTTCCTTGCATACCCTATGTCAGCATTCGATATATTCTGAGAAAGCTTTGCGTTGTTGCCGTAAAAAACAACTACGCCCCTGTGCCCAATAGTCGCCTTGAACCTGAATTGAACGCCGCTGCTGAGCTTTATCTTGTTTATTATGTACTCTAAGCCGCGCGCTTCGATTCTTGTTATGCTCCTGCCAGCGCGCCTGTCAATTATATTGAGCTCATTGTCAACAGTCGCGAAGTTGGTGCGCAGCGCAAGGTCACTATCCCTTACATTGATTCCACTGCCATAAGCCTCTATAGCCCCTCTCCCTGTATACCTCTTTATATCATAGCTAAGCAGCGAGAAAACAGCAGAATCGGATTCTGGTGCTATGCCTTTTGCTATTGGATACATCATGCCAGCAGCAGATCTCCTTGCAATATTGTTAAGATTATTCATGTGTGCGTCTTGCAGCGGAGTCATGCCCCGAAGCACTGCATTTTTCCTATCTGCCGCGCCATCGAGGACAACAAGCATATATTTTATTACATCACCTATTCTGAGCAACAAGCTCACGCGCTTCAGCATGCGCCAAAGTTAACTATAATATTAACTATAATACTATCTCTCTAATGTGAAGCGTAGCGGAGTTAGCTTTTTCTCTATTACTCTCTTTATCAGCATCATGTTGCCCTTCCCTACAATAATTGCTCCATTGCTTTTTGCATAGCTTTCTGCATCCTTCGCCTTTGCAACGCTATCAGAATATATTGTCATCAAGGCCTCGCCCTTAGCCACAGCATCGCCGAGCTTCTTGTGCAATATTACTGCAGCCTTCTTGTTCCCAGGCGCACCGGCAAGCCTTGCCGCATAGGCGAGCGCAATGTTGTCGAACTGCATAACCTTGCCATCGAATTCGGAATGAATAGTGATGCTGTTGCTTCCAATTTCTATATCGTCTGTTTTTATATTCTCGTCTCCGCCCTGCTCGGCTATAATCTCCCTGAGCTTTTTTTCAGCTGATCCGTTGAGCAATATGTCCCTTGCCAATTTCTTTCCATTTGCATTGCCGCTCATTTCAAGCAGGATACCTGCTATGCTCGTTGCCTTGTCAACCAAATCTTCTGCAATTTTCTTTCTTGTTATGGTGGCAAGCGCCTCCCTTGCCTCGGCAGCGGCTCCTATTGCATAGCCAACCGGCTGTTCGCCATAAGTTATAGCACCGTTCACATTAATATTCAGCCTCTCGCCGAGCGAAGAAAAATCTCTAACAAGCATCTCGGCCTCTGTCTTATTCTTTACCTTTACAGTTTCTCCTATAGGTATATCCAATATCAAATCAGTAGACCCAACGGCCTTCTTCTTCGACATTATGCTTGGAAGCAGCAGTGGGTCTATTGAAAAAGGATACTCTATCTTTATGAGCATATCGTCGGCAGGAGCAAGATGCACTGCTCCTCCCCAAACAATGCAGCCGTTTGTCTTTTCAATAGTGCTCTTCATCTCGCTTATGCCTAAGTTTACGGGCATGAGCACTTCTGCTCTGTCTGCGGTTCCGGCTGCTGAAGTTATGGCCCTTGAAGAAGTCTTCGGTATAGTGAGCCCGGCAGCAGCAACTATCGGTACTACAAGTAGCGTTGTCTTGTCCCCTGGTACGCCTCCTATAGAATGCTTGTCATAGATCCTTTTTTTCTTGAGCTTCAATTCTTCGCCAGTATTTACCATCGCGTTTGATATATAAGTCGCTTCCTCAATGTCTATGCCGTGTGCATGCAAAGCAACTACAAATGCGGTGAGCTCCTCCCTGTCGAGCTTGCCATTTACAGTGTCTCTTATTATCTCGTAAGCCCCCTGGTAGTCAAGCCTCCTGCCGTTGAGCTTTTCCTTTATTGCCACGAGTGACTTCGGCTGCACTGCTATATTAACTTCTGCATCGTCATTGTCCTTGGCCTCAAGTTCGTTGCGAAGCTCGGCAGTAAGCCCTATGCTCTTGCTTTTCATGAAATTTGCTATGTTGACTATCGCTATCGCCCTATTCCTTCTAATTTTTATTTCTATCCTGTCGCTCGCATGCAAGCCCATGCCATTTGCATCATATTCATTAAGCATTGCTACAGAAGCCCCAGTTTCTATATCCAAGTTCCTAACCTTGAAGATCATTTCGAACTCACCAATACTATGCTTACACAGGTTTTTCGAATCCCCAGTAATCCAGGGCGCTCTTCAGTGCCGCATGATTCTTTGCATATTCATTAAGCTCTTCTCCCTGCATTGTTGCTTCTATTGCCTGCCTCATTGCCATTGCACCTTGTTTTACTCCTTTCGGATGGCCGTCTATGCCTCCGCCGGCTTGTATTACAATGCTGTTGCCAAGCAGTTTCATAACATATGGCACAAGCCCAGGATGAAGACCACCGCTAGATACAGGAACAACAGGTTTTATGCTGTGCCAGTCTTCAGTGAGCACATCCTTGTGCTCCTGTATATGTTGCATTGTCTCTTCAATATCCAAATCAACAACTTCCCTTCTAGAGCCCTTGAGCTTGCCAACAACTGTCCCTATGTGTATTTGGTCTACGCCTATAAGCCTGGCTAGCTTTGCAACTACAAGCATGCTCATCCCGTGCTTCGGGTTCCTTGTAAATGCTGCATGGAATGCCCTGTGTGCGTGTATCGCAAGGCCTAGGTCCTCACACGCGTCTCTAACCGTCTGCAACCCGGACCAGCCAGCAGTAAGTATATCTACCATAACATACTCACCTCCAAGGTCCTTTACAAGCTTCGCCCTCCTTATCATCTCGTTAGTTTCTGCTGTTATATTTGCTAGATAACTCTTCTTCTCCCCAGTTTCCTTCTCTGCAAAATCCCTATACTTGAACATCAGCTTCATCCTGTTGTCGAATGTATTGAAGCCCTGGCTTGTGAGGTTCTCGTCGTCTTTCAGCAAATCAACGCCACCGAGCCAAGCATTCTTCGCCACATTTGCATGCTCGCTTGTGTACATTCCAACCTTTGGCTTTGGCACATGTGCAAGCAATGGCCTTCTGTTTTTCATCTTGAATATCTTCCCAAAGACGCCGTCTATACCGAACTGTGGGCCTTTGAAGTGCTTCAAATAAATTTCTGGAAATGTTATATCCTCTAGCCTCAGGTTCTTTAGCGCTTTCATGCCGAAGATGTTGCCTGCAACCGAGCTCATGAGCTGTGGCACGCTTCCGAATTCGAAGAGCTCTATCGGATATGCCACTTTGACGTAATTGCCCCTTATTGAAAACGCCCTTGCCCTTATGTCCCTTATATGCTCTTTTAGCGTTGTCAGCTCTGCCCATGTGCCGTTGCTGCTCTCGCTTGCAACCCTGCCTATCGCTTCCTTTATACTTATGCCCTTTGCCGGCTCCACCCTAAAAAGGCAGATAATATCACTATCACTTGGCTTATATTTCAAATCCACAAAATCTGTATATGGGTCATTCATGCTACCACATCCATTGATAAGTATTCTTCACTTTTTCAACAAGCAAATCGGGGCTCACTAGTCCAAACTCGCTTATTACAGCATTGATATGCTCCTTCTGTATAACTTCAAATACAGGATCCACAATCTTTACACCTCTTGGTCTCTTGCTCCAAACCTCTCCCTGGCTCCTCTTCTCTATCTTTTCAAGCACGCCATAGCTTGTCTTTGGATCTACTTTAAGCGAATGCGCCGCTACATACACAGGTATCTCAAGATCGCTCGCGACCTTTGCAAAAAGCCCGCTGCCTATTTTGTTTACAACCTCGCCAGATGAGGTTATTGCATCAGCGCCTATGAGCATAATATCTGCATTCCTCAGCGCGCTCAGTGCTGCAGAATCTACAAAGAAATTCACTTTTATCCCTTTCTTCGCAAGGTTAGTCGCGGTTATGCGCCCTTGGTAGTTTGGCCTCGTTTCAGTTACATTCACCTGGAATCTCTTTCCTTCTTCATGTGCAAATTCAAGCACCTTCTCTACAGTCGATGAATGGCAGTGCGTGTACACAATCGAATTATTCCTAATCAGTGCGGATCCAAATTTTACTATCTTGTCAAGAGTAGTATCTATGTAAGTGTCTATAGTTTCTGTATCTCCAAAGAGGTTGAGATACTTTATTACATTCTTTAGCATAGGCTCGGTAGGCCTAGTTCCAGCAAGAAGCCTGCTAGCGAGCTTCTTGTCTTTCGCGCTCTCCCAGGCGTCTGCGGCTGCCCTTGCAATCCTCTCTGCGCCCTGTATCCTTAACTCTTTTATGTCATTAACAATTTTGTAAAGCTCTTTGTCTCCCATCTAGCTCAATAATACATCAAGCTTGAATTTTATAATTATATCGTTTATTTTATTCTACTGCCATACTAATGTCCTATAATACTATAATATTGTCATTATCATACCACTATTTGAAATTTTACATAATAATTCAATAATTCTAATAATATACATAGTAATAACTCTAATATAATGATTCTAATAATGCGTTTAATAATGCGTTTGGTGTGTGCATGGACGAAGTTTATTTATTCAAAGAAGCTGCGAAGCTTGGCCTTACAAAAGCTGAGCTAGGTGGCAAGGGATATGGTTTAGTAGAGATGACAAGGATAAATCTGCCTGTGCCTCCAGGCATAGTTATAACAACAAGGATGTGCAACAAATACTTTGAAGAACATGGCCTCTGGCCTAGCATAGAAGCCAAAATCTATGCGAAGATGCATGGCCTCGAAAAATTGACAGGTAAGAAATTCGGCGACAAGAAAAATCCCTTGCTTGTGTCAGTGCGCTCTGGCGCTCCAATGTCAATGCCAGGCATGATGGACACAATACTCAACCTCGGCATAAATGACGAAATAGCAGAGGCAATGTCCCTTCGCAATGGCGACAGGTTTGCATACGATACATACAGACGATTCATGCAACTTTTCGGCAGCATAGTTTTGAAAATAGACAAATCTAATTTTGACTCGGCTTTTGAAAGAATAAAGGCAAAGAAAGGTGCCAAAAGCGACAGCGAGCTTGATGGAGATGCGATGAAAGAAGTAGCAGAAGCATTCAAGGCAATAATAAAAAAAGAAACTGGAATGGAGCTTGAGCAGGAGCCCAAAAAGCAATTGCTTATGTCAGTAGGAGCAATATTCGAGTCATGGTGGAACAAGCGCGCTGCAGAATATAGAAGAATATACAATATATCTGATTCAATGGGCACTGCCGTAAACATAGTATCTATGGTATACGGGAATTACAACAGCAATTCTGGCACAGGCGTTGCATTTACAAGAAACCCATCAACAGGAGAGAAAAAGCTCTATGCAGAGGTCCTCATGAATGCACAGGGCGAAGACGTAGTATCGGGCATAAGGACGCCGATGCCTGCTGAGGAGCTAAGAGAAAGAATACCCAATGTGTACAAAGAGCTCGAAAGCACCGCATCAAAGCTCGAGAAATATTTCAAGGACATGCAGGATTTCGAGTTCACAATAGAAAATAGCAAGTTCTACATGCTGCAAACAAGAAACGGCAAAAGGACCCCTCAGGCGGCAGTAAAGATAGCAATAGACATGCTCAAAGAAAATCTAATCTCAGAAAAAGATGTTCTGCTAAGGGTTGAGCCAGAGCAATTGGAGAGGCTTCTGCACAAGCAGATAGACAAGAAGTATACTGGTAAAGCAATTGCAAGCGGAATGCCCGCATCTCCGGGCGCGGCGCTTGGCAAGGCAGTATTCGAAATAAGCAAGGCCGTAGAAATGAAGGCAAAAGGCGAGAGCGTAATACTTGTGAGGAATGAAACTACGCCAGAGGACATAAAAGGCATAGCAATTAGCGACGGAATACTCACAAGCAGGGGAGGCATGACGAGCCATGCGGCTGTAGTAACAAGGGGCATGGGCAAGCCGTGCATAGTAGGCAGCGGCATCGAAATCAAAAACAACTCATTCGTTTCTAATGGCATTGCAGTACTAGAAGGCGACATCATAACAATAGACGGCACAGAAGGCAAGGTATACAAGGGCGCAGCACCTCTAATAGAGCCAAAGCTAACTTATAGCATATCAAAAGTGCTCGGCATTGCAGACAAGTATAAAAAACTGGGCATAAGAGCTAACGCAGACACGCCGGAGATGGTGAAGAAAGCAATAGAGAACGGCGCTGAAGGCATAGGCCTTGCAAGGACAGAGCGAATGTTCAACTCGCAGGACAGGCTTGAGCTTGTGAGAAGGATGATCCTTGCTGGTAGCACCGAAGAGAGAAAAAAATACCTTAGCATGATAAAACCTCTACAAAAAGAAGATTTCAGGGAGATGTTTGAAATAGCAAAAGGAAAACCCATCACAATAAGGCTTATCGACATGCCATTGCACGAATTCCTTCCAAAGCTCGAGGAAATTGTAAAAGAGGTTGAGAAGTTAAAGTGCAGCAAGGGCAATGCAAGGAATAGCAAGAAGCTCGAAGAGCTTGAAATGCTTATGGGCAAAGTCATGGAATTGAAAGAGGCAAATCCAATGATGGGCCAGCGCGGCGTCAGGTTGGGAATAGTCTACAAGGAAATTTACCAGATGCAAGTGGAAGCTATATTAGAAGCGGCAATAGAATTGGCAAAGAAAGGCAAAAAGGTAATGCCAGAGATAATGATCTCGCAGGTGGCAATAGCAGGGGAGCTTGCAATGGCAAAGGATATAGTGATGAATACAGCAGAAGAGACATTCAAAAGGATGGGCAAAAGGCTTAGGTTCAAGTTCGGCACAATGATAGAAACTCCAAGGGCATCGCTAATTGCCCCCGAGTTGGCAAAATATGCCGAGTTCTTTTCGTTTGGCACAAATGACCTCACACAGGCGACATTTGCATTCAGCAGGGACGATGTCGAGGCAAAGTTCATGCCCTTCTATCTAGAAAACAAAGTTTTGCCGCAGGATCCGTTTGCGCAGGTAGACGTCAACGGCGTTGGACGCCTTATAAAAATCTGCGCACAAGAAGGCAAGAATGCAAACAAGAATCTTGAGGTTGGAGTATGCGGTGAGCACGGCGGCGATCCAGATTCGATAGAATTCTTCAATACTGCAGGCATAGATTATGTAAGCATGTCGCAGAGCAGGATACCTGTCGCAAAGCTTGCAGCTGCAAGGGCCGCAGTCAACGGTGCAAATGCCAAAAGCACAGCATGAAATAAGGCAATATAAGATAGAGATAAGAATTTAACCAGAGGAATAAAAGTATATGCCTGTGGAAACACTTAGAAGGAAGCTAGAGACTTTTGCCCTTACTGATTTTGAAGTAGAAGTATTGCTTGCAGTCTCAAGTATAAAAAAAGGCGAGGTAAAGTCATACAAGCAGATAGCGCAGGAAATAAAGAGGCCTAATGCTTACAGGGCTGTTGGAAACGCTTTAGCAAAGAATCCCATGCCAATAAAAATACCTTGCCACAGGGTAATAATGAGCAACGGCTCTTTGGGAAAATACTCATATGGTGGCGTAAAGAAAAAGATGAAGCTTCTGATAAGTGAGAGTTATGCACACAGGGAACGAGAATAAAAACTCGCAGGCTGCTGATCCAAATACCTTAATCGAGAGGCAAGGAAGCAAGCAGGTAGTGAAATACAACAACATAACCTACTCGATGCTGGACGACAATTCAATATATACACATATGTATTGGGACTTCTTCTTGCCATTACCACTTATTTTTGACAATCCAAGGATGCTCCTCATTGGCCTCGGCGGAGGCACAATCCCATATCAGATGAAGACAGTTTTTGACGGAAAAATATCAATAGATATAGTGGAGGTAAACAAAAAGATGATAGATATAGCAAGCGAATTCCTGAAGCTGGATATGAGTCAATTCAGCATATATATAGAAGATGGCGCAGAATTCGTGATGAGGAAGAAAAATAGCTATGATATAATAATACTCGATGCATACATAAACGACAGGATACCAAAGCAGTTTCTGGAAGAGAATTTTATAGCAAATTCATATCTTGCGCTTGCAGACAGAGGCATATTGGCAATAAACTATGCATATCGCTTTAGCCTCTTTTTCGAATACCACATGTACAAAAAAAG
>JBMFHL010000026.1:0-10723 GCA_049976845.1 Candidatus Micrarchaeia archaeon | reverse complement strand
GTACCTAATTTCAGGACTGAGCGCGGAAGCGAAATCGCATCAATAACACCAACGCAAATAACATACGACATGGCAAAGAGCGTAGACATGCTGCAGTTCATAGTAGGTCCTGCAACAACAACAGTAAGCTCTCAATACCACACAATCGGGCCATTCGGCATAGGTGCAAGTGCATTGCCAAACGTAACAATAGCAAACGTGAGCGCAACCTGCTCATTCAGCACAACATCTTGCAGCGTAACAGGCCTAAGCAACTTGACAGCAACACCAAGCGCAACCCAAGCAATAACGCCAGTGAAGCTCAACACAGTGGCAACACCACTCGCAGTGCTTGACTCGCAGGCAAACAACGCATCTACATTGATAGTAATAGGAAGCAAGTACGTCAACTCAGTAGCTGCACAGATCTTCGCGCAGAACCCAAGCCTCAGCACATCATTCGCACCAGGAACAGTGATAGTGCAGGCATTCGGCACGAACCGCATACTGGTAGCAGGATACACAGCAAACGACACAATAACTGCAGGCAACGAGTTCATACAGGACTTGCTGACAGCGGCAGGGCAATAAACTCAGCAGACAAACTGCAAATGATTGTTTGGGCCTTTTGGCCCTTCAACTCTTTTTTATATTTTTTAACCCTTTAGCTGAGCCAATGCTCCATTGAATCATATAATTGTGAAGAGCAACAAGGAAAGGGGCAATAACACTTCCTGCTTCCTGCAATATATTATTTTTACTACTGCTCTTTTGCATCATATACCCCTCTAAAGAATGATTATAGAACAGATACGCTTGTGCCATTTCATGCACTTCATTCGCTCAGGCAATAATATTTATTTTGCCGCATTGTTTGCATAAACCAATAATGCGATGCTTAAGGCATTATCGCTAATTTCACTACTTTTAGACAAATCTTTTTAAATCTTTGATTGTGAATATATCTAGACCAGTGGATTGCATGAGAAGCCTAAACTATATCTTTATCTTGATCGGAGTATTGTCAATAATGGGAGTATCGAGTGCATCGATGGCAAACGTCTACTCCCTGCTTTCAAGTTACAATGTGCCAAGCTCCATACAAAATATGCTGTCTCCAATCAACATCTATTATAGCGGAAACAACTACACAGCATTATACAGCAGCAATGCGCTCTATTTCCTTGTGAACGATACAAGCGATTCTTTCGTGATGAATGCAACGCAGATATATATAATTATAAGGAACGAGACAATTGCAAATAGTTATATGACTATAAGCAAGCCGCAGCTGATAAGCTACATGAGCTCTTATATAAATTCAACAGCTTCCTCGATGAATGAATGCCTCTTTGAGACCGGCTTAAACCAATACACCTGCACCCTGAGCAATAGCTGTTACTCTTGCCAAACGGTGCCAAGCTGCAATATACTGCTATACAAAACAGACGGCTATACTGGCCCATTTGGCCAGGCAGTAGCGAGCCTTGAGCAGCAATATAATACATTGAATTCAAGCCTTTCGCAATTCTATTCAAGCATAGAAAGCCTGAACGCATCGAATGCGGCGTACAAGCTCTCAATAGCTGATTCCGCTTTCAGGAATATCTCAAACATAACAACATCAATCTACAAGAACCCTCTATTTCCTCCGTCTTCAAACATAACAAACAGCCAGAAGCTGCAGTGCAATTTCTATAGTAATCCAAGCACAGCGCCTTGGTACTGCAATTCATTCGGCTACTGCTCAGCATTGACTTATAATTACTCAATGCTCAATAAATTGTCAAGCGTAATGGCGCAGATAAACAGCAGGCCTTTCCTCGAATCGCAGATATACATGCTCGCCTATAATGCGAGCAATACAGAGAGCAAATACATAGAGCCTATATTCTATGCAAGGAAGATAGCGCAGCTCGATTCAATAACGCATGTGACGCTCGCCAATTATTCAACGCTTGTTAATTCTACCGAGCTGGTGCTAAGCCACATAAGCAATTCTACAGCGCAGAGCATACTGGCAAAGCTTCAAAATCAGATAAATTACACAGAGAACAACTTCCTGTCATTGAACTTGACGAAGGAAAACACTACCTTAATCAACTACATGCAGAACCTTTCCAAAGTATACTATAAAATCAACGCCACATACTCGTCGCTGCTTCTTCTAGCAAGGAACAATACCGCAATGCTTCTCAAGGATCAATTAAACAGCAGGAACGCAGTTCCTGCGATAACCCCGTTGGCGATGTCGCAGTTCGAGATCAACAGCGAATTAGAAAGCTACATACCAAATGCATCCTCAGTAAACGAATCTTTGCACCTCATCAGCTCTAAGATAAGCGCAATGTACTATGCGCCGATAAGCATCGACGAATTCGTGCGCGCAGTCGACGGATCTTTCGCAAGAAGCCTCTCTAGGTTCATACCAATGCCTTACCAGTCAAACATAATGCTCGCGCCCATATACTCTTCATTGCTTAGCCTGCTCATAGGCATAATATTATTTGGCATAATCTTCTTCATGTACCTGCAAATGAAGCTAAAGAGAAGGATAGTAATAAACAGGCGCACCTCGAAGAACTGGCATATCTTCTTTGGAATAATCTGGCTCTTCATAATAGCGTACGTTCTTTTGACGTATATATTTGCAGCTTCTGCAAGCTCCTTCGCCCCGATAAGCGCCATAGACAACGCTGTTGCACACTCCAATTTCGTTGTAGTTATGCTCAACGGCACGCCTACATTAAGCCAGTACGAGTGCGGAAGCCTAGTGAGCAAGGCAGCAATAGCAATGCACAAGACTCCAATAATAGCATCGTTAAAAGGCTCGTCGTGCGCTGTTGGAAATACCACAAGCACATATGACACCTGCATGAACTACTATGCGCAGCACAACATACCGGTTGTAATGCTGTCAAACAGCAACAGCAGCAGCATAACATCATATTCATTCTACGGCACTGTGCTGTATGCACAGGGCAATGAGAGCTTCATGGATTCTTGCTATGCGTCATTGCTGTTGAAATAGGTGTGATATTAGATGAAAGCGGAGAAAACTAATAAGGCAACTGCTAAGGCCGCAGGCAAAGAGCAGCATGCAAAGGAAGCGCAAGCCAAGTCTAATGGCAAGGAAGAAAAGCAAGAGAAGAACAATACAAGCAAAATCTTCCAATATCTAGCAGTAGTTTTGATAATACTGGTAATAGTATACCTTATCTACTTCGTCTTCGCAAATGTCGTGTCAACAAAATTCTCAACTTTTAGCAGCAACTTCAACGCGGCGCCAAGGATAGCAATTGCAGTAACATTCAGCAACATGACGCAGTATGTTGAAGAGGAGTCATGCTTTACCAAGATGATAAATACAATAGCCCATACAAGGAATGCGAGCACTATAGACTTCTTCCTGCTCAATCAAACAAACTGCACGTATTCCTCTACTGGATTGGGCAAGCCTGTCAGCATAGCAGTAGTAAGTGCAAGCAGGTGCATATCTGTTGCAAAGTCGGAGCCAAGCCTGTTCCTGAACTACAGCTCGCAAAACAGCACCGTAATCACTCCATATCACTTATATATCTCTGGCAACGGCGCATACATGGCAAGCTGCCCGATAGACGCAGAGTTAACCTGATTGGTGAATTTCCTTTTTACCTTTTTCTTTTGCTATATTACCTTGCCATTTGCAAATGCTAGCTGCTATACCCTCTTGTATATCGTAATGCTCCCCAGCTTTTCATACACTGTATAATTGGCTGAGACATAGTCGAATATGCTGAATGCGCTCGAGTTCACAGGCGAAAAGTCGCTAAGCTCCGGGTCAATTATAATATACCCTGGTTTGAACCAGTATGTTGTGTAGTTCAAAGGCTCGAACCACTTTGGTTTTTCGTCAGGCGCGTTCTCGACAAGAAGCCTGTTGCATAGATGCGGAGTAATGCTGCCTTGCGCAAGCACGCTTGCATTAATGGGCAATGCAGCAAGGGCTTTGCTTACATTCGCATAGCTGCTGTTTTGTACTGCATAGGGATTTTGGATAGGATAAATTGCAAGGAATGTGAATATGAATATGATGGCGAAGATTGCAATTGACGCTATTATTTTATTCTCGCCGACCCCGTGTTTATCCCCCATTACTGCCTTTATTCCAAGCACAGCGCCAGCCACTCCCCCTATCGCGTATGCATAATACTGCATATATGGTGTTATAAAGAGGTAATTTCTAACAATGAAAACCTCAACAAGCCATGGCGCTATGAATACTATTGTCGGTATTAGCGCGAAAGCAGTGCCTATGCCAAATGCAAGCAGTATCCCAAAGAGCCACAGCAATGCACTTGCGCCTATGCTATTTGAGGCTACAGCGCCGCTGTTGTATATAATGGACTTCTGCTCGCCCATGAAATTCATGTCCCTAAGCTCAGGCGGCAGGGCTTTGTAAGAGCCTATTGCATACTGGTGAAGCAGCGACAGCGAAGCGAGCCAGTAGAAGGCTATGAATAATATTGCAATTGCAGTTGCAACAAGAAGCAGCGCTATCCTGCGCTCCTTTGCCAAGCCAAAGATGCCTTTCATGCCAAGCGGCGCTTTTCTGCTCCTAATATTGAAGAGCTCGTATGCAAGCAAGCCAAGCGCAAAGAACAATGCCAATACAGATCCTGTATCAATTATGCTGAGCAGCAGAATAAAGCTTACTATGAAGAGCCTGCTGTTTTTCATGTAATAATAAAGGGATATTAGGTAGAAGAACGGCAGCAAGCCCTCGAGATGCGCGTCGAAGACGCTGAGGCTCCATACGCCTGGGTTTGCAAGGAACGCAATGCCGAGGGCAATGCCTATTTTTCTGCTCTTTATTACATCCCTCCCTATAAGATAAATTACCACTGCAGCGGCACCAATGAACAGGTTCTGGAGCCAGATAAATGAGAAAGGATTTCCAATAAGGTCATAAGCAAGGATAAGCAGCGGCGAAAAAAGCGTGAGATGGTTCATGAATACAAAATACTGCAAGCCGTGGGCAAGCGCTCCATAATTCGAATATACGTAAAGGTTGTAATCGGCAAGGCCTATGTCGAAAAAGGTCGATGAGAAAGTGTTATACCTCTGCAGCGCATAGAAGTCCCAGAAAAGCATGTATATTATTGCGAGCGCAATCGCAAGCAGAAGGAACAAGTCAATCCTTTTCATAGCACCATCGAATGTACCTTATTAATCTCATTCCGGCAAAATGCGCGTTTATTTGTACCTTAGCAAGGCGCCTATGCCTGAAAAGCCCATAAGGAATTCCTTGCCATAAGAGCTCTCGCTTGACACGAAAACAGTTTCTATGCCATTAGCATCTGCTATGCCTATCAATTCCTCTATTGCATCGTTTTCGTATTCTATGCTCAAGCTGCCTCCGCATTCGTGCTTGGCTTCCCGATGCTCTCCCATCTCTACCTTCTCGAACTTCTCCCCGCAGCTGCTGCACTTGTAGCCTACTTTGTAAATGTCTATATCCTTGTTTATTATCAGCTTGCTCGCCTGCTTCGACTCAAGCGCTTTTTTGGTGTTTTCGTAGCCGTATACAGCAAGTCCTCCTCTCGACACTTCCTGCATGAACCTCTCTATAATCTTGCGCTCCTGCGAGGCTTCCTGCTGCGAAAGAAGGTCCTTCGCCTTGTCAACAAGCTCCTCCAAACCATATTCGTCCGTATACCCTATGTCGTACATGCCCAGCATTTTTATCTGGTAGTTTAGAGTATTGCTCTTGGCAAAACCCTCTTTTGCAGGCCCAGGGCCCCCTACAATCAAGCCCTTTATCTTGAACTGGTACTGCTCGAAAATGGAGTTTATCACGTCTCCAACCCTCTTGTAATAATCGTCTATGCTCTCTTCTATGGCCCTCTCGTATCTTCTCGCAGACTGGCCTCCCTTCCTAACCTTTGCATGCGCAGTAGAATTAAGCTTCTTCACTACCCTAATATGCGAGCCTGAAAGCGTCGCTATTGTTGCTTCCCTGCCGTCCATCGCGACAAGCGCGTAAGTATCTCTTGCCTCAACAATATCCTCTATAGGGTCTAGCAGAAATGTAGAATCGCACCTGTATATGTTCACCTTCAGCGGCTCCGGAGGCTCCATGGAGAAAAGCTCTATATCTACCTTCCCGGGGTTCTTTGATATGTTCCCACAGAATATTGCAATGCCGTTCTTGGGCACCTCCTTGAAAAGCTTCAGATACTGCATTATCTTGTCTATCGCGCTGAGCACGTTTGTCCTAGTAGTTTTTGACTTTATATTGGAAGATTGGCTGTATTCCTCCCTAAGCCTAGCGACCTCCTCGCTTATCTGGAATCCCGCAGGCATGTACACGCTTATAAGCTCAGTGCCCGAGCCTCTTATTGACTTGAGCCTCTTTATCTCTTTCATTATTTCATATTCCTTTTTCATAAAGCATTACCTTCTGCAAAGCCCTACCCTATTTTTCTCTTGTTCATGTAAGGCACGAGCACATCAGGAACAGCTATGCTGCCATCGGCATTCGCATAATTCTCTATTATTGCAACAATAGCCCTGGTTGTGGCGATTGCAGTTGCATTGAGCGTGTGCACATATTTCCTTTCATTTTTGTCATCATATTTTATATCGAGCCTAAGCGCCTGCCAGTCTGTGCAGTTTGAGCACGAGCACATCTCGCCGTATCTTTTCTGCACGGGCAGATAGGCTTCAAGATCATACTTCTTTGCGGCGACAATGCCTATGTCGCCTGTGCATATGTTTACTACTCTATAAGGTATTCCAAGGGCCTTGAATATCTCCTCTTCATTTGCAAGCAGCTCCTCGTGATATTTCCATGAATCCTCTTGGCTGCTGAAGATAAACTGCTCCACTTTATAAAACTGGTGCACCCTGTATATACCTTTGGTATCCTTGCCATGGGCTCCAGCCTCCCTTCTGTAGCATGGGCTCCATCCTACATATTTCTTTGGCAACTCCTTTGAAGAGAAAACGTGGTTTGCGTGCATCGCAGCAATTGCGTGCTCCGATGTGCTTATCATGAAAAGCTCATCCTCGACATGCTCAAGATCATTCTTGCTTGCCGCCTCTCTTGATTCTGCAACCCTGTAAAGCGCATCCTCGAAATCGCCAAGCGAGGTTACCCCTTTGTAATACTCTCTCTTGAGCATGTGTGGTGGCGCAATTGCAATATACCCTTTCTTCGTAAGCGTATCAAGGGCGAACCTTATTAATGAAAGCTCCAGCAGCGCGATGTCGCTTTTAAGATAATAGAACCTCGCCCCAGAGACCTTCGAGGCATTTTCCAAATCTATCATGTCCAATTTTTTAAGAATCTCCTCGTGCCCAGGAAGATCTCTTGGCTTTGCTTCTCCAACCCTCTTAACCTCTGCATTCTCGCTGTCGTCTTTGCCGTAAGGCACGCTCTCGTGCAATATGTTTGGCATGTTCCAAAGAAGCTCGTTGAGCTCCTTCTCATAGCCATTGAGCATCGCTTCGCTTTCAACTATGCTATCCTTTATCCCGGTAAGCTCCTTTATCATCGCCTCTGCTTCCTCGTTCTTGCCATTCTTCTTAAGCTCCGCTATCTCCAAGCTGTCCCTGTTCCTCTTGGCTTGCAGCTTCTGGGTCTCAGTCTTAAGTGCCCTCCACTCCTTGTCGAGCTCCAGTATCTTCTCTATTGGATACTCAACGTGCCTTTTGGCAAGCGAGGCCTTTATAGCATCTAAGTTATCCCTTACATAATTGGCATTTAGCATAGAGAAAACCTAATCTAAATATATATCAACTGCATATATAAGTATTTTGTTTGCAATATTTATCATCTGCATTGCAGGGGTGGCAGAGCTTGGTCAAATGCGACGGGTTTAGGGCCCGTTTCCTTAGCGGATTCGAGAGTTCAAATCTCTCCCCCTGCATCTAAATTCTCCTCTTTTTAAGCCTGCAAATCAAAAATAAGTAATAAATAGCAGTGCAAGCATATTGCATTATGCTCTAGAAGCTCCAGAGGAGTAGCATGGAAGTGAAATTCATAAGCGGGAAGCCTGCCCTTGTAATAGATAATGTGCTAGTTGCCGGGGACATGCACATAGGTCTTGAGGAAAAGCTCGGCAGCTCTGGCATACACGTCGATGAGCTCGCGGCATCAATGGGAAAGGAGTTGAGGAGCATATTTGAGTACAGCGGTGCGCGCAGCATTGCTTTGCTCGGCGACATAAAGGAGAGCATAGGCTACCCGACAAAAATAGAGCGGGACCACATAAGATCTTTTTTCGAAGAGCTCGAGGGCATAGACATAAGCATACTGAAAGGCAACCACGATGCACACCTTCATGAAATACTTGACATGCTAAAAATAAAATCTAATTTGTATAAGGAGCTCTTGCTAGAAGACGCCGCGCTGCTCCATGGCAATGCATACCCTAGCGAGGAGGCGCTTGAAAAGAGGTATATAATAGTGGGCCACGGCCATCCGGCATACAAAATAAATGGTAATGTGGAGAAGGTCTGGCTCGTGGCAAAATCAAGCAAACTAAAGAGCGAATTCATAATTGCTCCAGCATTCAATCCTCTGAAGACGGGAATAGACATAAGCGCATGGACCAGCGACTACATGCAATTGATGCGAAACGGCATATTCGATTTCTACACCGCAAGCATCTACTCATTAGATGGCACGCTCATAGGCCGCGTAAAGGATTTGATACAACGATGAATGCGCTAAGCTCATTCAATGTATTGTTATCTAGTCAATAATTCGTTGCATCCCGCTACGCTTCCGAACTGGCCGCTTATTATGAGCTTAAGGTAGCCTATTACAGGTATATCTGCTATAACATACCCTATGATATTGCTATAGCTTGCAGGGTAGTTTGCAAACTCTATATCTAAGCCTGGGTTGTTGTCGCCCATTGTAAGGAAGTAATAAGAGCCGCTCGCGTTAACTATCGCGTAAAGCCTGTGTATTATGTCTCCTGAGAAATAATCCTGGCTTGTTGTCTTGTAAACTATTATTGGATTGCTGAAATTCTGCGCAATGTACACACCGTTTATCTCTATGCCTGAAGTATATACTGCCTTGTATTCAATCCCATCAATCTCTTCTGTACCAATTGAATAAGTGTATTTTATCAAATTGTTCAATTGCGTGGAGTTCTGCCTCGCGCACTTGTAAAGGTTGTAAGGCTGCTTTTCGTAAGAATATTCGTCTATGCATGCCGTATTGTACAAGCCTATATTATATTCTGAGCCGTTTGGTATTATGTCTGTTATCTCTGATTTGTTGCCATTCAGATAAGCATAGTAAGCGAGAAATTCGCTGCCCATATTGCTCAGCATGTAATTGAACTCTCCGCTGCTTATGTTTACTATAGGCACATGGTGCTGCTCAGCAAATGCCACAGGATTCCCTATCCCGTGCAATAAAACCAGATTGCCTCTCTGCAGTGCAGGAAGCATGCTGCAGCTTGCGACTGCATCGACAGGCGAGCTCGTCTGCAGCACCAAAACCAACACTATCCAGAATGCTATTGCGACTCCGATGGCAATCGCAACGTCTATGACACTTTTCTTCTTGCCCTCTATTGCGACGCTAGTCTTAGCCTCCAAGACAAGTATAATCACAATAAGCACAAAAATTATAACCCCTGTGATAAAGGAGTTATGCAATGCATAGAGCAGTATGAGAAGCAGAAGCAAAAGGTAGAATGGCCACATTGGGTACTGCTTGTTGGCACCGGCAGCTGCCTTGCCCCTAATGCCTTTAGCATGCGCCGTTTTTCCTCTATCCTTACTTTTCATCTCCTACACCAATGTTGTTGCTTATTATACTTGATACCTGTAGCCCAAAAATCTTAGACTCTTCGTCCACTTTTGCTACGCCTATTGCAGTGTCCGCATTCGATATCAGCGTGTCGTTGTGGCTTACTACTATGAATTGGGAATCGCCGCTGAGCTGCTTTATGAACTGAGAAAGTTTCTTCGAATTCTCCTTGTCAAGTGCGGAATCTATCTCATCAAATATATACAAAGCGGAAGGCTTGTACATATGTATTGCGAATACAAGCATAAGCATAAGCATTGACCTTTCACCTCCTGACATGCCATCGGCCCTTTTTATCGCATTGTTTTTTGTCTTCACCCTTATGCGCAGTTCGCTATTGAAGGGATCCTTCTCATCGCTTAGATATATCTCGGCCTTGTCCTCTGATATGTAGCTGTAGAGCTTTGTAAAATTCTTGCTCACCTGGTTGAATGTATCTATGAATATGGAGTATTTCTTAGCGTCTATCTCCTCTATCATCTTGAGCACCGCAAGCCTCTCCTGCTCCAGTGTATTGACTTTTTCTTCCACCTCGGCAACATCCCTCTTCCTCTCCTCGTATATGGCAGGCGCCTTTAGGTTTACATTGCCAAGCTCGTTTATCTTTTCAGCCAGCACGCCCGCCTCTTTTTCCATTGCCTCTATGCTGTTGTTTATAATCTCTATGTTATCATTCGCGTAAGTGCTTATTTCAGCCCTAATATCAGATAATCTTACCTCTAATTGGCTCTTCTTTATTTTCATTTCATTGGTCTTCGAATCTATGTTAGATAATTCTCCGCTTTCCTTGCCCTGCTCATTGCTTAGCTTAGCTATTTCACTTTCTATAGCTTCGAGCTTCTCGTATGCATCCTTGTTGGCTGTGCTGCTGCTTTTTATCTCCTCTTCCAATTTCAATTTTTCCTTCTCAAAACCCTTTATCCTCTC
>JBMFHL010000025.1:0-10946 GCA_049976845.1 Candidatus Micrarchaeia archaeon | reverse complement strand
ATGTCTGGCTAGCCTATAATGGTACAGGCACAACTGGAACCCAGAACCTATTAGTGAAGGTAGCAACGATAACAGTGAAGGCAAGCTGAAAATACCTCTTTCTTTTTTTGCTTCTTCTTTTTATTTCTTATCCTTTAGCTTAAGCACTTCTATAAGCAAATTTGCACTGAGCAAAGGCTTTCTTAACCTATCAAAATCCTCTGTTGCAAGGCGTGGGCACGCTGTATTGACAAATGCATCTATCTCAAGCATGTTGTTTAGGGAGTCAAAGTCAAAGGTATTCGCTACCAATATCGCAGCTTCAAGTCCCTCTTTCTCTATCTTGTATTTCAGCAGCATCGCCAGATTGAGATTATATTGGCCGTTCTTTGTGCTTACCAATATGCCGAACCTCTTTGCCGACATGCTCATCACAACCATTGCCCTGTCTTTCTTTTTTCTCTCATCCCTATAATGGTCTAGCCAGAGCCATTTGCCTTCAAAAGGGTCTATTGCAAGAAAAGGTTTTGTCGTTGCGTAAACCGCGCCAAGCGGGTGGAAAAGTCCACCGCCGAAGTACACGAAGCAATCAACCTCGTTGTCTATCGTGGCGGCGCTTCCAGCATCGCATCCCAGCACCTGGCCGTCGTACTTCGCAAATCCATAGGGCTTTCCTATAATAACCTTCTTTCCCCTTTTCTCATAAAAATCTTTTATTGCATCGAGCTGCTGGACATGCTGCACTGTTGTCACAATGCCTATGCTTTTGTAATTTTCTAATTCTTCTATGCTCTTCTCCAAAATGCCCAAATCCGCATCTATCCTATATTCTACATACTCTACGTTGAAGTCGACATGCATGAACTCGGCATGCCCGAAATGGACGAGCTTATCCGCGCCTATTTTTTTCGCCTCGTCTATTGCCAGATCGCATGCGCCAAAGGTGGGCGAAGCGGAGATAAAAACCTCATTGCCTTCTTTCTCTAATTTTTTTGCATGCTCCAAGGCGTGCTGCTTAAGCCCTTCTGGAAATTGGAGAAGAATCCTCATTGCTGACACCAGATATAGTAATATAAGGATAAGAATAAGAAAGAATAAGAAACAAGCAATTAAGCTGCAGTGCCTCCGCTCTTAGTTTGGTGCTCAAGCTGTTCAGCCACTATCTTGTATGTGCCTGAAAGCTTCGATGCGGCACGCTTCAGTGCATCATAAGCTATCTTTCTTTTGCTTGATTGCACCTTCAATTCTAGTATACTTTGCCCCCGGAAAACCCTAGCTGCAACAGCAGTAGGCTTGCCGAATGCCAGAGTCATACCCTGTGAAATTCTGTCTGCTCCCGCACCGGTAGCCATGCGCTTCTCCCTGAGCACGTTGTGCGGATAAGGTATCACCCTGAGCAGGTAGTTGCTCGGTATCTCTTTCTCAAGATACTTGTTTGCAGCCTGCCTCGCAGCTTCAAGCGCGTTAGATCTCAACTGTACGCTTTCTTCAACATTCAGTTTCAATACCATGTCATAGTCTGGCTTGTCAACTCCCATCTTAAATATTAATAAGCTTGTATGCGGCAGTGCCTTTATATAATTCTTTCTAGGCTTCTTTATAGAATATCTGCCCCATGCCTGGCTGTTTATGGTTCTAGTTGCCCTTGCAGGCCTTATTCTCATACTAACACCTTTAGTCTATTTTATCGGAAACATTTATATTAATATCACACCTTGCCATGTTATTGGGAATTAATATACAAAATTATAGAAAAGTATTTATATATTTACTTAAATAAAAGATATCATAAAGCAGTTAGTAGTGATGCAATGGTAATGCAAAAAACAGGTATTTTGGGAAATAACAAGGTGCTGAGGAGGGCTCTGGCTAAGGTGCCTCTGTTAATGATAATAGGCTTCGGCACAAGCGTAAAAGCGGCAACATTCACCTTCGATATAATAGGGACATTGAATTATGTGCAGCAGTTGCTTATGCATTTGGGCCCGATGCTAAGTGCAGTGCTTTTCGTAATAGCAGGAGTTTTCTATGCGGTTGGGCAGCTGCTGCCTCCAGACAAGAGGGCCAACTTCCACACTGCTTCTATCAACATAATAATAGGTGCGATTGTTGTAGCAGTATTGGCAGTAACATCGAACAGCTTAGCCCTCGCTTCCACTCAGCTCCTGACAAACATGTCCTCAAATGCGCTGAAGTGAATAAATGCCTGCCATATTGCCATTCGGTCCTTATGGGTTTACGATAGCTGTAGATCTAGTAGGCATAATGCTTTCAGTGAGCGGAATTATTTTAGGCTTAGGATATGCGCTGGAGGATAAGAAGCTCAAGGAATTCGGTAAAAATGAATTATACCAATCAATAATAAACGGCATGCTCGTAGGCGGCCTTCTTGTCCTTTTTGCAAACAACGGAATAATGACGCAGGCCATAAACTCGCTCATACCTAGTAACACTAGCTTCTCTTGCCCCTCCTACATGCACATAAACCTTGCAATATGCTTTGCATACTCATATCTTGCTGGCGCCACTCCATACACATTCATGGGCACTTCCCACATATCCTTGCTTGACACCACGACCGCGCTGCTGGCAGCGCTTTTTATGCTTAGCGCATTGCTTGGTGCTATAGCATCGGTGGAGCTTAATCTTGTATTTATAACGCTAAGCCTGTCATATCTGGTAAAGCCTTTCATAAGTGAGATACAGTACGTGATAAGCATACTTACTACAATAGCGGTAAGCATCTCCGCCCAGGCGTTTCTCCTGATGTTTATTTCACTTGTATCAACCACAATATTGCTGCCTCTGGGCCTTGTGCTGCGCGCATTTTACCCTACAAGGAAGCTCGGCGGCTTCTTTATAGCTGCCATGCTTGGCTTGTACATAATATTCCCATTGTCATACCTGTTCAATGCGACACTGCTCAATGCATATAGCGCCAACTATAGCATAAGCAACATAAACGTCATGGTGAGCAGCGCGTCTTCGCTCAAGAACGAGTCCTTTGGCATAATCAATGCAGTGAATTCTAGCCAAAGCGCCGAATCTGGCAGCGTAATAAATATAGAGAGCGATGCCACTAACCTTTCCTCAGTGCTTGGCAGTGCCATAAACAAGCTGCTATCATTCATTTCATCGATAATAATGCAGGTATTCATATTGCCCATATTCAGCCTTGTAATAACCGGCATTTCGATAAGGGAATTTTCTCAGCTGCTCGGCTCTGAGGCTTTCTTCGGCAAGTTCAAGATAATCTGAGTGTTGGAATGGAAGAGATGGAACTGGGAAACAAAGTATACTCCTACATGATATATGTAGCATCAGCTTTTGCAATACTTTTTTCGCTTTTATTTGGCAGTTGGATGCTTTCAATGCTCTCTTCTATGCTGATACTAGCTTCAATAGTGTATATGAACGCAGGCAATCTGCTGAATAACATCATACTAAAAAAATCTCATGCCTTGGTAATCTCAAATGGCTATGCGCTGAGCGAAAGCATGCTATCTGCATTCAGGAAATCGGGCAACGAATACCTGAGTATATCAGTTGCTGTGCTTCTAGTAAGCAATCCGACAAGCAGCACCCACGGCGATTTCGAATCGCTGCTTGAGAGTATAAGGGTCCCTTTCGAATTTAGCATAGGGCTTAAGGAGATAAGCAAGAAGAACATAATAGAGAACCTTGAAACAAGGCGCAGGATGAAGGAGATAGAGCTGTCGAATATAGGCAAGTCCGATTACAAATCTGCAAGCAAACTCAAGCGCGAAATAGCCTTAGTGGAGAACGAGATAAAATCCATAAGCAGTGGCAATAGGCCCCTCAGCGTTTTCTTCAAAGTAAAGGCAACATCAAGATCTTACTCGCTTTCCCATGCAGTTGGCGAGTCTGAGAGGAATGCCGAGCATGTAGCAAGCATCTTCGCATCAACGTTCAACGTGAACTATTCTATGCTTAAAGGTGAGGAATTGTTGGACTCTATAAGGTAATCATATGCTAGAGAAATACAGCAATAAAATAGGCTCTTCATTACTTTCAAACTTCTTCTCTCTCTACTACTCTGACGAAGCTCACATGCTAAGGAATCAAGACAGTAAAGGCATATTTATAGGCAATACCAGCAGATATTCAATACCCTTCATATTCAATCAAGATGCGCTGTTCAATTCGCACATATTTGTTTCAGGAACAACTGGGGCCGGCAAGAGCTACCTGATGAAAACGCTGATAGTAAAACTGCTGCTGTTTTCGGAAACCAATATAATTATAATAGACAACACGGGCGAATACAAAGAAATCCAAAAAGTAATGGGCTTGTCCGAAGAAAATCTTTCAAATCCGAAGGAAAGCCTCGAATCAGCGTTGTGCTTTCCGCAAGGCCAACGCCTTCTTTATTACAATATTTCGTCATTGCCAAATGAGAAGGAAAAGGTTGAAGCAGAAGGGCTTCTGCTCTCATATATACTAGAGGCCATGAGAAAGAGGGGCACAGGCAGCAATAGCAGGGTTTTAGTTTTTCTGGATGAAGCATGGAAACTTTTCTCAAGTGCAGAAACGCTGCATGCGCTGCTTAGAGAAGGAAGAAAATACAACATGGGTTTTGTGCTTGCATCACAGCTCATAGAGGACATAGACCAAAAAATATTGTCAAACATAGCATCTGTGTTCATATTCAGGATGCAGAACAAGCAAAGCCTGATGCGCATAGCCAAAAATTACCTTCTCGACAATGACAAAATTGAGGCAATACAGGAACTGAAGCAAGGCAGCTGCATTGCAATACAGCTGTATAAGGATAAGACAATAAACTCATTCTTTGTGGATAGGGTTTGCGGCGTCGACGCTTTAAAAACAATAAAAATTAATCTAGGTGGTAAATTGTTAGAGGTAAGCGAGAGAGAGCTTGAAAAGGCCCTGGAAGCGATAGGCGCAAAAAAAGAATCGTTGAGATTGCAGGAATATACAGAAAGTGGCAACGCGATTGAAGCGCCTATGCTCATAAAGCTGCTATATAATGCCGGTTTAGACAAATATCAGATACTTATGTTCTTGAGGAAGCTCGGCATAAGCGACGATGCCATAGCAGAAGCATTTTCAATTGCAGTGGTGAAATATGCAAGCAAATAAAAAGTTTGAAATAAACAACAGTAGTTTTGTATTCTCAAGCAGTGTGGCCATATCCGGCAGCAGCAGCGCGACGATTTACGAAATAAGAAAAAGGCTTGGCATATATCCAGGATTCAAGCTTATAAGTTCTGGCACAAGGCTGAAATACCTGATAAATAATGCAGCTGAAGAAAAGCGGCGTATTTATACTTTAGAAGTTGACAGGAGCCAAATAAGATTGACACTGCACTCTAGTGTAATCGAGCCAGAACTTGATGTTGAGCCGATGCTCAGGCTGCTTAATGTATCGCAAATCCTAAGCGACCTGTATACATTTGACATTTCCACAGTATTCCCTTATATTATCGCAATACTATCTAAGGATAAGTTGTACTACAGCAAAAGATCTCTTAAAGAGCCAATAAGGAATGGCGAAAATATTGAGCATGTGCTCGCAAAGAGAATAATACATCTCCTAATTGACAAAAATACCTTGCAAGACGAATTGCATTCAAGCAGTTTAGTCTTACAGCGCCTGCTATCAAAGCTCATAGTAATTGAGTACGAAGGCAAGAAAATCTCAATTGATGAAATAGCCGAGAAATACGGAGTTGAAAAAAGATTAGTTGAAGATGCCATAAGAGGTTTGGATAAAGTGGGCTACAAGAGAATATTCACATTACAAGGCTCCACACTGGTGAGGATATGAATGCAGAAGAAATAAATTATATAATACAACTTGTTCCGATACTTTCTGGCATATTCATATTTCTAATGCTTAAGGTGTTTCAGCCTGATGGCAAGAAGCTTAGAATAGAAACTAGCACAAGTCCGGAAGACCTGCTTGCAATTGAGAATACCACAGATTCTAAGCAATTGCAGGCACCTCAGGAAAAAGAAAGCGAAGAAATTGAAAATTTATTCAGGGGTTACGTTCTCGACGAATCTATAATAAACGGATCAGTGCTAAACCAACGCAAGCTGAGTAGTAGTAGTATTTACAAGCTTGCACTTGGAAAATTTGGATTTGTAATTGACTCAAATATAGATGTGCTGCTTGATGGAAAAGATATGCCAGCAACGCTGCGACTTTTTGCAGAAGAGGGTAACATGCATAAACTTGCATATTCATTTGTCCCCAAATCGGGCATAATCCTTTCCTATATCATAAGCGGCAATTTCGAGTTGATCTCATATGAATGATTTGCTCTGGGTAATAATACTTATATTTAAGGCAAGCAGCCTTGCCGCATGCATTGCTGTTAGCTATTCACTAATTTCTCAGATTAGCCTGAGTGGAATGCAAAGGAGCGTATTTACCAGGCAACTTACGAGTTTGCTGCTGCTCTTCTTTGTGTCCCTGTTTGCAGTGATTATATGGAAATGAAAAAGCTTTACAAGAAGGTCAGCTTAAAAATAGGCATTGCCGCTTCATTGTTTATAAGTATTGGGATAATTTCTCCAATAATCGCAGTTTGCCTACTTTTTCCAGAAATCCCCTACCTAATCCCCGCAGCAATAATTGCAGCATTCGCGTTATCTCTGCTTATGATACCTAGACTATTGAAAAGCATAACATATAATTTTAGCATTAGCATAATCTTGCTAAGCGTGCTCAATATGCTCATACTTCTGTTTATACTGGTGATTTGATGCGAAGGTACCGGTTAATAGAGGCTCCTGTGAACGTGAATTACCTAATGTTTATAGAATCCTTTTTTGGTGATGAATTTCTAATGCAAAATGATTTTAAAGAGGGATCTTGCAGTATCCTCTGCGAAGCAGAGCCCATCTCTAGGCTTCAATCTGTAGTCAATGGCATCAAAATCAAAGACTTAGGGGATGTAAATTCAATAGATGCTTTTGAAGGTGGAGAATTCGAATACAATATAGCATACAGCACCTTGCCTGAGGGTCAGCTGCTCGATGGCATATATGATTTGCTCCAAGGAACGGATGCCAATCTATATGTTGCATTTGTGCCTGTGGACAAGAGCTATGTGGAGCATGTAAAGAGAAGCATAGAGCATAAGCTCAGTGGCTACGGAATAAGGCTTACAAAGGCTGTTGGGAAACTACCATTATATGGCTCAATGCAGATGGATCTTTACTATGGCTCTGACGAGCGCAAGATGCTCGAGTCAATACTTGAAATGATTAACCACTCCCTCTTTTCAAACGGCAAGGCGTACAAGATTTTCTTTATCTACAAAAAAGGTTCAGCAGCTGGGAAAATACTAAGTTTCTTAGAGTCAAAAATGTTTATGATTGAGCGCAATGCTATAAAGATAGCGAGCATTGTAGAATTGGCTGAAAAGCTAAAGAAGCTGGAGTGCATACCATTTAGCTACAGCTATTCCTCCAGAATGATAAGCATTCCAAATTCCGTAAAAAGGATGCATACAATAAAAACGGATATTCCAGAAAGCGTTGGAGAAGTGGCATTGGGCTATTTTATGGGAAATTCTGTAGGGGTCACAAGCAAACAGGTATCAATAAGTATGAAGTCCCTTAACCTGGGTACAGTTATAACTGGCCTGCCTGGCACTGGCAAGACCCTTTCTGCAATGTCCGTTGCGGAACAGCTTTATAAAATGGGAGTAAAAATAGTGATAATATCACCAACAGAGGAATGGACTGCATTTGCCCAGAAAAACAAGATGAAGATTGTAAAGCTCTACTCTAGTGATTCTAGAGAGAAAATAAACTTCTTCAAATGTGATAGCCAAATACCAATAGAAAAATTCTACGAGAACCTGGCAATGCTTATTTCAAATGCTTCAAATGCCGGGCCATACAGGGGCTCCATGGAGAAAGCGCTATTGTCTGCATTCCATAAGATATATTCAAGTGTGCATGTGCCAGACCCTGCCGATGTGTATTACAAAATAGAAGATGCCATAATAGAACAGCACGGAAAAAGGACAAATGTAGGAGTAAAATATACTAAGCATGGCGAGAACGTAACGGCTGCGCTTGAAAGCCTTAGGCTTATGCTGTCAAGACCAGAGTTTGCATCGAAAGAAGGCATAAATTTCAACGAATTCCTCAACGGGACTGTTTTTGACCTTTCAAGCGTTAGCAACAACATGAAATCGTTCTTCTACGCTCTTATACTTAACCAAGTATACAGCATAGCCGACTCATTCGATGCATACGGAGACGATACATTAAGGCTTATGATAATATTGGAGGAGGCGCAGCTTGTTTTCAATCAGGAAGACGTATCCGCAGCAGTGATAGATCTGAAGCAGCGCATGCAGGATTTTAGGAAACGCGGAATAGGTATAATACTCATAACCCATAACGCAACTGACATAAATATAAATGTGAGGAGGCTCTGCCAGACAAAGCTATATTTCAGGCAGAGTCCAGACATAGTGAAATTTGCGATAGCAGATCTTGGTTTTGCTGATGAATTAGAAGGTGATGCATTCATGAGGCTAAAATCCCTGGAGCGAAGGGTTTGTGCAATAAGCTACGTAGATGCATTGGGCGAAGAAAGGCTGCCTGCAGGCCCAATTTTTATAAAAACGCTCGATTACGAGCTGCCAGATAATACTATCTCAACCTCCTATGAAAAACCTGAAAGCATGAAAGTAAATTCAACAATAAAAATAGTAAATGCTGATGGTAGTAATATAGGGAAGGTGACAGGAGAGCTCCATTATGTAGGCGAAAAGATAGCAGAGTGCAGCAGCGAAACTGGCATATTGAAATTCGAGGATCTAATAAAAGGCGGAAAGTATAAACTTCTTCTGCTAGGTGAACACAAAAGGGATTATAAGTGGTTTGAGATAAGGGCGAAGAAAAATATTGAAATTGTAATTAAGTAAAAAGCCTTTTCTGCATGAATAAATCTTTCAGCACTTCGCTGTTCTTTATCCATGTGCCTATTGGTATGTCAAGTCTGCTTCTTATATAAGAAAAAGCCTCATAGATGTTTCCGAATATCTTTGGCTCCTTCTCAAGCGCTTCCCTGACGTGCTCCCTGACATTCCATACTCCCACGGGCATAGTATATCCTGAATGCGTCTCCCTCATTATAACAGTAGTAGCTTGCTTCTTTATTTTGTCAAAAAGCTCCGAAACAGCGAGTCTTGCCGCATAATAGCATCCGCCAATCTCAGCATATGTTTTTCTCCCTTCAAAGAATTCATGTGAAGAATATATTGCAATGTCTTTATTGCTCATGTTCCAAGTTGTATTTGGGTACCATGCCTCAATGAGCTCATAGCTCCAATTGCCAGGTATCATTAATATTATCCACCTGTTGTCAAGTGCAACATTCTCATAAATCCTTATTGAATCTATACTGTCATACTCCTTCTCGATTCTCAGCTTTGCCTTTGAAATTGTATCATCAACGGCAGTGATGCTCCATCTTGTGGGCACGAACCTTCTTTTCTTCCCGATTCCCAGCAATCCGGCAGAGAACGCCTTCTGTATTTTCGAAATGGCTAAGCCTTTGTCATATAACTCCAGCATTGCATCAGTAGCAGTAACATCTGTATCAGAGTACTCTTTCTCCACCTTTGCATCAGATTTGACGTTGCCTATCTCAAGTTCTTTTAGCAAGGCGCTTGGCCCGAAAGGCTGCGAATTCTCTTCAAATACAACCTTCATCTCAGGTTTGCTTGAAAATGTTATATCAGCATTTACATACTTTTCAGCAAGTGCAAGATCCCTTACAAGCTCCTCCACCTTGCCCTGCTCCACATTGTGTACATTGGTTTTATACATGCCCCTCACAAGCATAGACCTGTATTCAACTATCTTCGGTATGTCTACGCTGCGCCACATTTCTGGCATGCTCATCATCTCAGTATCGCCATGCACAGGTGGCACCATAGGTCCTACAAAGACATTCGGATAGCCAAAGCTGCCTATAAATATGTCAGGAGGAGAAGACCCACTAATCTCATTTCCATTAATAAGCTCAACTGCTTTCATCCTATAATAATATTTGAGCAGGGCAGGATTCTTCATGTTCTGGTAAACTAATGGGCTGCGTATGACATCTATTGTTTCTGCTGCCACCATGAACATCAATGAATATTACCCTTTATTAATATATAATTCTTATCTTTAATCTATGATGTGCAAAGAATATGGTGAAGCTGAGCGACCGGGAATAATTGCAATTGTGCTAAGCAACGAAAAGTTGCTTCTGCTAAAGAGAAGAAATTTCCCATTCATAAGCAATCCCAATATATGGACATTTGTAAGCGGTGGCATAAAAAGGGATGAAGATTATGAACATGCCGCTTATAGAGAGCTGTTTGAGGAAACTGGCTTAGCAAAGGGGGACTTGAAAAAGATAGAAGGCCCATTAAACGTAAAGCTATTTGATCCCAGAAAGAAAATATGCTGGGCCAATAAGGCATATATATTTACTACAAGTTCAAATAAAATAAAACTGAATATAGAAAATTCGGCATACAGGTGGGCTACCATCAAGGAAATAGAAACAGAATCTTTGTATACAAACATATTTATCAATAAATCAGCCATAATTAAAAAATTAAAAAGTGTTTTGTATGGAGAGCATAAAACCAAAGCTTGACAAAATATTCTCGAAAGTGGATGTTGATCTGATACTAATAAAGAATACGGAAGTAAAGGATCCGAATTTTCTTTATGTGACAGGCTTCACAAGTGGCATATTCGAAGGCGATGTGCTCATACTCAAAAGAGATAGTGCATACCTGCTGACCTCGCAATTAGAATACGAAACAGCGCTATCGCAGAAAAGAGACGGATTAAAAGTATTGAACGTCAGGAGCAGCAGGAAGAAATACCTGAGCCTGCTCTCAAAGTTCATAAAAGGCAAGAGTATAGGAATAAATGGCTCATTTATCACC
>JBMFHL010000024.1:0-11043 GCA_049976845.1 Candidatus Micrarchaeia archaeon | reverse complement strand
GTTGCTGCTGCTGCTTTGATACTGCAGATTTTGCTGCTTTCTTGCTCCTATGATCGTCTATAAAAACCCCGGCAAGCCACATTGGTATACCCGCTGCCAAAGAGGGCACACCTATTGTGCCCAATATTATGCCAGGCAATACACCTACAGGCCCAAACACCCAGGCTACGGCTGCACCTGCCACATCTAATGCTACGCCAATTTGCGTAAGCCTTGCACCTACGTTTCTTATTTTGTTATGCTGCTGTATCTCAATTTTCTTCTGCTCGTTCTGCGCTGTTTGTTCCTGAGGTTTTTGAACCCTAAGCAGCCTCTTTTGTTCTTTTAGCTTTGCAGCTTCATTCTCCTTGTTCTCGTTGTTTATCTTTTCTTTTATTATCGCAGGACCAGATTGAACCTTTTTTTTCGGATTCTCAGCTGGTTGTTGCTCATTTATTATTACAGCTGAATTCTTTCCCTTAAGCTTTTTATCTTTCTTCTCTTGCTTTTGCTTCTCCTTTTCTTCTGCGTCTTTTGCGTCTTGCTCTTCCTTCTTTTTTTGTTCTTCTTTCCTTTTTTGCTCTTCGGCATCTGGCTTAGCTGCAACGCTAGAACCTACATTGTCTGGCAAGACCAATTGCCTCAAAAGACTCTTTATTTCGAGTATATAGTCAATTGTTGCTGAATCAATATCATCGAAAACTGTAGGCCTGAATTTAAGATCTGCTTCGATTATGTCCTTTACACTTTGATAGTTTTTTCCCCTGAGCTTCTTTGTAGAGTAGTTGCTTGTCTCATAGCCTAACTCTGCCGCATTTTTCCTTATATTTTCATTTATCTCTTCAAGCTTATCTAGTGTCTCTTTGTCTTTAGTCGCACGAGCAAGGGTTTCTGCTACATGATAGGTTGCAACCCAGTTCGAATTGAATATAATTATGTCTCTATATTTAAGCTCTTTTTTAAGCTTGCGTGCAGACGATGTCACGTCGCTGAAGTAGTTTACAGATTGGCGTATGCTTTCTTTTGCGACATCAAATTTTGGTATTTGTATGCTGTCTTGTTGTCGGCTCTTATTAACAGCTTTTTCTTTGATTTCCATTGTTACACCATATAAATATTTTTGAGTGCAGGCATTGCAACTGCAAGCCCATTATAAAATTGATTATATACTTAAAGAAAGAATTGAGGGAAGGTAATTTAAATACTTTGCTTTATGTTTGTTTTTTTAAAAATTCGCCTTTTTTCATTGCTATATGGTTTTGAGTATCTCACGCACCTTTTCCAGCGTTTCTTCGCTAGCATACTCTTTGTATATATTGTAGAGGTTCATGAATGCAGACGCTATTTCTTTTGCGCCCTCTTCGCTTGACGACATTGCTTTCCTTTTTGTAAGCTCTGCAGCAAGAACCAGTACGTCGCCAGCGTATTTCTTGGGGTCTTTGGATACATATTCCAACAATGAACCAAATGCATTATAATCGCTGCTGCGCCTTGACTCTTTCAAAAGCAGCTTAAATTCTTCTTCTTCAGACATAGGCATTTAACACTTTTTCAATAGGATTTTGAAATCTCCTTGGCATTAGGCTTCTTTCCATATATAACATCAAGCTTATAGCACCTTGTCGAGCAATAATACCTTATAGCGCCGTTCCTTTTCACGTACATCATGCCAGTGCCTTTCTCTATTTCTTTTAAGCAATAAGAACATTTCGGCATCTGATTCACCTTGCCCTTATGGGCTTTGCTTCTCTTGTCGTATCAGGCAGCCTGACGTAATCGCCAACTTTGACGAAACCCACCATATTGCGCCTTATTACCCTACCTTTGTCTTTGCCCTGGAGTATCTTGCACATTACGTGTTCTGCTTCGCCAAATATTCCTGTTCTTACCCTAGGCACTTCTACTACCTCTGCTAAAAAGCCATCAAATTGGTCTTCCTCTTCTGGCATTCTTATCACATTTCATTAATTCTTTTGCTGCTGCTTGCCTTGCGCATCTGCCTTTGGCTTCGGCTGAGGCTTTTGCTCCGCCTTCTCCTTTGGCTCTGCTTTCTCCTGTGGTTTGCCTGTTATCCTAGAAGCAATTTCCTTTATTGCCCCTTCCGCCTGCCCCATTTTCTCAACTGCAACTGCTGTACAAGGCACATTAAGCCCCGCCGCCTTTCCAAGAATCTCTTTTGTCGGCAGGTATGCAAATGTTATCTTTTTCTGCTCGCAGAGCATTGGGATGTGCATTACTACTTCCTCCGGTTCCACGTCCTCGGCAATTACAACAAAACTTGCTAAGCCGCGCTCTATGCTTTTCGTCACTTCATTTGCGCCTTTCTTAACGGCGCCGCTCTGCTTTGCTAACCTTATTGCTTCGACTATTTTATCTGCTACTTCCTTTGACACTTCGAATTTCACATATGCTTTTGCCATAAAAACACCTCGTTTCATTGGTGCAACGATTAGTTGCAATTTCTTCTCTGTCAAAATATAAAAGGCTATGCTTAATCCATAAACTGCTCCGGCCTTGGCGGCTCTGGAGGCTGTCCTTTTCTAGTCCTTATCTCACGAACTACCTCAGCCTGCAGGTCCTTTGACAGCTTCTCAAAACCTGCATACTCGAAATACCATATCGCTCTTCCCTGCGTCAAGCCCCTTAGCTCGTTAGAGAATCCTTTTATTACCTCTGCCACTGGCATTTTTGCTATTATTGTTGCCTGTTCGTTTTCTTGCTCTATCTCGAGTATCTGGCCGCGCTTGCCCTGAAGCAATGATATTACATCTGACATGTATTCTTGAGGTATGTTTATCGTGAATTTCTGCTTTGGCTCAAGCAATACAACCCCTGCCTGCAGCATGCCGGCGTATATCGGCCTTCTCATTGCAGGTATTATCTGCGCAGGACCCCTGTGCACAGGATCCTCGTGTATCGTGGCATCAGTTATTATTACTTTTATGCCTGAGCACTTCTCCCTTGCCAATGGGCCATCGTTAACAGCCTCCTCAAATCCCTCTATAAGCAGCTCCATGACCTCGTTAATGTACTGTACTCCGTGTGTCATGTCTAGAAGCACGCTATTGCTTGAAATATCAACAAGCTCCTTTGCCTCTTCCCTGACCATGCCAGCTTTTATCAAATCCTCCACGTAAGCCTTTCCTTTAGGCTTTCCTTCCCTCATTGTGCCGCTTTCGATAAGGTCTACAACACCCTGCTCGAGTGGCGAAACGGTAACATAGAATCTGGAATGCCTATTGGGTGATTTGCCTTCAACATCCTTTACCGTACCTTCTATTGTTTCCCTGTAAACCACTATAGGCTCGCTTGTTGTTATTGGTATTTTGTACTCATCTTTGAGCTTTGTTTCTATTATCTCTAAATGAAGCTCGCCCATACCCTTGACCAAATGCTCTCCAGTTTCCTGATTTATCTCTACGGCTATTGTAGGATCCTCTTTTGACAGCTCCCTCAATGCCTCTATGAGCTTTGATGTATCCCTTGGATCTTTTGCCTCTACCGCCTTTGTGACCACAGGCTGTGAATAGTGCTTAATCTGCTCAAAAGGCTCCATTTCGGATTCGCTTGCTGTATCTCCTATTGTTATGTCTTTCAATCCTACTACAGCGGCTATGTTGCCAGCTGGCACTTCTTCAACAGGCACCCTGTCTGGACCCATATACAAGCCAACTTGTTGCACGCGCTGCGGCTCCACTCTTCCAGATATGTTGAGCAGCGTGCCTTTTCTCACTGTGCCGGCAAAAACCCTGCCTATTGCAACCTCTCCGCCATGCTGATCATAAGTTATACCGAAAATCACCATCGCGACCTTTGCGGATCTATCCACATTTACCATTGCCTTGCCCTCTTCGCTAGAAAGATCGCCGTGCCACAGATTAGGTATTCTGTATGGCTGAGCCTCCTTCGGATTCGGCAGATGCTCTATTATCATCGACAGCACTGCCTCGTCTATTGGGGCAACCTCCTGCAGCTTAGCCTCGTCATTTGCTGCGGTGAGTGCAAATATATCCTTGAAAGTGACCTTATATTTGTCCATTATCCTCTTTGAAATCGCCCATTTTTTATAAGCTGATCCTAAGCACACGCTGCCATTTTCGACTTTCACTGCCCACTTTTCGGCGACATCCTCAGGCGCATATTTCCTTATAAGCTTGTTAACATCTTCTATGAGCTTCTGCAGCCTCTCGAATGTTTGCTCCGGGGTAAGCCTGAGCTCGTTAAGGAGCCTGTCAACCTTGTTGACGAAAAGCACCGGCTTCGCCTTCTCCTTCAGCGCTTGCCTCATGACCGTTTCTGTCTGCGGCATGACGCCTTCTACCGGATCAACAACTAAAACTATTCCGTCGACTGCGCGCATCGACCTTGTTACGTGGCCGCCAAAATCTACGTGCCCTGGAGTGTCTATCAGGTTTATAATGTAATCGCTGCCACTGTAGGTAAAAGCAAGCGAGATGTTGGCCGATTTTATTGTTATCCTTCTTTCCTTCTCTATCTCGTCGTAATTTGTGTAGAGCACTTCGCCTGCCACACTTTTAGATATTATGCCTGCCTTCGCAAGAAGGGAATCGGTAAGGGTTGTCTTCCCATGGTGAACATGTGCAACTATTGCTACGTTCCTTATCCTGTCAGGAGTGTCCATGATTTTTGCTACTTCTTCCGCAACAAATTCTTTCTTAACCATAAAAATTACCTTGCACTCCTGGCCATGCGCTCTGCATCAATCTTTTTCTTTATGGCATAGCTTTCAGGACTCTTGCTTGCAGCTAGCATAATCTCATTAGCAAGCGCATCAGCAATTGACTTCCTGTTTTTAAAGCTACCCATTATCGCCGCAAGAGCGAGATTCTTAAGCGCTATATTGAGCCTTCTCAGCGAACTAACGTCAACAGCGACATTGTAGTTTATGCCTCCGTATCTAACTCTGGTTGTATCTTCTATCGGGGCCACATTCTCTATCGCTTCTACGAGCAGTTGTATCGGATTCTTTCCTGTCTGTTTGTTTATTGTGTCAAATGCCTGCTCTACTATGTGCATCACTTTTATTTTTTTGCCCTGCAGCTTGCCTTCTGTCCTTATGACCCTGCCGCCGACTTTCTTGCCTGTACCGCCTCGCATGAGCTTGTTCATGAGCCTTTCAATAACATTTGCATGTGAGAAGTAGTAAGCTTGCTGCTTCCTTCTCCCATATATGTTTGGATATTTCATTGGCATTAAACTTAGATAATTAGAGAAGCTTTGGTCTGCAATTGTTATGCCTGAAAAAGAATATTTTCCGAACAGGAGCTGTTCCTCTGCTACTGCATCGGTTTTCCTTGAGCGCTTCGGCTTTGCAGCTTGCTTAGCTGTTGCTGCTTCGCCTTCCTGCGCAGGTGGATTTACGCTCTGAATATTCTTTGCGCTGCGCTTAGCCTTAACTGCAGCATTCTCTGTTGGAGCTACACTGCTTGCCTGCTCTCTTCCTTTATCAGTTGCATTATCATCAGCCATCAAATTACCTCTTCGGCTTCTCCTTCTTGCCTTTTACAATCTGTCTTAGATCTATGCCGTTTATTGCTATAGCTCTATACTTAAGTCCAGGAATACATCCCATCTGGCCTCTTTGCGAGCCGCCAAGGCCTTGTATTGTTACCTCGTCGTGCTCGTCTATAAAGTTTATTGCGCCATCTTCAGGCACATAAACGCCAACAACTTTCCCGTTCTTAATAAGCTGCACCCTCACGCATTTTATCAGACCGCTGTGTGGCTGCTTCTGCTGAAGCATGAACTTCTGCAATACTATACCCTTTGCCATAGGCACAGTCCCTACAGGGTCATGCTTTGCCTTGAGCTTGAAATATTTCCTTTTCCACCATTTCTTAAGCATACGCTGCCTTTTCCTCTTCTTCAGGATTTCTTTTGCTGCAAATTCTCCTCGTGGCACATGATGCACCTAATCAAATTAATAACTTTCATTTAATATATTTGAATGACCCTGGTCTATTACGGCTACAGCATTCACTGAATAAGGCTTTCCGCAGACTGTTCCAAGCTCTATCGAGCCGCTGTTGTACTTCCATAGTTTTATGCCAGATATGTTGCACAGGTGTATCAGGTCGTTTATCCTATTTTTGTCGCCTTTCTCTGCTATAATTACAACCTTCGCCTTGTCTTCGCTTATAGACTTTGCTACCTCTCGGTAACCGAGGGCTACCTTGCCCGTATCCACTGCAAGCCTTATGTCCCTAGCTAGATCAGCCATAAAACCACTAGAATATAGCCAATAATATTAGCCTACAAAAATTTAAATAGTAACGACAAATGTGATAGATATTTTCACGCAAAGGTATTTAACTCTTGCGAGAAAACTTTGGTGATTCTTATCATAGTCTTTGCTGGCTTTTCTGTACTGCCAGCTGTTTTTTAATCTTGTAAATTTTTTACTGAGCAGCTAAATTTTATACTGGATTCGGAGCAAATCTCTCCTTTACCTCTTTTATCTCGTTTCTTACGAGTTTTTGCCATGCATCAAATTCATTTGGAGTTTTTGGATAATTTTCATAAAGCTTATTGAGGTTCTTCATTTTGCCTACTACAAATATGAGATTCTTGAAAGCGTTTATATTGGCGATGCCGCTTATCGCTTTCTTCAGTGTGCTTGCAAAGCTCAATTCTGGCGTTATGCCATAGCTCATTTGTATGGCTTCTTCGTCTGTCAAGAAGTGCTCTATACCATAGTCTATCAGCTCGTTATTGAGCGACTGCAAATATATCCTAAAGGCTTCAAGGGAAGCTGTCTTCTTTCCATATTTCTCATTATATAGTATATTGTATTTCCAGAGCATTTCTATGCTCGTGTCATTTTTCGCCACTGCTTCAGCAGCAACCTTGCCTGCGAGTATGCCAGATGTCATTGCTGGGCCTATGCCGCCTGCGCTTATTGGATTTGGCATAGACATGCTGTCTCCAGCGCCCATGTAATTTTTATATACTAGACTATCCTGCTGCCTCTTCACCGATACAGACCAGTACCCTTTTCCGTTGGCATCTTTGCTGTTTATTTTTGTGTCCTTTAGCAGCGGATTCCATTCGACATACTGATCTATTAAGCTATGAAGCGTGTCCTTCTTGCCGAGTTTGCTGTTTCTTATTTCGAGGCTTGCCTTCTCGACGCCTATTCCCACATTTACAACCTTTCCTTCCTTAGGAAATACCCAGCCATAGCCTCCTGGAGCCATGGTCTGATTTAAGTGTATTATTGCATTCTTTGGATCATAGTAATATTCGTTTTCGCCATTCTGTTCAAAATCAAGTATGTATCTCCCAGTAGACTCTATGTCATGAATATCTACGTTTCTTTCTATGAACTTGTTTTCAGGCAACTTCCTCCTTATTGTGCTTGCCATGCCCAGTGAGTCTATGACTATTTTTGCCTTTACTCTGAAATCCCTTTTGCTTGCATCCTTGCCGAAGACGCCTTTTATTTCGCCATTTTCTATGATAGGGCCTTCAACTTCCATGCCGGGCATGTATTCTACACCGCTCTTTTTTGCTATTGAGAGCAGCTTGCGCGCAAAAGACGGCCTGTCTAGGCTGTAGCCTGCACCCTCGAATTTTACCTTCTTCTTCATGCTAGGGCTTACTACATATACGCCATCTACTTTTAGGTTTAGCTCTGGCTTGCCAAAACTGGTATGGAGTTCATGCTCTGCGAAGGTGATATGGTCCTGAGCTACAGCATCGCCACAAACCCAACCCCAGTTTGTTTTCTTGCCCACGCTTGATTCTTCATTTCTGTCCAAAAGCAGGGTTTTTGCGCCGTTTTGCGAAGCAGAGGCTGCAGCCAAAGCCCCAGCAACACCTGCGCCTGCTACTATGACATCATATTTTTCATCCATAAATATTCTACCCCTATTTCTTAACTACCACTATTGGGATTACTCCCTTCTCGAACTCTATCTCTGCCAGACGCAGGGGCTCGTAAACGCCTTCAGGCACTGCAATTAGAGGTGGCGCCCCATAAGCGAGCTGAAGAGCCCTTGCCCCTATTATTCTTGCTTTCTCGAATTTAGTATATTCTTCCATTTGACCACTGCTAGAATATTAATATGAAACGGAAAATATAAAAAAGGTTAGAATTTTAATCAAGATTATCCATAGCCTTCCTGTACTTCACCGTTCTTGTTCAAGGGCGCTGCCGCTTCTAGGCCTTTTACAAAAATAAGCAGCGTATTTGCCTGCTCTATTTCTTCTGATTCTATTGAGTTCTTCAATACTAATTTTTGTATGACACTGTTTATTTTCTCAGCCTTGTCCTCAAGCTCTCCTTGGGTAATTGGATTTTTTGCCTTTTCTGCCTCAGCCAAAATGTATGCTATTACATCTGCATAGTATGTGAGCATCATTACTGTTGAGAATTTGATGCTTGGAAGGTAATTGTAGACGTCTTTTATGCCGCCTATGAACTCGTCCTCGAAGTACTGAAATCTTTTTAAGAATTCGGTATATGATGGAAATAGCTCTCCAAAGTAGCCTTGTTTTTTCATGCTTTTATACATCTCTTCTGCAAGTGCATGCATCTTTTTTTTGTCCTTTTCGAAGACTTCGATTCTAACACTGCCTATGGGCTCATTGATAAATTCGCTTGGATTTTCAATAAATTTAGAAGATTTTATTTCCATATCCATTTTATCCTTGTAACTATCCTCTTGGTACGTGAGAAGGAGTATTATTGAAAAAGCGAGAGCTGTGCTTGATTTACCATCGATCCCGGATAGCTTTATATTCTTCTCTATGGGGCTTATATTGTCCAACAGGCTTGCTTGTGTGTTGTCATTAAAATTTTCGTAGTACCAGTTTTTTACGGAATCTATAACCACTAAGTGCATTAGGGACAGCATGTCATATGGATAAAAAGTGCCTGCGCGGTAGTGCTCGACCATTGCACCTTTTATGCTTATGTTGAAATTGCGCTCAAGATAATCAGGATTTGATATGCGCATTATTGTTTCGCTTAACTCCTTCTTAATTTTTACATCATCTGCATCCTCTGTAGTTCTTTCGCTCAAGTAAAGGTCTAGTTTGCCTTTAAGGTTTTCTGCATTTATGAATCGTTTATATAGCTTGCCTACAACATAATCGCCATTATCCTGCAGCAGCTGCAACGCCTCTTTCACTTCTTCTGGGCTGAGCTTTTTCCCCGGATGCGAAAGGCGCGTTAGTGCCTTCTCGGCTTTACCTTGCCACTCTTTATGCTCCATTAAATCAGTCTTCTTTCAATTCTTTCATTATCATTACTGTATATTTATTATTTTTTATATTTTTCATTTTTTATCTTACGGGCTCGTAGTCCTCTTTGGGCTTCTTGAAAAGATGGTACCTTATCATGTTGCCCACATGGTAGTTGAAATAGCCGTGTATGCCCCAAGCTTTTATTCTTCTGGTGCTGGTGTGCACTATGGCATTATTTACATATACTATTTTCCCAAATTTTTTTAGCCTGTTTGAGAGATCCCAATCCTCGTAAGTCGCAAAGTTTTCATTGAAGCCACCTATCTTATTGAAGGTATTGCGCTTCACTGCAAAGTTGGAGCCCACAACAGAGGGCTTTCCTATCAATATTGCAACTTTTACGAAAAGTATTGAAACGAATTTGTATCCCAATTCTACTTTTTTGCTTGTTTTCTCAAGCGGCAATATTGGACCTGTTGCTGCTACGATATTTCCCTTGAATGCTTTTGCATATTCGCTTATTAGCTGAGGCGAAGGCCTTGTATCTGCATCTATGAAAACCAGTATATCACCTTTCGCCTTTTTGGCTCCTGCATTCCTGCCGACGCTTATGCCCTTTCTCTTTTCAACTATTACCTTTGCAAATTTTCTCGCAATCTCTCTTGTACGGTCTTTGCTGCCAGCATCGACAACTATTACCTCAAAATCCTTGAAGGTCTGCTCTTTCAGCCCTTCTTCTACGTATCTTATATATTTCTCCTCGTTGAGTGCGGGTACAATAACGCTAACCTTTGGCATAAAAGGACCATATTTTATTTACAATGCATTTATATCGTAGAGCTTAAAAAGCCCTTGGGCTCTAATAAGCACGCATTAGCCTTATATGAATTATATATAAATTAGTTTATAAAATATATATTTAGCATTGGCAGTTTGGTTGGCAGTGTTTATATGGCAGTTCAATCCTTGGGTATAGGCAAAATCTTCGGAATAGAAATTGAACTTCACTGGACGTTTCTACTGCTGCTTCTATTCACGCTGCTTATAAGCGCATTTGTGTTCATTTTGATAGTGCTGCTTTTTGTCTGCGTGCTAATCCACGAGCTCGCGCACTCCATAACATCACTTAGGAATGGCATAAAGGTAAAAAAGATAATACTGCTTCCTATAGGCGGGGCTTCGATAATAGATGATATTAGGATAAACCCGAAGGTTGAATTCAACATAGCGATTGCAGGCCCTATAATGAGCCTCTTCCTAGGAGGTATTTTTGGAATTCTCGTGATTTTTTCTCCGCCAGGCATAATAACGCAGACGCTACAGCTAATGTTTGAGATGAATATACTGCTCGGCATATTCAACCTGCTTCCGGCTTTCCCAATGGATGGAGGCAGGGTATTCAGAAGTTATCTGCAGAAGAAGAGGAATTATTTTGATGCAACAATGCTTACTGTGCGTGTGAGCAAATATCTGATGGGCGCAATAGTTATTAGCACTTTCGCATTCTTTGCATTTGGTACTTCATTCTCATTTGCTTATAGGGAGTTTATGACATTCTGGGACTTGATAATAGTCATGTTCTTGTGGAGCGGCGCACAAGCTGAAGAGCAGAGTGCAAAGATAAAGAGGGATACTGCAGGCTTGCATTTGAATGATGCGATTACAAAGCATTTTATCATTGTAGATTCAGGCATGAGGTTAGATGAGCTTTACAAGAAAATTGTTGAGAAGGGCGAGCATGTAGTAATAACAAAAATTAGGGATAACTATGCATATGTAGATGTTTACAAGAAATCAAGGCTCAAGAACGCAATTTACGTTAGAGACGTGGCTACAGTAATACCGAAATTAAAT
>JBMFHL010000023.1:0-11502 GCA_049976845.1 Candidatus Micrarchaeia archaeon | reverse complement strand
ATAAAGATTGTGAGATAAGGAGTAAAAGTACATTATATAACCCTCAACGAAGTTGAGGGAATTCTTTTAAATATTAATATATAACTATGTTATAGGAATCTTTATGCCACTTGTATATGAAGCCGCTGCAAATGAGGTCATACCTGCAATAAGGTCTAAGCTTGCAAAGGAGCTTATGCTCAAATACAAAATGAAAGAGAAGCGGGTTGCTGAGATATTGGGAGTAGCACAAGCTGCTATAAGCAAATATAAATCAGGCAAATACTCAAACAAGATAAAAGAGATAGAAGCGGCGCTTGATGCTGCTGTCGTTGATAAGTATGCAAAGTTCCTTGCTGAAAATGGAGAGCGTTATAGCAAAGAATCGATGTGCGCAATTTGCCAGTCGTACCTTTCTTTCAGCTGCAAACTCAACAAAATTTATGCATAGTGTTAGCACTTTCAGGCGATTGCATTGTCAAAAAGTTTTGCGCTTGCCCTTTTTATAGTTGTAGTGGTGCTTGCTGTTGCACTTTCTATGCATCATGCAAATGGATATTCCCAGCTAGATGAACTGAGAGCTGTAAATGCAAGCATAATCTACAACGGCACTTATTACAATGCAACTTTTTACGTTGCCGCAACAGCCCAGCAACAGGAACAGGGCTACATGAATGTGTCTCAGCCAACTAGCCCATGCTCTGCATATTGCGGCATGCTGTTTCCATTTGCTGGTTATGTGCAGAGCTGCTTCTGGATGAAGAACACTAGATTTCCTATCAGGCAGATATGGCTTGAAGAGTCTTCGCCTGGGGTTTATGGTATAACCCTAATAGCAAATGCAACACCATACAATACTACGCCGATCTGCGGCAAAGGCAATATTGTGCTGGAACTGCCAGCTAACGAGATTATAGACAATTCGCTCAATGTGTCACTAATAAACAGCAAGTATATTCTAAAAATAGGCTGACATTATTTTCCAATTTTTTTGCTTATGCATTCTGCCAATGCCACCGCATTATTGTGCTCTGTGTCGCTTGCCGCATATACAAGCGTGACATCTGTGTTTCTTACCATTTCAAGCAACTTTGCGAACGCTTCGTTTGCTTCGAGCTCCTTGAAGTATTTTTCCTTGAACTCTGTCCATTTTGTGGGATCGTGCAAGAACCACTTCCTTAGCGCGGTGCTAGGAGCCACTTCCTTCAGCCACATGTCTATATTTGCGGTGCTTTTCTTGACACCTCTAGGCCAAAGCGCATCTACTAATATTCTTTTGCCATCTGTTATCTCTGTCTTTTCATATATTCTTTTTATGCCCATGAGCATGTAATCAGCGCAAATTAGTATAAAATAGATGTTTCTGTTTATAAATCTTTTCACAAGATATTATAGTAGTTAAATAGGTGTTTGGTTGGAAGCACAAAGCGATTCAGAGTCAAAACCTCTTGGATTAGTTTCAAAGAAGGCAAATTTTTCGGAATGGTATCCCGATGCGCTGATAAAATCCGAATTCATAGATTACAGCTTTGTTTCAGGAACTATAATATTCAGGCCCTCAGCATATGGGGCATGGCAGATAATAATGAATGCCGTTGACGCTATGCTGAAAGAAAACGGAGTAGATGATGTTTATTTCCCAGTTTTTATACCTGAAAAGTTCCTTGAAAAAGAGAAAGAGCATTTCAAGGGATTCATGCCTGAGGTAGCTTGGGTGACACACGCTGGAGAGACAAAACTTGACGAGAGACTCGCAATCAGGCCAACATCAGAAGCAATAATGTACCCTAGCTATTCAAAGTGGGTAAGGTCATGGAGAGATTTGCCAATAAGGTATAACCAGTGGAACAATGCTGTGAGATGGGAGTTCAAGCATCCTACGCCACTGCTGAGGACAAGGGAATTTTTGTGGTGCGAGGGCCACAGCGCCTTCGCTACCGAGGAAGAGGCAGAAAAGGAAAAGGATGCGATAATGAATATCTGGGACAAGATACTCAGGGAGTATCTGGCTCTGCCTGGAATAGCCGGAAGAAAAACAGATACCGAGAAGTTCGCTGGCGCAGTCGCTAGCTACAGCATCGAGCATGTTATGCCAGACGGCTATGTCATACAGGGGCCTGATTTCCATAATGACGGACAGAACTTTGCCAAGGCGTTTTCAATCTTGTTCCTTGACAAAAATGGCAAACAGCAGTATGCATGGCAAAACACATATGCAATCAGCACAAGGGAGCTTGGGGTAATGATTGCAACGCACGGAGACGACAAAGGCATAATACTTCCGCCAAGGATTGCATATATACAGGTTATAATAATACCCATTTACAAGAAAGGCAGCGAGGAGAAGGTTTTGAATGAAGCAAGGCATGTGGAAGAGCTGCTGAGAGGTAGATATAGGGTGAAGGTAGATGACAGAAGCGGCTATTCGCCAGGCTTCAAGTTCAACGAATGGGAACTCAAGGGAATACCGCTGAGAATAGAAATAGGGCCAAAGGATGTTGAGAAGAACCAGGTAATTTTTGTTAGGCGTGATACAGGAGCCAAAGCAGAAACTAGCAAAAGCAACATAATAGAAAAAGTGGATGTTGTATTAAATGACATACACAAGAGCCTCTATGAGCGTGCTAAGAGATTCATGGAAGAGAGCATACACAACGCCTCTACATACTCAGAATTCAAAAAAATACTCAACGATAAGAAGGGTATAATCCATGCGCCGTGGTGTGGGAGCAGCGCATGCGAGGAAAAGATAAAAGAGGAAACGGGAGCAAAGACGTCTAATATACCTTTCGACCAGTCTGACTTGCACGGCAAGTGCATTTACTGCGGCAAGGACGCAAGGTATATGGTAAACTTCGCAAAAAGTTATTGATTATTTGCGAAGTGCAAGTCATTTGCAGAGGCAAAGAGTTCCGTTTCAGATGACTCTTTTTCATCACTTATCAGAAATACCTCGTATCATCACTAGATTAGTCCCGGCCGGATTCGAACCGACGTAGCAGGGTCCAAAGCCCTGCGTCCTTGGCCACTAGACGACGGGACTAGCATTGTTTGGATTGCTCAACCAAAATTAATAAACATTTAGTACTTATTACTATTGCTTATGTTAAGTGATTTTATGACAGAGAAGCTTTATTGGAACGACATGTACGCAAAGGAATTTGATGCAAAAGTCATTGCTGCTAGAGGCAATGAGCTTGTGCTCGATAAGACCCTTTTTTATCCAACTGGAGGCGGGCAGCCTAATGACACCGGCAGGATAATCCACAATGGCGTAGAGTATAAGGTCACTGATGTAAAAGGGAGCAACGACGACATAGTGCATTTCTTGGACAATGCAATTGATGCGCATAGCGGCGACAGTATTACAGGCATTATAGACTGGGAGAGAAGGTATATGATAATGAAGTATCATACTGCCATACACCTGCTTGATGCGATCATAGAAAAGAACTACGGCTCCGGAATGCTGACCGGAGGCCAAATTTACGAGGACAGAGCCAGGATAGATATAGACATGCAGGACCTGAACAGGGAGAAGGCGCAGGAGATTATAGATACAACGAACAAGGTTGCGGCAGAGGGGCACGAGGTTATTGCTAGGTTTATAACAAGAGATGAGGCTTTGAAGATGCCAAGGCTTGCTAGGACAGATCCTGGCAGCGAGCTTATAAAGAACCTTGATGTGGTGAGGGTTGTTGAGATAAAAGACGTCGACGTGCAAGCAGATGGTGGCACGCACGTAAGTAATACAAAAGAGATAGGTAGTATTGAATTAAGCAAATACGAGAATAAAGGCAAGCACAGCAAGAGAGTGGAGATAACAATAAAGGGCTAGAGCTTTCCTTCCCCACTGAGCCGGTAGTGCTCTTTCATCATGCACCTGTTCTGCACTGCAAGCAGATTGTGAGATATTGCGTACTCCATCGCCGCATCGTTGAATATGCCCTCCTGCAGCCACAATGCACGTGCACCTATCTCTACTGCCTGCTTGGCTATGTCTAGCGCTTCGCCTGCTGGCCTAAAAACTTCAACAACTTCAATGCCCCTTTCTTTTTCTATTGCAAGGAGCGATTTGTACGCTTTCTCTCCAAGTATATAATCTGCAAACGGATTTACTGGTATTATTTTATAGCCTACGCTTTGAAGGTATTCGGGCACGTCATGGCTTGGCTTGCCCTGCTCCCTTGAGCAACCGACAACTGCAATTACATGCATGCCCTTGAGGATGCTTAGCTCTATTGCTTCTTTTGTCTCGCTGTCTGATTCAGCATAGGACATTAATTCACCCATTGCTTGGGGCAGAGGGGCCTGAGCAGCTTGCAGAATATAATTGAGGAGAAATTGTTTAGTTTCTTGGAATAGTACTTGTACAAGGGCCACGCTATTGCTATGCTTATTACTATGCCTGCAATTATGTCTGTAAGATAGTGCAAGCCAAGGTAGACCCTGCTGAAAAGTATTAATACAAGCCACACTATGTATAAGATTCTAAGGTATTTGTATGAAGAAGTGAAGAGATAAAGGCCTGTGAGCACAGTAGCGTGATTGCTCGGGAATGAAAAGCTTGTCTCACAGCCTATCGAATTTATCCAAGACAAGTCTGGCATGGTGCAGGGCCTCGGCTCCCTTGCTATCAGCTTGATTATGTCGCTGACTATATACAGCACTATCCCAAATATTACAAGGGAGAAAACATTCTTGTCCCTCCGAAAATACAGGTATAGGGCTATTGCAGGTATTATTATAAGATAGCTTTCGGTAAGGTAGTGCATCAGCACGTTGAGCAGAGGGCTCGCTATGTTTTTTGCAAATTCGAATGCGAGTATGTTAATGCTGTTTATCAGTGGCATTGAAGCACCTTTGTATTATCATATTTTGCATATATAAGCTTTTTTATCGCAATATTAGCATGCGCATTGTACTCGATACAAGCTCGATACTTTTCGGCTTCTCAAACAGCGTTAATGTCTTCTCTAAGGCGCAGGAACACTTCCCTGGTTGCACTATAGTTTTGTCTAATGGCGTAATAAGCGAATTGGAGAAGCTCTCAAAAGGTAATAGCAAAGTGAGCGGCTATGCGAGAATAGCGCTGCTTGAGATAGATGCATACAAGCAAAAAATAGAGATTGAAAAATCGCGCATGTACGTTGACAAATGGATCGAGGCAAAGTCAAGGCATGCTGACTATATTATATGCACAAATGACACCGCATTGAGGAAAAGAATAAGGAAGGGAGCGGCAAAGGTCTTCGCACTTTCAAGGAGCGGGGCTTTTAGCTAGATTCAAGCTTCAGGGTATAGTATTTATTTATATTGTTTTCTAATAAATTAATAATCTAGCTACTGCTATTGGTGAGTGTTTGTATTATACATATACTATAAAAGATACGCTGAGCATATCCCCAGCATATTTTGGCGAGGATATAAACAAGGTCGCAACAGATATACTTAGGAACAAGTATGAAAGGACAATAGATAGGGACATGGGTGTCATACTTGTAGTATACGATGTACGTGATATAAGCGATGGCGTGCTTATGCCTGGCGATCCTTCAACGCATCATGATGTTACTTTCAACGTGCTAACATTCAAGCTTGAAGTGGATGAAGTGGTAGCTGGAGAGGTAAGCGAAATCGTAGAATTCGGGTGCTTTGTAAGGATAGGACCGCTTGATGGGCTTGTCCATCTATCACAGATAACTGGCGATTTCATAAACTACGACAGGAAATCAGGCATGTTTGTGTCAAGAAACACTGGCAGGACTCTGAAGAAGGGGGATGTTGTTTACGCAAAAGTTTCTACTATAAGCATGAAGTCGAATGCAAAAGATACCAAGATTGCGCTAACCATGAGGCCAGAAGGCCTTGGCAAGCCTGAATGGCTGCTTGAGACAAAGCAAAGGGAAAGAAAACCTAGGCAGAAAAGGTAATTACTATGGAGAAAGCTTGCAAAAAATGCAGATTAATAATATCCCAGGGCGACGTGTGCCCATTGTGTGGCTCTACAGAGCTTACAACAAAATGGAGCGGCTACATTGTAATACTTGACGCTGAGAAATCAGAGATAGCAAAAAAGCTAAACATAAAGGTAAACGGCAGGTATGCGCTCTCAATAAACGACTGAGGATCTGACTTCTATTTTTCTTCTTCTTTCTTTTCTCCTTTCTTAGCGCTCTCTTGCGCTTTGGCCTCTTTGCCTTTATTTTCTATTACAGCGGGCCCTTCAGATTTCCCATCCTCCCTCTCGAATTCCTCCCTGACTTCCACCTTGCTTATGCTTTCCATATACAACAGAACAGCGCTTACAAAAGAGGTTTTGTTTACAAAGTAATCAGCATCTTTCTTTATGCTAGGTCCAAATGTTGCGGTTGCAACTGCATTGCTTACGCTTACAGAATCTGGCTTTAGGGAATAGGACTCCGCTATAACGCTGACTTTTTCCTTTGCATCTTCTATTACCGAGTCTACTTTTATTTCGTATACTAGTTTCTCTCCGGCAAGGGGGTGATTCATATCAACTAATACCCTACCTGAAGTTATGCTTTTCACCACTGCAGTAGCCCCGTCTATGTCAAGCTGCATGCCAGGGTATGGATTAATGTCCCTCCTCCTGAAATCGGCTATTGGGATTACCCTGACTAAATCTGGGTTCCTTTCTCCAAAAGCGTCTTTAGGTTCTATCTCCACTTTCTTGCTCTCGTTTATACTCATGCCCTTCAGCACTTCCTCAAGGCCTTTTATTACACTCCTCTTGCCAAGCACGATGAGCTGCGGACCATATCTAACATCTTTATTGTATATTCCACTCTCCTCCGCCTTCTTTTGGTCTGTTGTGAAAACAAGGCTGTTGTCAGCTGCGCGCCATGCGCTGTACTCCACTTTTATAAAATCTCCATCCTTAAAGCTCATAAAATCATCTATAGCATTATTTATATATATTGCAATAATTATTAATTCTAAACCGATGCTTTATTTATTGCATAACCAATAATTAAAAAACTTGTGATTGAAATGAACAAAAAGCAGCTTCTGCAACTTATAGGCTCGCTGTTCGTTGCTGTAATCTTCGTTGCTTCCTATACTTCAATGAGCAACAACGCCTTGCCTGCTCAGAATAACCCTAGTAGGCAGACAACCACTATAGGCACCGTATACGGTTATTCGTTCGCAAATGCAACGGTAACTGGCTACGGCTCTACTGCAACATTGTCGATAGGATGTAATTCCGTTACGCAGATGAACATAAGCAGCGAGATTTCAAGCATGCTGATTGCATTGGGCAAGAATAACAGCGTCAGCAACTATTACTCGCCTGCTTCTAATGTTACTCTTGTCTACATGGGCAGAATGAACATGACACAATTCTATGGCTATGTGAGCAACAGCATAGGCAGCAATGATATGTCGTGCACCTCTATTCAGACAGATGCTGATGTATTGCTCCCAAGCACATTGAATTTCTATGTAAATTCGCAAGCCTTCCAAGTGACAGTCCCAAACAGCATGAGAACGCAGAAGGTTGCTGTATTTATGCACAAAAATATGAATGACACGCTTAGGCTAAAGATATATATGCTTGTTGCCGCAAACGGCAGCATTTATGGCAACATGAGCATACTGGTGGTTTAGTGGACAAGGAGGAATTGAAGAATATTGTAAAGAAGCTTGCGCTCAAGAATGCCATAGATTATGGCAAGGCAGATTATAAGGCGGTGCTTAACAAAACTATTTCGAAGGATCCGGAATCAAAGAAGGATATGAAAGGGCTTGAGGGCATAGTAATAGAGGTTGTCAATTCTGTAAACAGCATGGAGGCGGGGCAAATTGAGAAGGAGTTTTCAGAATACAAGGACGAATTTGAAATTGAGGAGCAGAAGAAAGCAGAGAAATCTTCGAAGCCCAGGTTTGAGCTTCCAGGAGCGAAGGTCGGAGAGTTTGCAACAAGGTTTCCGCCGGAACCCAGCGGCTATATGCATATAGGCCATGCGAAAGTTGCGTATTTGGAGCAGGAATTCACAAAGATATACAACGGGAAGTTCTTCCTTTACTTTGATGACACCAATCCGGAGAAAGAGAAACAAGAGTATGTTGACCAGTTCAAGATTGATCTTGAATGGCTAGGTATGAGTTTCGACAAGGAGTATTATGCGAGCGACAACGTTCCAAAGATCTACGAATATGCAAAAGAGCTCATAAAATCTGGCAAAGCCTATGTGTGCACATGCGAGCAGGACATAATAAAGAGAAACAGGTTCAATGGCATTGCATGCATACACAGGGACCATTCAATTGAAGAGAATTTGTATCTTTTTGAGGATATGCTGAATGGCAAAATAGACGAGGGCAAGGCTGTTTTAAGGTTCAAAGGCAATTTGCAGGACAATAATACGGCTATGCGCGACCCGACGCTGATTAGGATAAAGCATGCGGATCACTACAGGCAAGGTGACAAATACGTTGCTTGGCCCACTTATGATCTTAACACACCCATAATGGACTCTATAAACGGCGTAACTGATGTAATAAGGAGCAAGGAATACGAGCTCAGAAACGAGCTTGATCTTAAGATATTGGACGCTTTAGGCTTGAGGAAACCGAGAATACACCTAGAGGCAAGGCTTGTGATAAAAGACTCTCCAACGCAGAAAAGAGTAATAAACAAACTTCTTAAGGAGAAAGTGATAAGTAGCTACGACGATCCTAGGCTCGCGACTATTGCAGGCATGAGGAGGAGGGGGATAACCCCAGAGGCGATAAGGGCGTTTGTGCTAAGGTTTGGCATGAGCAAGGTAGAGAGTTATATGAATATGGACATATTGCTTGCAGAGAACAGGAAGATAATCGACAAGAATGCAAAAAGACTCTTCTTCGTTTCAGACCCTGCAGAGATCACTGTGGAAGGGATTGATAGCATGGAGGTTAAACTTAAACTCCATCCAAGCAACGACCTTGGCTACAGGGAGTATGCTGTTGGAGATATATTCTACATAAGCGGCAGCGATGCAAAAGGCTTGAGCGAAGGTGAGAGCATAAGGCTGAAGGATCTGTACAATATCAAAATAGAAAAAATCACTGGGAATAAAATACATGGCACTTACATAGGCAATGATTCTATCGATGCTAAGAAGGTGCAGTGGGTTGAAAAGAATAATTATGTCAATGCTGAGCTCATTATACCAAAGCCGCTGTTGATTAACGGCGAGATAAACAAAGACAGCCTTGAAAGCGTGAAAGGTTATGCTGAGAGCTATGCAAAGAATATAAATAAGGACGACGTTGTGCAGTTCGAGAGGGTAGGATTTTTTAAGCTTGATGATGTTAAGAATATGCAGTTTATAGGGATATAAAGGCGATCTTGTGGATTATTTAAAAACAAACGAATTAGAATCTCTGCCAGATTTCAAATCTAATTACCAGAACATGGAGTCAAGAGCCGTTGAGGAAGTGCTGAAGAAAGACAGGCATGATAAAATAAAAGAGGATGAGCGCAACAGGGAGCTGTTTGAAAAGCATATTGCGAATATGAGGAGCATACTGAACAACTATGATTATGAATTGAGCAACATGCACCAGATAGTGTCAAACTGCAAGAAGATGAAAAACGGCGAGGCAGAGAACTACATAAAAATGCTGGAGGCACTTGCACTGGGTTATAGGAAGAAATTTGGCTCTTCTTTGATAATACCATTCCTTACGGGTGTGATTGCAAAGGCAAAGGACCCATATGCAATGAGCAAATACTACAATATGCTTCTAAGCGATATAGTTGGCAAAATAGACTTGGCAAGCGCAAAAGAGAGGATAGAAGAGAGGAAGATAGACGAGCTTACGCTTGAGCTTAGGTATAAGGAATCAGGTGTATTGCGCATCTTCAGGAAGGGGGATATAAAGAGGATTAAGAACAGAATTGCCGCAAAGAAGAGGAAGATAGACAAGTACCGCGCAAGAGCGGATAATTATAAGCTACTTTTCAGCACGGTAAAGAGCATTGTCTCAAAGCAGCAATAGCCGCGCATCTGATTAGATATTCTGACTAATTTATATTATTTGTATTAGAAATTGCCATAAAAAGCCGGATAAGGGGACGGGAAGCAAGAGATGGGGTGTTAGAAGCTTTGAAAAGGAATGATGTTAATATTTTAAGTTAATGATAGGAAGAATAAAGCCAGTTTTAGGTCTATGTCAAGTGATAGAATCTAACCTCTAAAAAAAGATTAAAAGAAGGGAAGAAGATAGTATTAAAGAGGAAAACGATGAAGAAGCTGATGAAGATGCTGTGAAAGCATGGACACTGAAAAACTCAAAATATTAGGAAAACATATCCTTATAGCATTTTGTGGAATTGTAATCTTTACAGCGATAGGTGTTGGACTTCAAGTAGTTAATTCTTATTTTGCAGGAGTACCAAACTACTTTAATGGTCAGAGTTTTGAAAATACTTTTTACACAGTATCGATTATATTCATTGTTTTGATGACTATCGATTCAATATTTATTTGGTTAGAACCTTTTGAATCTGATTCTCTATTTGACTTTATAAGGAAATATATTCCTAGATAGAAAATTTCTCTTTTTCTCAGCCCTTATCCTTGCTAAAAATATGTTAGAACCTTAGGTCGAAAAAAGATACTGATTTTACGACGACAGATTTTGGCTTCGACGACAGAATGGGGGTGCAAAATGTGGTCTCTATATATAACCCCAAAGCAAAAACGGGGAGCCCGAGATTTGAACTCGGGTCGCCAGGTCCCGAACCTGGAAGCCTGACCAAGCTAGCAGAGCTCCCCTTAAAGCACAACTGCGCCGTCTTTCGTTACCAATATGTCGTCTTCTATCCTTACTCCTCCGAATCCGTTTATGTAAATTCCCGGTTCTATCGCTAGAACCATCCTGTCCTTTATCTTGACGCTAGGCTTCTTTGAAAATATTGTCGCATCATGGACTTCTATTCCGACTGAGTGGCCTAGCGCGTGTATGAACTTGCCTTTGTATCTGCCATTTGCGTAGCTGTTTATGTAAGATGTAACCATTTTTGAGACTTTGGCGCCGCTTATGCCCGGCTTTATTGCCTTTATTGCCATGAGTTGTGCGTCCTTCACAACCTTTAGCATCTCTTCCATTCTCTTTGCATTCCTTGCCTTTTTCTCATCGAATATTATGGTTCTTGATATGTCGGCGCAGTAGTTTTTGTATTTTGCCCCAGTATCTATCAAAACGAAGTCGCCGCTCTTTAGTTTTGTTTCATCAGGCATATGGTGGGGTAGAGCGGCATTTTTGCCGAACGCAACTATTGTGTCAAAAGCAAGCCCTGTCGCCCCTAGGGACTTCATTATGTACTCTATCTGTGCGGCAAAGGTCAATTCTGTAATGCCTTCCCTCAAGTATTTCTGCGCCTGCATTATTGCAAGCTTTGTTATTGAAATCGCCTTCCTTATGCTCTGAACCTCTTCATCATCCTTCAGTAGCCTTGCTTCTTCAAAGGCTTTGCTTACATCAACCATTGCTCTGGGCTTGAAGCCT
>JBMFHL010000022.1:0-11551 GCA_049976845.1 Candidatus Micrarchaeia archaeon | reverse complement strand
GAAGCAGCATAAAAGATGATTATCACGGCAGGATAAGGATGTCAAACAAGCTGCTGAAGAAGATTGTTTAGTTTATTTTATTTTCATTTCTTCCAAATGGAAAGGCCATTTGCCTACTAGTATTCCGGTTATTACCCCTTTTTTTATTATAGGATCCTCTGCAGACCAGAGGCTTTTTATCAAATCAGGACCCTTTTTTGCTAATTCCTCTCCATCTTTAAAGACACATAGGTATATGCCATCGCAGAAGCCCTGCATGCTGCTCATAAAGCTATAGGTACTCACTATATTATTCTCTTCTTTAAATATCTCTTCGTTGAATTTTTTAACCAAAGCACTGTGCTGCTCGCTTGGGTTTACATAAACAGAGAAAACGTAAAAGAGTGTTTTGTCCGGGTTCTGCGTCAGTGCGGAGAAGCTTTTTATTATTCCATTGTTCTTCAACTTCCTTATTATGTACAAAAGCCTGTCAAGGTCCTTTACCTTGAGCTTCCTTGCAATTTCGCTTAGCTTCTCCTTTGAGTTATTGTTAAGCTGCACTAGTATCTGCTTTTCGGAATGCGAGAGCACCGGCGACTTTAATAGCAATTCGCTTCTTAAGGGCAAAAAGCCAACATAATTTCTTGATATATCGGCAACTTCGAGCTTTACCTTGAAATTGTTGAACTTTAGCCTAAAAAGCCATTGCCAAACGCCAAACTCCTCTGTTGATAAACCAACTATATGAAGCATTAAATCGAAATCCCCTTCTACTAGGTATGCATTCTGCACATATGGGTCATTTACCAGTTCCTTCTTTATTGCGTCTATGCCAGGCCTCTCGCTGAACTTTATTATTACAATTTTTGCCTTAGCAAAGCCAAGCTTCACCTCATCCAAATCCAGGGTATATGCTAGATTATATTTATCTTCGAGCTTGTTTAGTACTGTTTTTACTACGTGATAAGAGATGTTCAGTTCCCTGCCCAGGGCTCTGAGGGAAAGCCTTGAATTCTTGTATACCCTCTTCAGAATCTCGTAAGGCAGCTGATTCTTTATGTACTCTTGCGTCTCCCTTGATGGCATTAAATCACAGTTTTATTGTAATAAAAGGTTATAAATTTGATATGCTTATGCTATTTATAATCTCAAAAACTAAAAATATATTATGTTTTTTAGGCATATTATATCAATTTAACTAAAATAATTTTAGATATATATTTATACCTCCTCTGCCAAAAATTATATCATGGTAATGGGAAGTGAGATATTATATATAATAATGCTCATGTGCACAGGCTCTTGTTCTTTGCTCTCCCAAACCACATCAGTGTCTGTGCATACCATTACCATTTCTAATCTATGATTTTTGTTAGCTGCATATTTATAATATATGGTGGGGATATGGCAAAACAAAAGGACGCATGGAGCATTGACATATGCAGGCACGGTGGGTACGGCTTTTATTTCATAAAACCGCAGCCGAATACGAATGCGAAGGAGGTGGCTTCGCAACTGCTTGGATTGAAAGGCGTAGAGGAGGTGCAGATAACCAGCGGAGACTTTGGTTATGTTATCAAGGCGAAGAATGATATAGATGAGCTCAGGAATCTCAGGGGTTTCGTAGGAAAGACACTGCAGGGGCATAAGGCTGTAGAAGTGCATTATACACTCAGAAAGCACCAATTAGAGGGGGCGAGGGTATGACTTTATCAGATGCAATAAGAGGCATATTCGCAAAGAAGCATTATGCATATTATGCAGATGCTGACGAGAGCAGGCCGATAAAGGTCATAAGAGACGGTTATAACTCGTGGCGAATAGTCTATGCAGATGCACATGAACATGAGAGCAATTGATTCATTTGGACAAAAATCGACAAAAATTAGATTAAATTTAGTTTTGTCTTGCTAAATGGGCATTCAATACAGATAGGCTTAAAAACATTGACAGGTAAAAAAGTATTTCTGGTATTGAAGGGCCAGGAGGAAGATAAAGATGAATGGGGGAATAATGATGGAGAGTGGTGTAAGTTTCGAAGGAATGGGAGTTGATCAAATGGCCCAGAAAGGAAATGAAATAGAATCTGGCGTTGCTGCGCAGAATCATCTTTTTGAGCTTATTATAAAAAAGGCGAAGAATAACACAGAGTATAGGAAATATGCGGAAGTGACAGGGGCATTGGTACTCAGCTATTACAAGAGGACTGGGAGTATATCGAAGGCTGTTGATGCTGTTTATATGGTATTGAGCGAGTCTGAGGATGTCTCTGAACTTATAAAGCACTATAATGCGCTTAAGCAGGAAGATAAGAGCAGCTCCGATGCCAGTACTGATAATGCAAGGGCGAAGATTGCAAACATGCTGCTAAATGATTACAAGAGAAGGTTCGGAGAAAGCAAAAAAGAAGCCTATAACGTGCTTGTGCTCCAGAGCTGGATAAACAAGGTTGAGAATATAAACGAGCTGACAATAATAATGGACAACATATTGTCTATAAGGGACAAGCTTGGTAACTCGTGGGACTACGAAGTACACATAATACCTTTGCTGCTCGAGAAGGCTTTCACTGCCGAATCCTTGATGGACTTTTCAAACTCAACTACAAACCTCATAATAGGGCTTGGGAAGAGGCTCAGAGACAACTACCTTGCGGTAATGACTGCTGTAAAGGTGCTTGAATACGCTGATACGCCTACTACTGTGAAGATGTATATAAGGGACATGATAAAGGACAGCAACAAGAAAATAGACCAGTTGAGCACCGAGATTGCCGTAATGAACTCAAATAAAATATCAAAAGTAAAGAATATAGCTAGGATAAGGGCTATGAACCAGCAGATAATAGAGCTTCACACGCAAGTGGAGGAGCTAATGAATGGCATAGACCCGAAAGAACTCATGCTTGAAGGGACGAAGAGGTAAGAGCTGTATATTTCCCCACTCGTACACTCTGCCTTGTTCGCTCTTTCTTCTTTTCCTTTTCTTTTTTTCACATTTTTGCGGTTAGCTCGGCTCTAGCTCCTTTTGCGCTTTCTCGCTTTTTATTTCACTACAGCTTCGCTCTGCTCCCTGAGAAACTGCTGAAGATAGAATTTGCTTCCTGTGCCCTTGCCAGTTAGACCACTGCCTTTCCATCCAACGAATGTGTGGAAACCAACTATCGCGCCTGTCGTTGCGCTTATGCTTCTGTTGACATATACGACGCCTGCTTCTATATTGTCAAGGAATTCCCTTATCTCACTTTTCTTCTTGCTGTAAAAGCCGGCAGTCAACCCATATTCTACGCCGTTTGCCATTGCTATTGCTTCGTCAAGCTTCTTGTATGTTGTCAGCACAAGGAAGGGAAGGAACAGCTCCTCCTTGAACAGCCTGCTGCTATTGTCTATCTCTACCAGCGTGGGCTCAACGTAAAAGCCGTTCTTGCCAGGCACGTCGTTGCCGCCGTAAATCACGTTGCCGTTCTTTTTTGCCTCTGCAACAGACTCAGCGAAACGCTGATGCGCTTTCTCGCTTATCAGCGGACCCATGTATATGCCTTTTTCCAATGGATCCCCTATCTTAAATGACCTCATGCGCTCGACAAGCTTGCTTATGAACTCCTCTTTCACAGACTCGTGCACATATACCCTTGAGCACGCGCTACACTTTTGGCCGTCGAAGCCGAAAGCGGCGCTTGCAATGCCTGACGCTGCGGCATCGAGATCTGCGTATTTTGAGACTATTGCAGGGTTTTTGCCGCCCATCTCAACTATAAATACCTTTTGCATTCCAGTTGAGTAGTTCCTTGCAAGCATTGACAATCCTGTTATCCTTGAGCCAGTGAAGACTATGCCGCTAACATCCTTGCTCATTGCTATTTCGTCTCCGACCTCCGAGCCTGCGCCTGTTATATAGTTGAAAACACCATCAGGCACTCCCGCCTCCTTGAATATCTCGTATATTTTCAGCCCAGTAAGCATTGACATGTTGTCAGTAGAAGAGGGCTTGAAAACCACAGTGTTGCCTGTTATTAATGCGCCTGTGCTCATGCCGACGGATATTGATATTGGAAAATTGAACGGGGCTATAACCCCAAATACGCCGTAGGGTTTCATTGCTATTGTAATATCTTCCTTTGAGCCTGGGGCGCCCTGGAAACCGGCATCGACCTTCGCGCTGCTGCCGATTAGCTTTAGTCTTCTAATATAGCCTTTATTCCTTTCCAGCTCAAGCGCGTAATATCTAAGAAAGTCTATCGCCTCGTCGACTTCTCCAACTGATTCATATCTTGTCTTGCCATTTTCTATGCTCAGTATGGCTGCTACGTTGAACTTCTCCCTTGCAAATATTTCAGCCGCATTCCTGAATATGCTTGCCCTTTCCCTGTAGCCTGTGCCGCTCCATGATTTGAATGCCTTGAGCGCCGCGTTTATTGCCTGCGTTGCGTGCTCCCTTGAGCCTTTCTGAAATTTTCCTATTAGAATATTTTTGTCTATAGGAGAATACTCTAGCAATTCTTGATTAGAATAAACTTCCTTGCCGTCTATGTACATGGGAAACCTCTTGCCCAGTATAGTATTCTTCGCCTTTTGAACAGCTTCGTCAAATAACCTGTCAAACTCCTCCTCCTTGCCGCTCTCCACGAACTTCCTATAAGTGAATTCATTCTCAAATTTCATCAGCTCACCCAATTGACATGAATGCTTACTCGCGCAAGCAACACATAGGATATTGCTACAAATAAATTTATTCCTATTCAAGCGTTTTGTAGATTCATTTACATGATAAAGGAGAAAATCACTGCAATTATGCCTAAGCCAAGTATAATATAGCCTTGCGCAAACCTTAGCTTGCTGCTTTTTACTAGCATAGAGAGGTGCGAGCCTACAAGGGCCCCTATACCTACACCTATTGCCAATGACAAAATTATGCCAAGCATTGCTGCACCGTTCTTAATTGAGAAAAGATGTGCATAAGACCCTAATACAGAGGTTACAATCATTGCTGCCAGAACGGTTGAGAATGCAACCTTAGGCTGTATCTTTTTTATCGCGGTAAGGTATGTGCCCACTATGCCTCCTATGCCTATGCCAAAAATCCCTGCCACAAGGCCCGCAACAAACGAGTATATTCCTATTTTAGGCTTTCCCCTTATATTCTCCTTTGCATGCTCCCTTTCAGCTTCGCTCAATGAGCTAAAGCTCTTGCTAATGCCTGCAAGATTCTTTATATCTCTCTGCGTTGCATATATCGAAAAGAGGCCTATGCCAATGCTAACAAAACCAAAAAGTGTCTCAAATGACTTGGTATTCAGGTAGTAGGGGATTACTGAACCGACAAGAACGCCGATGCCTGCGAAAACTGAAATCAGCGCAAAGAGGGTTCTGCTCAGAGCCTTTTGCCTTATATTGGACAAGGTGCCTACGCTTGCGCTTGCAAGGATTGTAAGGAGGCTCAGGCCTCCTGCAACAACAGGCTGCATCTTGAATCCGAAAAGAAGTATTACCATTATGAGCACTCCGCCGCCTATGCCAACGAGATTTCCAATTATGCCTACAAATAATGCTGTAGCGAAGAGCACTAGCATTTCACACAGAAAAAGCATGGTATCTGTTATTATTCAGAGCCAATCTTTTTATCGCTTTTGAAAACTCAATGTGAAAGAGTATTAGTGCTGTATTATTTTTATCTTTGCGCCTGATTTATCAGCAGTGATATTCGCTATGCCTCCAATTGGGAAGGTGGCTTGCGGCGTTGTATGCCCGAAGTCTACATCGCATATTACTGGCGTATCTTTCAGCTCTTTCTTGGCGTTGATTATTTTTGACAACATGCTGAAACTCATTTCAGAGGCTTTTTGAAATCTCCCTATAACCACTCCTTTCACGCCATCAAAACCAGGCTGGTGTATCAGCGATTGCAGGTCTCTGTCAAATGTAGCTGGATTAGATTCATAGTCATCTTCGATAAAAAGTATTGAGTTGCTTAGGTTTGGCATATACCCAGTGCCTTGCAATAGATTAAATGTGTTTAGATTGCCACCGATGACCATGCCTTTGGCAACACCTTCGTGAATTACTTTGTAGCCTTCGTTTCTTATAAATATCCTGTTTTCTTGGTCTCTGTACCACTTGTCGTCGCTCCATTCATTTGATGCAACAATCTCGTATGGTTTGCTTTCCATGAGGCATTTTTTGAAGTATTCTAAGGTGTAATCAAGCCCTTTTTCCATTCCGAAAATGGAGAAACTCGGACCACTGTATGTTACTAAACCCGATTTAGCGAGTAACGAATTCCCGAGCGCGGTTATATCCGAATAACCGCAGAAGGGTTTTGGATTTTTTGCAATCATATCATAGTCGATATAACTGAGCAGTTGGTTGCTGTTGAATCCTCCTATGGCAGCAAGTATGCCTTTTATGCTCTTATCCGAGAATGCCCAGTGCAGATCTTCTATCCTTGATTCTATTCTTGAAGACTTGAAATCGTCAATTTCATAGGCATGCTCTGATATCACAACTTCTAATCCAAGCTCTGCAAGCCTACGCTTTGCTGTGGCTATGATTGACTCCTTTATTACAGAAAGGCTATTCGCAGGAGCCACAACTGCTACCTTGTCGCCCTTTGCGAGCTTATTAGATATAATTGTCACGCTTTTGTTTTAGGTCAACATAGTTTAAATCCCTTTCATAAAAGAAAGTTATTTATTATTTCACCGCATAGAGTTTTAATGTGGCGACCATGGAAGGAACTCCTTTGCAGATACAGATACAGACAACCGAATCGAGCATAGACCTTGGCAATTTTGTGAGCGAGGGCACATGGAAAGACCTGCTTGTAGAGCTTGTAAAGAAGAATAAGCTTGACCCATGGAATGTTGATATTGTAGATATAGTAGACAAATACATAGAAGCGGTAAAAACACTAAAGATAATGGATTTGCGCATACCTGCAAACATAATACTTGCCGCTTCCATACTGCTCAGGTTCAAGAGCGAGGCGCTCCATTTCGAGATTGAAAACAATGTAGATGAAGAGGCGGAGGCACCGCGCATGAGCCCAAGCATTGAGCCCTTGTCGTTTAGGCTTAGGGTTCCTCCAAAAAGGAAGGTGACTTTGAACGAGCTTATAGCCGCGCTTGACGAGGCGATGAAGCTCAAGGAGATAAAGGAGCGGAAGAGGGATAGCGAAATCGTTGAGATGCCTTTGAAATTCGAAAGCAAGGATATTGAAGTAGAGCTTGAAAGGATTTACGCACTTATAAACAAAAATATAGACAGGAAGGGCATGACAACTTTCTCGGTATTGGCAAAGGCAACGTTGGGGAAGGATATACTAACAAGCTTATTTATACCGCTATTGTATTTAACGCATAGGAACAGGATACTGCTGATGCAGGAAGAGTTCTTTGGCGAAATAATAGTTGCGCTTGCAAATTGATTGGATGGAAGACTACAAGATGCTTATAGAGGCAGCATTGTTCATGTCGCAGAACGCGCTGAGCGTAAACGAGATAGCCAATATAATAGGGCTAGCTTCTCCTGGAAAAGTGGAGGAGCTTGTCAAGGAGCTGGCAAGCGAATACAATGCGAGGAGCACTGCCATAGAGATAGCCGAGATAGGGGGCAAGTACATGTTCTCACTCAAGGAGCCATATGCTAGCAAGGTGAGTGCCTTGGCAACGGGCCCCGACATAAGCAGGGGCGCACTAAGGATACTTGCGTACATAAGCAAGAACAACGGTGTTTTGCAGAGCGAGCTTGTAAAGATATTCGGCGATACAACTTATGCATATGCGAAGGAGCTTGCAGAGAAAGAGTTCATTGAGACTAAGAAGGCAGGCAGGAGCAAAAAAATATATACCACGTTGAAGTTCAAGGAGTATTTCGTGACAAGCTGATTTTATATCGCGACAAGTTAATGCAATGTGCAATGCGCCATGTTTTTTAATTCAAGAAGGGTTGGAGAAACCTTTGCTAAGAACTCAATAAATCGGATGCGTCTCTTCTATACCCTCATTTTTGTTTATGTACAGAGCCGCAACGAAAAGAAAAGAGGAAAGCCTGTTTGAATACCTTAGTACTTCTTTGCTTATAGTGTATTTCTTTGCTGCACTAACTATGTCACGCTCGGCGCGCCTTGCAATTGATCTGCAGAACTGCAGATGCGCTGCAGCCTCGCTGCCCCCAGGAAGCACAAATTTCTTCAAATCCCCTACGACTGCACCCAATTCGTCTATGCTCTTCTCCAACCTTTCTACGTGCTCCTTTGATACAGACTTTGATTTCTTTTTAGTGAGCGTGCATGCCAAGTCAGCACCCATTATAAAAAGCTCGTTCTGTACACTTATGAGCTCTCTTCTTATGCGCTCATTTCTCAAATAAAAAAGCGCAACGCCTATACTGCTATTGAGTTCATCTACAGAACCTATTGCGACAAGAAGTGGGTCGTCTTTTGGGACGTTTCCGAAGCTCATCAGATTGGTCGTACCGTTGTCACCATTGCCAGTATAGAACCTTGCCATTTCAAAACAATTAGATAATGCACTACACATTTATTAATTTTGTTTTTGTAAATTGAGTAGTGGGCTCGTAGTCGAGTGGTTAAGACGCCGCCTTCACAAGGCGGAGACCCGGAGTCCGATTCTCCGCGGGCCCATTTATCCTTATTTTAATATATTGCATGGTATTGTACAAAAGCAATAATAATATTTTCGAAGAGATAGTTGATATGATGCGTGTTATAAAACCGAAAAGGCTCAGCGAAGGTGACACAGTAGCTATAGTTTCACCTTCAGAGGGAGTTCCGGAGAGATTTCCGCACATATACGAGCACGGGCTTGACATGATAAGAAAGCACCTCGGTCTCGAAGTTAAGGAGTATGATACTGCAAGGAAAAGCAATGATTATCTTTACATGCATCCGCGCGAAAGGGCAGAGGATATAAACAACGCTTTTGCTGACAAAGAGGTCAAAGCAATAATTGTAAGCATAGGCGGTGACGATTCCGTAAGGATATTGGATTACTTAGATATGAAAAAGATAAAGAAGAATCCTAAGATCATAATGGGCTTGTCAGATTCAACTACCTTTTTGGATTATATACATCTCAGAACAGGGCTTATGACATATTATGGACCTACAGTAATGGCAGGACTTTCACAAACAGAAAGATTTCCTAGCTCTTTTTTGGATATGATAAGAAGCCTGCTTTTCAAGCCAAAAGAGGGATATGAGTACAAAAGTTTCCCTTTCTGGTCGGACGGCTATCCTGAATGGGCGGAGAAGGGTAACGTAGGAAAGATAAATAAAAGGCACAAAAATGAAGGATGGCATTGGCTGCAGGGGAAAAAGGCAGTTAAGGGCAGGCTTTTTGGAGGCTGCGCAGATGTTCTTGAATTCATGAAAGGAACGCACTTCTGGCCCAGCAACGATTTTTGGAACGGAAAGATATTGTTCTTGGAAACCTCAGAAGAAAAGCCTTCACCTGATACGGTAAAATATTGGGTTAGAAATTACGGCAGCCAAGGAATACTCGAAAGGATAGCCGCTTTGCTTATTGCTATACCGTCAGGTTATTCTATGGAAGAAAAGACAAGAATGGAAGATAAAGTACAATCTGTGCTGAAACTGGAATTCGGGGTTGGCGACATTCCATTAGTGACCAACATGGATTTTGGGCATACCGACCCAAAGCTGATTCTGCCAATAGGAGCAATTGCGGAAGTTGATCCACACAGAAAAAGGTTCAGGTTATTGGAAAAATCAGTCAAATAGATAACAATTTACGGGTGTTGTTGATGCGTATAGCTTCCAGAATATCCCCTAGAGCCAAGCTACGCCCAAAAGGTCCAGGAAGGTACTTAAGAGATATTCAACTTGGATAACTTGAAGGGCCTATTGCTTGGGTTATGCTTTTTCAAAACGAGGTTTTTGGGGGCAATGCCTGCAAGTGCATTGCAACTTAAAAAAAATCAAATGTATTTAAAGTTTGACATTTTAATTAGAATCATGCAAACCGTATGCATCTCTTTGGGAGGCAGCGTGATAGCAAAAGAAGAAGGGCTCAATTATAAGTATATAATGGAGCTTCGCAGAGTGATAGAGAGGCACAAGCAGATTAGATTTGTGATTGTAGTTGGAGGGGGCTATACAAATAGGCAGTACATAAAAACGCTAAGAAGCTTAGGCGTGAGCGAATATGAATTAGACGAGCTTGGCATAGCGTTCACAAGAGTGAATGCAACTGCGGTGAAGTCGATATTCAGCGGAGACGACATTTATACAGGAATAGCCTCAAGCGTAGATGAAGTCAAGAATGCTAATTCCAAATATAGAATTGTTTTTGCATGCGGCTTCATGCCTGGCATGACAACTGACGCAGTTTCTGCAATAAGCTGCGAGGCTGTGAAAGGCAGCATGCTCATCAACGTGAGCAGGGATGCGTATGTTTACGACAGGGATCCAAATGGGAAAGGCTCAAAAAGGCTCCTGCGCATCTCCCACGAGAGGATGTGTGAGCTTGCTTCTAAGTATGACACGCGCGAAGCCAAAGCTCCATTTGTTTTTGACATTGTTGCGAGCAAGATAGCAACAAGATCAAATATAAGGGTAGAATTTGTAGATGACAATATATTAGATCTCGGGCGCGCAATAGATTTAAAGAGGCACAAGGGCTCAAGTGTCATTGATTGAATTCCAAACCGGCTTAGGCTTATTTCAATAGTGGAATACCCCAAATGCAGAGAAGATTTAAAATCTTTAGCAACAAATTTTCAGATATGCTTTACAAGGAACTCAAGAGGATAGAGAGGCTGAAGAAGCTTCTTGAATACGTCGCCTATGGCTCGCTGGGGCTAGATGCGGCTATAGCAATAGTCACGCTTGTTTCAGTGAACATTTACAAAGGGCAGCTAAACCAGATACTGCTTTATCTAAATTATTCTCTTACTGTTGAGGTTCTTATAAGCGTTGTGCTGTTCTTGGCACTTGTAGTGCTCTCTCACTATGAGAAGTTAATAGACGGCTTCGCTGAGATAGGATTCAAGATAAAGCTTAGCATGGAGAGAGACGTTAAAAGAAAAAGAAGGTAAATAAAAAAATAATAAGAGCTTGCTACAGCTTGCCTATATCCTTTACTACATCTATATCCAAAGCCTTCTTTCCTGGCTTCCAGTTTGCCGGTATTACACATATGTGGCCTTTCTTTGCTGAGGCGTCGTGTATATACTTAAGGCCCTGCAGTGCATTATATATGTGCTCAACATCTTTACCAAGTGCGTCATTGAATACCGCGTGGTACTGCAGCTTTCCTTCCGGATCTATTATGAGCAATCCCCTCCTTGCTGCTCCGCTCTCCTCGTTCAGGAAGCCGTATTCCCTTGAAACTGCCTTCTTATAGTCTTCTATCAAAGGTATCGGGCTCTTGCTAACTCTTGGAGAGGTATCTGACCAAGCTTTATGGGAGTAGATGCTGTCGGTGCTTATTGCGAAGATCACTGCATTGCTCTTTTCAAAATCTTTGTATTTGTCTGTCAATGCTTCAAGGTCTGTCGCACACACGAACGTGAAATCCCCAGGGTAGAACGCC
>JBMFHL010000021.1:721-11733 GCA_049976845.1 Candidatus Micrarchaeia archaeon | reverse complement strand
GTTTGTAATCCAGCAGAGCCTATACCTATTATTCCGCCACCGCCGTTTGAAGCCCAAACGCCTTGTTTTATCCACGCCACATAGGTTAACTTATTCCATGTAAAACTTCTGGTTAAACTGTCTGGGAGTGTAATATTTGCAGCATCTTCGCTATTTTGACTAACGATGTTACTATTATTAGTCCATGTAGAGCCATCACGACCTCCAAAATATGCCACATACTGCGGCAGCTCGCCGCTACATATGCCTTCAAGGTTTATGAAAGAAGTTGTGTCTGGTCCATTAGGCCTGAAAACTTGGCATGAGCCTGGTGGAGCCTTGGGCGCGAAGTTGTTTGCGTTGAAGATGCCAAGCTGGAACAGCGCACCGAGCACAACTGCGATTATGAGAATGGCCCAGCCATATGTCATTAGGTATTCCATTGCGCTTTGGGCTTTTGATGGAGCTTTTCTTAAAAGCTCCGTTTTTGCTGAAACTTTTTTCAAAAGCTTCTTTGCCCTCTGTATGCTAGTCGTGATAAACTATCAAAAAAAGATTAAATAGCTTTCCGAAAGGGCCTAGGCCGGGAATCGGACCCGGTCCTGAAGGTCCACAGCCTTCCGTGCGGCCATTACACTACCAAGGCCATGCTGTTATTTAAGTATTTTACATATTTATTGCTTGTGATTATCCACTTTGGCATTAAATTATGCATACTATTAAATAATATGTTTTTCCGCAGGATCGGTTGAGGTTTGCACTCGGAGGACTAGGATAGCTCAAAGATAAAGCCTAGTAACCTAAGATTGCTGCATATGGAATGGCGCTTAGGTTACTTACTTTTTAGTACTAGATAATCAGAGCCCGAACCAGATTCTATGATGCAGGTACCGTTTCCGTTGTAATAATTGATATTGTCTAATCTTGCTGAATATTCGACGTAACTCAAATTTCCTATATTATTGTATATGCTTATGAAAGATTCCAAGGATGCGGCTGCGCCCACTTCAGAATATGCATTGCCAAGGCTATTCATGCTACCAATTAAAGGGGAGATAATAGCTAGGTATATTGTGGCGAAGAGCGCAGAGATGCCGAATATTACTCCATAGAAAGGCATTTTATCACGCAACTGTGTATATGCAGAATTCTTCTACGCCACTGCTTGAAGGGTACGGGAAGCACTTTAATATGCCTCCGCTTGAGTAGCCTAAGCTATAGCTATGGCCTGCATACAGGGTAATTCCGATTAGCTTATATGTATTTTTGTACATGGAGAGGAAATGGTATATACACGTGCTGTTATATGTAAGATTGTTTAGACAAATACCCATTGAAGCGTTATTGTAGGCTTGCGATATGAAGTCGTATGCTGCAATGTTTTCTACAGCAAAGCTTTTTTGCGCATACGCTAAGTTGTTGTAGCTGTTTAAAAAATTGGTAAATATGCCAGCAACTGATAATACTAATACTAAAGATATTAGTGATTCTATTGCTGCGGCTTGGGCCTTCGTTTTTACACCTGCTTTATGCTTATTATGCTGCCTTGATAATATAGTGTCATATTTTTGATGCTACTGGGCTTGCTTAACGTTACATTTATAGTATATGAGAAAGGATACAGTGGCTTGCATTCTACAGTGCCATTGCTTATTGCGCATCCTGTGATGTTTGATGGTTGGGAGCCTTCGAGCTCGCTAGCAGCTTTCTGATATGATGCTATTACCTCATTTATATGAGAGATTACAGGACCTGAAACAGAGCTCATGTTGTAGTAGCTTAACGTGTTATACATGTTGTTTTTAGCCTGAACATATGCCTGATATGCAGTTGGATTTGCAAAGCCAGACTTGCTTGAATTATATAGTATAAATGCATCGGTTATTGGGCCAACGCCACTTATTTCAGTTACAGAGGCATTTCCAACTATGGTATTGCCAAGGTAAACCTTTGCATTTTGGCTATTTATGCTTGCGTTGAAGAGCAAGCCCTCGTAACTTATTAGTAGACTAAAAGAATAGGATTCTGAATAGTCTGATTCGACTGCGCTAGTTTCGTAAGACGTTGAATATGGCACCATACATGTTGGATTTGAGGGGCCGTAGTTCATGCTGTAGCAATAGCCGTTAAAGCTTTCGTATACCCACCCATTGTTTGTCCCACAAGCCTGCGCTGGAGACGGATTATCTGTGATGAAGCTATCATAGTTGCAGTGACTCCATACGTTTATGCCACTTACTTGCATCGGAGAGGTTTGATTGTATACAATGACTTCTTTCCTGCTCGTTATGTATGCATAAGCCTGTTGCTGGCTAGAATAATTTAATGTATATGGTCCTTGCGACTGCGCCGAGTAAGTAAGCAGATCCAAGGTGCCATTGAATTCAGAGCCTTCGCATATGCCATTGTATTTCAAAGTTGCGCTGTCTAGTCCCTGCATTAGTGGAACAAACTGTATATTTGCAATTCCAATGCCGCTTATATTCATGTTGTTTATTGAATTGCTAGAAAAAGCCAAATTGCTGGAATATATGCTCATGCCTCCTATTCCATTTCCGCAGCCGTAGAATGCAATTACCGCATCATTTTCAGACCCGACTACAGAGTTCATTGGTATGTATGCAATCACATCGATATTGGAGGGGTTTGCAGAATTGTAAACTGATGAAGATGTGTTTGATAGGCTGAGGCTTGAAGCTAGCTCCGAATGCTCTGCGCCGAGCTTGCCGTTATACATTGTAATTGCTGCGAGGGCCAATATTGAAATCGCACTCAGTATCAAGAGAAACTCTGTACTAGCTTGAATTCTCATAATTGATCACCATCAAATACGACTTTCCAGAAAGAGTAATAATTCTGCAGAGGCCAGAGCACTGCGCATTTGCTATATTGCTTACGCTCGCAGAGCCTATATCTAGAAATGCATTTTTTATGCTTGCATTTGCAAAAGCAAATGTAGAATTTGTTCCTATTAAGGTTGAAACAAAGACTTGCGATTCAGTGTAGGCATTTATCTCTCTTGAAATCAGCATTCCTTCGCTTGCACCAGCACGCGCTTCTTGAAATGCGTATACAATTGCAGCCAAGACTGCCATTATTATAGGTAGAGAGATTATCATGTCCAATGATATTATTATCAGCTTTTGCATTCAACCACATTTTTAAACACACAATATGCGCAGCTTGAGGACAATGCATTTAGGTAATTGCTTGAGGTGCATGAAGTGTTTCTTAACGAGCTAACTGCACTTTCTGATAAGTTATATCCAAACAGCATATAGGCAAGCATTGCATATGAGAGTAGCATTGCAATGCTCATACTAAGCATTATTTCAAGGCTTATCTGTACCTTCAATCCAATCTACCCACAATTATTTTTTCCCCTATATGCGAAATTGTAAGTTTCACTTCCGCATTGTCTGGACAAAATGCCTTATCTATCTCAACGTTTGGATTTATGTAAAATGCGCCGTATGGAGTCTCAAGCTCGCCATTTTTTACTGTTGAGTTGCACATGCCGCCTGGCACGAATGTGGAGAGATTTGCATTAAATGAATCAAGCATAGCAATGCTATTTATCCTATTTACAAGTGCTTCAGCGCTGTATGTACTTACAGCCTTGTATATGCTTGGGAGCTTGCCCACAAGCACCCCTGAAATAAAAAGCAAAGAAGCTCCTGAAAGCGCTATATACACAAGCAACTCTAGGGACATTTGCATTCTCATGCTAGCACTGCTGTTTAAGCGCTATTTGCAGTCATTGCAGACAGCTCGTGGGCTATTGCACCTGAGACGCTCATGTTGCTGCCGTTGACCGCTATGTTAGTGACCACTGCTTCCTTCATCTTCACTATCATCGCCAGTGCTATCACTATTACTATGCTTGCAGCTGCAAGCATCATTATATACTCTAGAGACCCTTGCGCTTTCGTGCTCTTAGCGATTGAGAGCATTGCTTTTATTTCTATTTTCATTTTTTCACCTACAGAATAGAAGAGAGTGATGTTGATGATATTTTTAGTATCCAGTCGGAAATTGCTATAAAGGGTATTATGCTATAAAGCGCCTCTGCTATGTCGCTCTGCGGATTGGAGAATAGCTTGCCTATGAATAGCATTATCGCTGTGTAAGAAAGTGCTATCAGATAAAATGTGCTGCTTATGCTTTGGCCTGGCAGATTGCCCGAAAGGGCCATGCTGCTCTTTATTATGCTAATGCTTATGCCACTGAATAATGGGAAGAAGATTGTAACACCAATTTTTGAGAGTACATTCATCCCTTTTGCCTTCGCATCGACCCTTTCTTCCTTCTGCTTATCCATTCTTATTCCCTCTTTGAGCAGCTCAATGCTCTTTGAAATATTTGCGCCAGTCGATGCGCCGAAGAAGGCAATTTCTAGCAGATTGCGGATATTTTTGTTTTTATGATTTATGCCTGGTTTTCTTCCGCCAAGCCAGTATTTTGCTATTGAAGAGCGCACTATAGCATCGGTGCTGCTTGCACTTGATATGCGAAGAGATCTTAACGCCGATTTTTCGCTTGAATATTGGTATTCGAATTCGTTTATTAGATCCAGAGGGTCTTCTGTTTTCTTTGCTTTAAAAAACGCTGCATATGCAAGCCCTGCTCCAAAAACAGTTAGGAATGCCGCAACAACTGTTTGGTTTGCTGCTATTGCTAAAATTGCAAGCGTGAAAGACAGTGTCTCTGCGAATTTATATAGGTACTTCAAGCAAACGCCTCATAAATACAGCATTGCCAATTGCATATGCAAGCGGTAGCATGAATAGGAGTATAATTGCAATTGCCGGAATGTTGTAATTTCCAGAGATTACCAAATTGCCTATAAACATGAATATTATGAAAGAGGGAGCAACTGAAGAGATAAACATATTTATTGTTGAATTTCTCTGTATTGAAGCTTCAAGTCCTGAAACGCTGGCATTCTGCTTGTTTTTATAGGACTCTATAAAATTTGATATCTGCAAGTGCCAGCTGTTGCTTGCATTTTCCATTATATCTGCATTTATCCAGTGTGCACGCAAACTTTTTGACAAAGCTGAAAAGAGGGGTTCTCCTAATCTTACTCTTGATGCCGCCTCTTCCAATGCCCTACTTAGTTCATAAGGCTTGACGTGCAATGAAACAGAGTGCATTATTGCAGCAAGTGGCTTCTTGCTGGATTTATAGAAGAGCATCATATACATTGAATTTACAAATCCTTCAACTGCTTCCTTTCTTTCATAGGCAGTACGCACCCAAGAATATAGAACACCTATTAGTATTGCAAGTAGAATTGCTAAAGACACAAGCATAAGACATAATAGGTTCCCTAGTCCTAAAAGTGGGATTAATATTATAGGAATCAGAAGAAGGAGAACTTTGAGTGACTTTACAGATTTTTCTTCTTGCAATTCAAATGCCGTACTCGTTCACCTTCTCTATGTTCTCTTTATCTGAAGCCCCTTCTGCCATGAGTTTTTTTAGAAAAAGATTGCGCTTGCTGAATTCGGCAATCGCCTTCTGCTGTGATATTTTGCTTAGTTCACTGTATTTTGCAATCACCTTCGACCCTTTCAGAATTTTTGGATCCACAAATCCCATTTTTATTACCTCCTTTATGCCCACCTTGTCGAATTCGCCTATTTGTATGCCTTCTTCATTTTCTATCTCGGCCCTGCTAAGCCAGCGGTATTCAAATGAGCTTGACAATAACCTTTTTCCTAAACCATTGTTGCTCATGCATAGCGCAATGTCGAGCGCGCTTAATGAGTTTGGTTCTACTTCCATTGGCTTTATTATGAGTTTTTTTATTATGGCACTGCCACCTTCATTGCTGTGCATCGTGGTGATAAATGGCATACCCAAGTTTGATGCAGAGAACATTTCCCTTGCCTCTGCATCCCTTATCTCACCTACTATCACTCTGTCAGGTCTCATCCTAAGGGCATTAATAACCTGGTCTCTTGGAGTGAACGCCGCGCTTTTTGATCCGTACAATTCTATTATATTATAATCTCTTGATGGCTTCAACTCATTTACATCTTCTTCTATTGTCACTATTTTCTCGTATTTTGGTATAAACGACATTAATGTAAGCAGCAATGTTGTCTTGCCGCTTGCTGGCGCACCGGAAATTACTATATTGAGCTTAGAGTCAATTGCAAGCCATATGTAGGCGAGAGCCTCTGTTGAGAGTGTGCCATTTTTAACAAGTGAGCCCATACCCATCTCCTTCCTTCCCCCGAGCCTTATAGTTGCACAAGAACCAGACTGGGCATAGGGCTTAAGTTGCGCATGCACCCTTGCATTTTCTACCTGTGCATCTATGATTGGGCTGTCTTCATTTAGCTCCTTTTCAGAAGCGTATACAAGCTTGTTTATGCTATGTCTAAAGCCCTGCTCAGTAGAGAAATGCAGATTCGTTGGGCATCTCCCATATTTTACGTGGTATATGTATATTTGAGAAGTTGGAGCATTGACTTCTATTTCTTCTATATCCTCTTTATCATCTAGAAGCAAGCTTATGGGACCATATCCCACAGTGTCATCAGCTATAATGTGAGAGATATAGAACGCCCTTTCTTTATCGATTTTGCCTGCAAGGTATGCTTCTGCTAATACCCTCGCTTTTTCAAATGCGGTTTTATCAAAAATAGATTCTGTATATGAAACAGAAAACTCTGAAGAGAGGGTATTTATCACATGCGCTTTGGCGCATCCTATTAGCTCTTTTTCTTCCTTGCTTATGGGCCTTGCGCCAGTGCCCACATTGTAAAAATAAGCGTTATTTATTTTTGATATAGATCTAGCAATAGGCAAATTTGATGTTTCCACTACCTCGCCTTCGTTTAAATTTTCTATAACAAAATCCAATGGCACTGTATCTTGCTCGTTCCGCTGCTTTTTCCTGTAGAAGAACATCCAATAACCCATTATACTATATTATCCTTTTATTTATTAAAGTATAATTGTTTATATTATAGTATATTAAGGTTTAAATATATTACTGTTAAATAGGAGTGTAAGATTTTGGAATCATACTGCATAAATATATAGGTTTATAAAGTTTAATGATGGATTTATAATGTGTGATGCTTATGCCTAAGGAAAGAGAAAATGATGAGATATGGCTTGTCAGGAAGTTGCTAAGCAGGCCAAATTATGCTGTATTAAAGCTGCTTATGGAGAAGTCCCCCAGGACTACGCGCGAGCTTTATGCTATCTTGGGAAAGAAATTTACCAGGAAGACGCTTATTATAACGCTTAGGGACCTTTCTATGAATATAAATGTACTCCAGCCGACGCACATAAGGACTGAGAGAGGCTATGGCTTAGGTTATAATATAAATCCGAGGCTTAAGGAGATAATACGCTCTATAGACAAGTTTGAAAAGGTAGTTGAAGCTCTCACAAGCGTGAAATAAGTTCTAGAGCAATTTGGCTTTGTATTTCTTCATCATTTTAATCTGCCGATGTTTTTTAGGCTTTGAACAACATAAGACAATATGCAAAAGTTTCAAATGCCGTGATATGTCGCACAATGCGAAGCGGGTGTTTGTATTATATCAAAAGAACCTTATACAATAACTGAGATAATAAAGGAGACTCCAGATGTTAATATATTTAGGCTAAAGAGCCAAGATAATGCCACACTGGATTTTGACCCTGGCATGTTCATAATGCTTTATTATAAGGACCCTTCAACTTCACAAGAAATAGGCAGGGCTTACTCATTGGCATCAAGACCTGGAAGCGACACCTTAGAGCTTTACATAAGCATGGTTCATGGTAGGTTTACTTCGAAGCTTGACACTGCCAAAGTAGGGGATATTTATTATGTGTCTGGCCCATATGGCCAGTTTAGATTTGATCCGAAAAAGAACAGGAAAGTGCTATTTATAGCAGGAGGCACTGGAATAGCACCTTTCATGTCTATGCTCAGGCATATAAAGGAAAAGGGATTTGATATAGATGCCGTGCTTATCTACAGCGTAAGGTACCCAACTGAGATAATAAGAAAAAGCGAGCTTGAGGATTTTGCCAGAAGCATTGGACTTAAGCTTGTCGTGACTGTGACAAGACCGCAGCAAGGTGACAATTGGACTGGAGAAACAGGCCACATAAATGAGGAGATGGTAAAAAGGCATGTTGCGGATTTGACAGAGAGGGATTGCTACGTATGTGGGCCTTTGAACTTTACAAATGCAATGAAAGCTGTGCTCAGCAATTTGGGAATTGAAAGTGCAAAGGTAAAGGCAGATGTGTGGGGCTAACCCTTTTCAGATAAATAGAGCAGTATTGCTTTTTCTATGAGCAGTTTATTTTTGGCTTGCTGCCATACAACACTCTGCTTGCCATCTAATACATCGCTTGTTATCTCTTCCCCCCTATGCGCCGGAAGGCAGTGCATTACTATTGCATTTTTCTTAGCGTAGCTTAGGGCAGTAGAATTCAGCTGATATGGGGCAAACAGTTTCTTTCTGTATTCTGTCTCCTGCTCCTGGCCCATACTTATGAACGTGTCTGTATATATTATATCCGCATCGGCAAGGCCCTCTTTCACGCTACTATATACGTCAACCGAGCTGTATTCCCTGGCCTTGGAGAAGTAAAGGCTATTTGGCAGATAATTTGCAGGTCCAACTAGAGAGATGCTCATCCCTAACTTTGCACCTGCAAGCATCAATGAATTAGCTGTATTGGCTGCAATATCGCCTATGAACGCGAACCTCAATCCGCGCACCTTCTTTTTTGCTTCTTGTATTGTATAGATGTCGCTCAGTGCCTGGCAAGGATGCTCCAGGTCTGTAAGCGCATTTATTACAGGAACCGAAGAGTTGTTTGCTAACTCTATCAAATCCTCGTGCTTGTAGAGCCTTGCTATTATGAAATCGCTATAGCCGCTTAATACCCTGGCGGTATCTGCAATACTCTCTCCCCTTGACATCTGGGAACTCCTTGAATCTATGTATATAGAATGACCGCCTAGCTGCATCATTGCTACCTCAAATGAGACTCTGGTCCTTGTTGACGGTTTCTCGAAAATTAGTGTGGCAACTGCATTTTCCTTAAGCGACACCTCCACCTTTTCTGATTTTATGTCGTCAGCTATGCTGAAGATCTCATTAATCTGATCCTTTGAGAGATCATCAACGCTTAGAAAATTCATTTAACCACCAAATATAAAGCCGAAGCCTTGCTCTGCCTTTGACCTTTCATTCTCTATTGAGGTTATAATCTTTGATTCCATTTCTGGATCTACCCTTTTTATGCCCTCTATGCTTGCCTTGAGCTTCTTCTCTGCCTTGTCTAAAAATTCGTCCGTTGCCTTAAGGAATAGATAGCATTTTTCCCTGTCTAAATCTAGGGCAGCGCCTTCTTTTAGTACATAATCCTGTCTTGCAAATATTACGTTTGCAGATTCATCTTCCCTAAGCTTCTTCAAATCGTCTTCCGTAAGCTTGGAATCGAGATAAGGATCATATTCCAAAAGCTTCTTTAGCTCCTGCTCTTTGCTTATGTTACATTCGTAAACTCTGGAGGACATTCAACCACTCATAAGTTTGGCATTTACGCATCCTTCTCTTCCAGGCCTGTTTATCACTATGGCCTTGCCCAGCTCTGTGTCGATTACAGTGCCTTTCGTTATTATGTTAAGCCTGGCAAAGTTCCTGTTGTCTTTTGACTCTACCACACCTTTTATCTTTACTTTCTTGTAGCTTCCGTTTACCAATATGTTTGCAAATGCCGTACGCTTTAACTTCGCCCTTTCGCCTCCTCCGCGCGTCCTGACTTTCTTGACGACATTTTCGTTTCCTAGCCTCGTAGCTATAAAATAACCGCCAACTTCATGCTTCTTCTTGTCCTTATTCTTCAGCCTCAGCTTGCCGTTTCCGGAAAGCTTCCTGTCTGAAGCCCCGTGGTACTGCGATCCAAATTGACTCATAGAATCACCAATAATTAAGGATATGCTTTACACTGCAACCCTTCCTATATATATGTAGAAGAGAATTTAAAAATAGATGTGAGAGGGGTCTTTCATTTAATAAATTGCAAAGTGTTTTAAATTTTGAAAGCAGAATTGCTTTGTTTAAATGATAGATTTTATAGAGCTGAGAAACTGGAAAACGCATGCCAACACTAGATTAGTGTTCACCAAGGGCACTAACGTGCTTGTAGGTCAGATGGGCTCAGGCAAGAGTTCTGTGATGGATGCAATATCCTATGCACTCTTTGGCATGTTTCCGCTGCTGCAGCACAGGCGCATAAGCATTGCAGATATAGTAAAGAATATACCTGCGCAGGAGCAAGAGGCTGAGGTTAGGCTTAGCTTCAGCATTGGCACAGACAACTACATTGTAGACAGGAAAATAGGCATTAGCGGCTCTGCAGAAGCAACCCTTTTCAAGAACGGCTCAATTATACAGTCGCAGCCGCAGCGCGTGAGCGAGTTTGTTTCCGATGTACTTAAAGTTGATTATGACCTTTTCTCCAAAGCAGTTTATTCCGAGCAGAATGGACTCGACTACTTCCTTGAACTTAGGAGTGGAGAGAGGAAGGATCAGATAGATAAGCTGCTTGGGCTTGACAAATTTGCGTTAGCCGAAGACAACGCAGGCAGCTTGGCAAACAGGATAAAAGGTATTGTTCAGGAGCAGCAAAGCGTCATAAGCAGCTTCGACATAGAAAAGCTTGAGCAGCAGATTAGAGAGGCAAAGGTTGAATTGGAGAAGCTTGGCAATGAAACACTTTCGCTTAAGGAAAAGCATGAGAAGGACAGGGCGGTTTTATTGGAAAAGAGCAGCAAGATGAAGGAGCTTAACGAGATGAATGCGAAGAAAGCGTCTCTTGACAAAGAGATAAAAGGCCTTGAGAGCAAGCTTGCTGTTCTTAAGAGGGAAGCGGATAAGATAGAAGCCGAAGAATTGGGCTCACTAGATGAGATAAGCAGAAAAGCTGCAGATCTCGAGGAGCAGGTCAAAAAGGCAAAGGAGGAAGAATTACATATTGAAGAAGAAGAAAGGAATGGC
>JBMFHL010000021.1:0-711 GCA_049976845.1 Candidatus Micrarchaeia archaeon | reverse complement strand
GCCAAACTTGAAAGTGAAATCAAGAAGATAAAAGAGGACATTGATGAGAAGAAGAAGCTTGAGGAGTTATTAAAGGGCAAGAGCCTAGAGGAAAATAACCTCATTTTAGAGAAGAAGAATGAAGAGCTTGAGAGGCTCGAGAAATCGCTTGCCGGCTATGCCTCGAAGAAGGAGGAAGCAGAGAGGTATATGCAGGAATTAGAGGAGCACATAAGCAAATGCCCTGTCTGCGAGAGAGAGATAAGCGAGGAGCTGAGGCTAAGGCTTCTCGAGAGCAAGAAGGAAATAGTCAAATCTGCAGAATCCGCTGCTGAGCAGGCAAAGAAGGAGATAGAGAGGCTCAGAGGCGAGATAAAAGGCCTTAAGGGTACAATAGACAAGCTTGCAATAGCAAATGAAAAGCTCAAAGGCTACGCAGGATTGGATGCTAAATTAAGCGATACATCTAAACAGCTTGAGAATGTTGATGCTACTAATAAGAAGACAAGCGAAGAGCGCATAAAGTCGCAGAAAAAGTTGGAGGAATTGCAGCAGACATTTTCAAAGCTTGAAGCAAACAAAAAGGAGATGCTGAAGCTGCTGGAATATAAAAAAGAGATAGAGGAGGTGGAAAAGGCCGCTTCTGCAAAGAGGAAGGAATTTGAGGCAATAAAAATAGACAGCAAGACCATTGATGATGCCCAGAAAGAGCTTAACGAGATTACCGCAAAG
>JBMFHL010000020.1:0-11866 GCA_049976845.1 Candidatus Micrarchaeia archaeon | reverse complement strand
CTGCTCTCATTCAGCTTCATCGTTGGGCATCCTTGCACAGTTGGATCTGCGTTAGATAAAACTAATATAGATTTACCCTTGTAACTTCTCATATTATCACAATTTAGTTATATGTCATTGCATTTTTAAGCTTTGCTAATAATAAGTAGAAAAAGAGTAAATGAAGAAAAAACTGTGCATGCCATTATTTGAAAAATCTACGCAAGGATTATAAAGGTATCTCCTTATATTATATATACTTTTTATTGGGATGCATTTTGTATCTTTTACGTTTAGGGTGAAAATTGCTTTTTGCAATTGGATGTAGTCTTGAGGAGTGCAAAGAGACTCGCATTGCTTTCTTGCTTTTGCGGCAAGATCTTTATTGACTCCAGTCGATGCTGCTGGAGGGCACTGCTATCAGATTTCGACAGCCATGCAAGTTAGCTCAACGGCTTCGTTGGGCTGCAAACGGCTCAGTAACGCGTGGTCAATCTGCTGTAAGGAGGAGGATAACCTCGGGAAACTGAGGCTAATACTCCATAGGCTATAGATCCTGGAAGGGGCTGTAGCTTAAAGGTGCGCAAAATGCAGCGTTTCCGCCTTACAATGAGACCGCGTCGGATCAGGCAGATGGCGGGGTAACGGCCCACCATACCTTTGACCCGTAGGGGCTATGAGAGTAGGAGCCCCGAGAAGGGCACTGAGACAAGGGCCCTAGCGCTACGGCGTGCAGCAGGCGCGAAAACTCCACAATGCGCGTAAGCGTGATGGGGGAAGTCTGAGTGATTCACTTCGGTGAATCTTTTGCCAAGTTTAGTAAGCTTGGCGAATAAGTGCTGGGTAAGACGGGTGGCAGCCGCCACGGTAATACCCGCGGCACAAGTGGTGTCCACAACTATTGGGCTTAAAGCGTCCGTAGCCTGCTGAAACAGTCTTGTGTGAAATATAGGTGCTCAACGCCTATGCTTGCACGAGATACCTTTCGGCTAGGGAGTGGGTGAGGTCGAGAGTACTTATGGGGTAGGGGTTAAATCCTGTAATCCTATAAGGACTACCGGTGGCGAAGGCGCTCGACCAGAACATATCCGACGGTGAGTGACGAAGGCTAGGAGAACGAATCGGATTAGATACCCGAGTAGCCCTAGCAGTAAATTATGCAGACTCTGGTGTTGCGCTAACTACGAGTGAGCGCAGTACCGTAGGGAAACTGTTAAGTCTGCCGCCTGGGGAGTACGGCCGCAAGGTTGAAACTTAAAGCAATTGGCGGGGGAGCACACAAGGGGTGGATGCTACGGTTTAATTGAATCCAACGTCGGGAACATTACCTGGAGCGACGGCAAGATGAAGGTCAGGCTAATGACCTTACCTGATGAGCCGAGAGGTGGTGCATGGCGATCGTCAGTTCGTGGTGTGAACTGTCCGGTTAAGTCCGGTAAGCATTTTGAGTGTTTGCTATGAAAGCGAAACTAAAACCTGAAATCTGTTACCTGTCTGGCCTAGCTTGGCTCAGCAAGGATGAGAAAGGGTACATAGGGATAAAAACTGAAATACAAGAGATAGAGATAAAATTTGTCGAAATCGCTGTCAAGTTGGGTGTGGAGCCCAGCAAGATAATAATAAGCGAAGACAAAGGAACCTATGAAGCCCATTTCTATCATTCGAAGCTGGCTAAGTGGATAAGGGAGATAAGGGAAAATGAATCCAGAATTTTCAAGTACAGGAATGAGTTGTCTGCAAATTTTGTTGCAGGCATGTTCGATTCCAGAGGAGGAAGCAGCACGTACGCGGAAATAAAGGGCATAAGTCCAAGCGAAGGACTAATGCTTGAAAATCTAAATATACATACGAAAGGTTCCAAGATCTTAAATCCAAGGAATCTTATTACGCTTATAAAAGGTTTTAGCATTCGCATTGAGCGCATTCAAATGCCCGGTAACGAACGAGACCTTCACTGACAGTTGCTAAAAGTTTAGAGATAAACTTAGCACTCTGTTAGGACCGCCTTTGTTTAAAAAGGAGGAAGGAGAAGGCGACGGCACGTCAGTATGCCCCAAATCTCCAGGGCTACACGCGGCATACAGAGGTTGGTACAATGGGCAGCAACTCCGAGAGGAGAAGCCAATCCCCTAAAACCAATCAAAGTCCGGATTGAGGGTTGAAACTCACCCTCATGAAGCTGGAATCCCTAGTAATCGCTTGTCACCATCGAGCGGTGAATATGTCCCCGCTCCTTGCACACACCGCCTGTCAAGTCATCCAAATGGGGTGCTAGTGAGGCAGCATCGTTATGGTGCTTTCGAACTAGTATTCTATGAGGGGGGCTAAGTCATAACAAGGTATCCGTAGGGGAACCTGCGGATAGATCACCTCAAACTTCTATAAGAAGTTTAACTTATGATGTGTGCAAAATGCGGATCTCGCAATAATCCTCAAGACTACATTTATTTTTATAAAAATTCTAAGCTAGCTTTAGCCATGCACGATAGCAATACGAAAAACAAGCTGCAAAAGCGAAGGATGCTTTTACTCATTATTGCAACTTAATAAACAACCATCTTTCCAGCTTTGTTGAAAAGCCGAATTTTGCTGATAAAATATTTAAAATGTTGATAAAGTCAGACTAAATAAACAACGCCTGTTTTTCCATAAAGTTTAAATACTGTTACCATCATATATTAGTGATGCTTCGGGGGCATTTTTTCTCGTCGCAATCCAATTAACGCTTAAAAAAACAAGGTGTATGAAATGGCAGAAAAACCACACATGAATTTAATTTTTATAGGACACATAGACCACGGAAAGTCAACAACAGTAGGAAGGCTGCTCTATGAGACAAAGTCAATAAGTGAGCAGGACATGAAGAAGATGAGGGATGAGGCTGCAAAATACAACAAGCCTACTTTCGAGTTTGCTTTTGTAATGGATCAGCTCAAGGAAGAGCGTGAGCGTGGAATAACTATAGATATCGCGCACAAAGAGTTCCAGACTCCTAAGTACTACTTCACAATAATAGATGCACCTGGTCACAGGGACTTCGTAAAGAACATGATAACTGGCGCAAGCCAGGCAGATGCCGCAGTGCTAGTAATCTCTTGTCCAGATGGCATACAATCACAAACAAGGGAGCATGCATTCCTTGCCAAAGTTCTCGGTATAAACCAGCTCATAGTGGGCATAAACAAAATGGATGCTGCAAACTATGACAAGGCAAAGTTCGAAGAAGTCAAACTTTCAATACTAAACCTGCTCAAGACAGTAGGCTACGATACGTCTGCAATACCTGTGATCCCTTATTCGGCACTCGCAGGTGATAACATAAGTGCAAAGTCAGACAAAATGCAGTGGTATAGTGGACCTACCCTCTTGGAAGTTCTCGATACTTTGAAGGTGCCAGTAAAACCAACAGATAAGCCTCTTAGACTGCCAATCCAAGATGTATACAGCATCTCAGGATTTGGTACAGTGCCAGTAGGCAGGGTAGAAACAGGTGTAATGAAGCCTGGAGACATGATAATAATAATGCCAAGTGGCGTGAAGACAGATGTAAAAAGCATAGAAATGCATCACCAGCAGCTTCAAAAGGCTGAGCCTGGAGACAACATAGGTTTCAACATAAAAGGCGTAGACAAGAAAGACATAAAGAGGGGTGATGTTGTTGGGCCAGCAAGCAATCCACCTACAGTCGTGCAGGAATTTACCGCTCAAATAGTAGTAATAAACCACCCTACAGCAATAGCAGCAGGCTATACTCCTGTATTCCATATCCACACAATGCAAGTTGCTGCTACAATAACAGAGATTATGGAGAAGAAGGATCCAAAGACAGGCCAGACGCTTCAGAAGAATCCTGATTTCATAAAGAATGGCGATGTAGCAATAGTGAAGATAAAGCCCACAAAGCCCATAGTTGCTGAGAAATACAGCGAGTTCCCACAGCTGGGCAGGTTTGCAATAAGGGACATGGGTCAGACAGTGGCTGCAGGAGTAATACTAGATGTAGTAAAGAGAGAGTGAACTGTTAATGCCAGTAGCAAGGATAAAGTTGATAAGCAGGAATACAAAAGACGTCAAGAGCATAGCGAATCAGATAGTAGAAATAGCCAAGGCAGTCAATGTCAAGTACAAAGGGCCAGTGCCCCTGCCAACCAGGACTCTCCGCGTGACTACAAGAAAGACGCCGTGTGGCAGCGGCAGTCACACATATGAGCACTGGGAGATGCGCATACACAAGTGGCTCGTTGAAATAGATGGCAGTGAGCAGGCTCTGAGGCAGGTAATGAGAATACCCGTACCTGACACAGTGCAGATAGAAATGTCCATAAGCTAATTTTTTCTTTTCTTGCACCTTTTTGTTTTGGCTAGAAGACAGTATATTTTCCTAGCGATATCTCCGAGGTAAGTTCACCTATCCTCTCAAGCCAACCCTCAGCGATATAATTCACCTTGCCCCTAATGCTTTCTATACTTTTTCCTTTCTCAAGCGCAAGGTTAATATCAAGATTTGAAGGAGTGTCTATTCTCGTCCCTATTTCGGAGAGTATTGCAATATCGCATTCGCGCACCTCAGGATAATCCTTCACTACATTTTGGGATAATGCAGTTGCAAGCACATTGTATATTTTTCCAACATGATTCACTGGATTTTTGCCAGCTGCAGCTTCAAGGCTCATGCGCCTGAACGGAGTTATCAAACCATTGACGCGATTACCTCTGCCTACAGATCCGTCATCTCCAGATTCGCAACTAAGCCCCGTTTTTGTTATATACACCTCGCCTCTTTCAATTGAATCTCCTGTATTTACTTTTATATTTACCTCTTTGTCTGTAATTTTCTTTGAATGCAAAATAACATCCTTCACAACTTTTTCCTTGTAGCTCTCATATTCTTCTATATCTTTTATCTGCCCCGCAACAAATGCTATTGCGAGCGTCAAATTTATTCTGTCTCCACGGCGCATTCCCATAACCTTAATATCTTCTCCAACTGCAGGCATTTTCTCCTTGTATGCACTGCTGTTCAAGTACCGCTCCGTTTCAAGGGTAAGCCTCTCAGTTTCGCTAAAAGGCGCGAAACCCATGCCGAAAGAGGTATCATTTGCAAGAGGCATGCCACTACCTCTCATGAAAACACCATTCAAATCTGCGCTACCTCTAAAAATCTTCGAATCAATCTTAACCTCATTCTCCACATCCAAAAACCTTGTGTGTTTCTTCAAATACTCGGCAGTTACCCTTTTTGCTATACCATTTACATCTATCCTCCTGCCCTGGAACTCTTCTGTAGCCCTTCCTGTCACTATAACCTCAATGCTCCTGTTTACTACTCCTCCTCCAAATTTCACATTTGATGATCCACCTATTATAAGGCCCTTATCTACATTATGATGCAGTATTATACCAAATTCCTTGACATACTCCTTGCTTAACTCTATGCTTGTAGATTCTACTATACCATCTATAAGTGTGTCCGGATGTCCAATGCCTTTCCTTTCTACATACTCTATTTCTCCATCTTCAACGGCCCCCGCCCTAAGTTCACGCACTGTTATCTCCCTCATATAATCCACTGAAATTATTATGTGTAAAAAAGTATTTATAATTATTTATATAATAAAAATTATTAATGGTAATTATTAAGATAGATTCGCTCGATGTAATTGCGAGGCGAATAAAGATGGCAAGAAAATCACTTGGTATTAGCCAAGCCTCGCTTGCAAAGGACGTCGGAGTAAGCCAAAGCACAATAGCAAGAATTGAAAGAGACATAGAAAAATTAAATCCTAGCTATTCTATGATACTAAAAATAGTGACAACTTTAAACGATCTAGGCGACAATGCCAATACAATAAGCTCTGTCAGTGCGAATGATCTTATGCACAAGAAAATAATCTACGTGAGACCTGAAGATAAGATGAGCAAGGCGATTAAGATAATGAGCTCCAACGACTTCTCGCAGCTTCCTGTGATAAATCAGCGCATGAATGTTGTAGGCACGATATACCAGAAAAATCTTCTTGAATATATAAGCAATCCGAGAAAGGCAAGAAGCACGAGCATAAGCGAGGTGATGGAAGTGGCACTTCCCCAAGTAGATAAAAATGTAAAAATCTCCATGATAAAAACGATGCTGGAGGCGTGGGGTGCCGTCCTTGTTTCAGAAAAGAGCAGAATAATAGGAATAATAACAGTGTATGACCTATTCAGAAAAATCTAGAATATATTATTGATTCTTATATAAATATAAATTCGTTCTATCTAAAATAACTAAGCAATGATTGGATGGATAAGCTATATGCATATGTTTTATTGACAATAGTGGTTGCTGCGGGGCTAATAATATTGGCATACATTCAAGGCGCAAGTGCTGCTACAAGCAGTCTGTCACTGCTTGACAATGTGCTTGTTAATTCAAGCGTGATAAACGCATTGCATCTCAGCAACAATACCTTTAGCCTCATCGGTATAGGTGATTCTAGCAATTTTCCCCAAAAAGTCATCGCACCTGCACTAAATATTGGCAGCAAGCCAACAATAGTATATATAGGTGCAAATTTCTGCCCTTATTGTGCTGTCGAGAGGTGGAGCCTTATTTTAGCACTTTTAAGGTTTGGCAATTTCACAGGGCTAAAATACATGACTTCATCTCCTACAGATTTTCCACCAAATCTGCCTACATTCACTTTTTACAATTCTACTTATGAAAGCAAGTACATTAATTTTATTCCAGTAGAACTATATACCAACAAGGAGGTGAACGGATCGTATCCTGTACTTCAGCAGCCAAATAGTCTTGAAAATGCAATACTGTCAAAATTTGATCCGAGTGAGAATATACCTATCATAGACTACAATAATAATTCAATACAAAAAGGTGCCGGATCTGAATTAGGCCCCAGCATAATAGAAAATTTGAATTGGACCCAAATAATAAGTCAACTAAGCGAATCAAATTCATCCGTTGCCCAAGAGATAATAGGAGAAGCAAATATAGTTACCGCGGAAATTTGTGGAATGGACAATAATACTCCTGTAAAAATATGCGGTCAGGCATATGTAAAAAGGGTAGAAGCAGCTATAAGCTAGCTATACCTTTTTGAAGCATTTAGCATCTCGTAGGCAATGCTCCTATTACTATCTGTTACATCCTCCTCTTCACCTGACTCAGAGAGGTCAAATAATTGGTCTTTAATGCCTCTGCCAAAGTAATGTATAAGCTTATAATCCTTGTAATACACTGCAGTGGCCTGAGTATTGTGGTACTTCTTTACATTGTATATTTTCTTTACAGATTCAGAGCGGTATTTAAGCTTTTCAAGCAGGCACTTGTCCCATACCTCTGTTATCCCTATATGGTCTGAGAAGATAAAGTTGTCTCTTCGTAGGGTGCCATCTATCACATCATTTTTGCCATAGGCAACATTTAATATAGATTCATGTAATGCCCTTGTACTCACCGGATTTTCTACGATTTCACTGGTATCTATCTGCTTTCCGGAAACGAAGCGCGACGTTATAAGCGGCACATTTGCAATTTCATTATAAGGAAACATATTATGGTACATAACCCCATGCTCCATGAAAGCTTGCCCATGGTCGCTGGCAATTATAATTATTGCATTGTCTAATACTCCCTCCCTTTTCAGCATATCTATAAAAGATCCTAGCTTCTTGTCCATGTATTCTATCCTCTTCGAGTAGGCGCCCTTTATAGCATCCAATCCCTCTCTGGCGTTGCTTCCTGCAAGGCCGCTTAAATAGAGCCATTTGTCCTGCTCAACGTATCCTTCCTTAACCAAATTTGTTGGGTATCCTTCGTGTGGCTCCATATAGTTTACAAAAATAAATTTTGGGCGCTTTGAATCATCGCCTCTCACATATTTTTTTATACTCTCAGTAGTCTTAGAAATCCCTTTATCAAGGTCGTAGAATCCATATTCTTCTGAGAAATGCTTGTTTAATCTAATCCGCATGTCCAGGTATAGCTTGTCAAGTCTCCTCTGCGGCAATACCCTTGAAATCAGGTAAGTAAGTTGCACAAGGCTTCTTTTTATCTTCTCATTCTCTATAAGTTCAAGCACTAATTTAACAGATCTTCTATTCTTATCTATCTTGTCCTTGAACCACAGGTTTTCTATGTGTGAAAATCCCTCGCCAAGTCCAGTAGATTGGGAAAGGAACGGGTTGTTTGAAAATAATGCAGTGTCATAGCCCAGCATGCCAAGGTGCCTTGCAAGCGTAAGCTCATTCTTGTTTATGTAAACTGATTTTTTAAGAAATGGGTCGGTGTTTTTGTCGCTATATTTCATCGGGTCTTTAGTAAGGCTTTTAATGCTCCTGACGCGCTTGTTTAAGAATAAAGAAACATGCGAGGGCACAGTATAAGTGCCAGGGGCAATTGCATTTTTGTATATTGTACTTTTTTTAGCAATCTCTCTTATTACCTTTGTTTTAACCCTGCCATTGTAAACATCTAGGAAATCGGCCCTAAGCGTATCCGTCAATATAAATACAATATTGGGTCTTTCCTGCAAAAACTCACCAGCAGCTCAATATCCTCTCCTGCACAATATTTTAATACTTGCGCAGTAAAATATAAATACAGTCTGCAAAGTTCAGGTTTCTGCTCGGTGAACTAATGCGCTTTAGCTATCTTAAATTCTTTATTCTAATAGTAATGTCACTCTTTGGCATCTGGTCATCAATGACAGTCCTTTATCTCTATGATATAATGCATCAACCTCTGCCGTTCTGCACTTTAGGCAATCAGCAGAGTACAGGTGTTGTACTCGATTGTTATAAAGTATTGGGCAGCAGCTATGCAAATATCTATGGTGTCCCTCTAGATGCACTTGCAGCGGTATGGTTTATAATAAACCTGCTTTTAGTAATATTAGTAAGCTTCGCAAGCGATAAGGTCTCTATCAAGTCATTAAGGGTCCTTTTCGTATGGCGTTTTTTTGGGCTTGCACTTGTTCCCTACCTGGTCTTCTTGGAGCTGTTTGTGGTAAAGTCCATATGCGTATATTGCACCATAATGCACATTGCAATAATAGTGGACTTCATAATAGTGACATACCTGCTCTTCTATAAGCACAACGCCCAGCTTTTCCTGAAGAAATAAAAAAGCGTAAAAGTAAAGCAGCTAGACAAGGTTAAGGTAAGAGAATATTATGGGCAATATTATTGTAGCATCTCCGTCTATAGTAACATATTTTGCCTTCTCTTTAACTTTGCCCCACGAAACCGCTTCCGTGAGTCTTGCTCCAGAAAGGCTGCCATCGTACTGGCTTGCAGTCGTTATGTAAACAGCGTAGTCTAATCCGCCCTTAAACTGGTTCCACCATATGACATGGTGCTTGCTTATGCCTCCGCCTACCATCAATGCTCCTGTCACCTTGTTGTCAAAGGCGATATTGCTAAGCTCAAGCTCGTCTTTTATGAGGTTTAGCTTGAAGTTGTGGTCCTGTGCAAAGAGGCTGAGCTGGGTGCCGAAGGCGCCATCCAAAATCCCGGGGCAGTAAACCTTCACATTGTTTAAATATGCTTGTCTTAATATTGAGTGCTCATCCTTAATCCTCTTTCCGAATTCGTATATAAGCTCGCTTGCACTGTATTCTATTTTATAATCAGGAGATTTGTATATGTCATTCATTATTTCAGTGAAATATTCCTCTACTGCAAGTCCATACTCGTCTCTCTCTATGTAAAGATTCCCAAGCCTGTATATGTTAAGCTTGTGCAGCTCGGTATCGTCAACATCAAAGCTGCCAATGCTATATTTGCCCCCGTGCGCTTTGGCGAGATCATGGTCCAACGTGCCTCCAGTAGTCATTATTGCGTCAAAATACTTTACAGAATCAGCTATCATTCCTCTAAGCCCTGTTGCTATTATATCAGCGGGGAAAGAGAAGAAGTTGAACGAATCCTTGTTCTCAAGCATATCCTTTACTATCTTTGCACCTGTTATCATGTGCTGTGCAGAAAATCCCCCTATTTCGTCCATGCTATCAAGAAGATCCTTGACTTTCATGTCCTTGCTGAGCTTGACATCTTTCACTATCTTACTTAGCATCTCTTTTTTTCCCATTTTATCATCTACGCTTATCTATTCAATTGTCCAATTAGCTTTATATCTCTTTTTATGTAATAATAATTGAAGACTAAGGCGACTAGGGTAATACTATGGTTGATATTAGCAGCGTCTCTCCAGACGATGAAGAGTTGTTGAGATTTATAGAATCAGCTAAGCCGAAAATATATGTTGTTGGCGCAGGCGGCAGCGGCTCTAATACGATAACAAGAATGGCAGAAATAAATATAGAAGGAGCTACGCTCGTAGCAGCAAATACAGATGCTCCGCATCTTGCAAAAACAAAGTCAACAAGGAAGATTCTATTGGGGAAAAAGGTAACAAGAGGTTTAGGCGCAGGCAGCGATCCAAAAGTAGGCGAGGAAGCTGCTGTGGAGAGCAAGGACGAGATTAAGCACATCCTCAGCGATTCACAGCTGATATTTCTTACATGCGGTCTAGGCGGCGGCACAGGCACAGGATCGGCTCCAATAATAGCGCACGAAGCAAAAGAATTAGGGGCCCTCAGCATCGCAATAGTGACATTACCTTTCTCTAGCGAAGGCAAGCTCAGGATGAAAAATGCACTCGAGGGCCTAGCCAGGCTGAAGAGGGTAACGGATACAACAATAATAATACCTAACGACAAGCTCCTCTCTGTTGCTCCAGACCTGCCACTTAATATGGCTTTTAGGGTAAGCGACGAGGTGCTGGCAAATGCAACTAAAGGCATAATAGAGATGGTAACAAAGCCGGGCATGGTCAACCTTGACTTTGCCGATTTGAGAAGCGTGCTCAAGGATTCAGGATATGCAGTCATCGGCGTGGGCGAGGCCAATTCAACGCAATCTAAGGACAGGGCGATGGTTGCCATAGAAAATACGCTCAGGAGCCCTCTTCTTGATGTTGATTTGTCTACGGCAAAGAGGGCGCTGGTAAACATAGTGGGCGGAGAAGATCTCACGCTAAGGGAGGCAGAGTCTATTTTTCAGGAAGTTGCAAGCAGGATAAGCGACGACGCCATGCTTAAATGGGGCGCAAGGATAGACCCATCTATGCAGAAGAGCGCAATAAAGGTAATGGTAGTAATGGGCGGCGTCGAATTTGCAGAATATACAGAATACGGCATAAAAAAGAAGATAGAGGAGCAAGAAGACATAGATCTTGACGAGATGTTTGAAGAAAGGAAAGATACCAATAAATAACTTATAAAAATTAAAGGTTGCATATACTTATGCAGAGGCAAATACAATGAACATATCTAATCCATTCAGCATTCCAAAGATAAAGCAATTTTTTGAGAGCTCAAAGCATGTCCTGAGCGTGAGCTATAAGCCAGGCATGAGTGAGTTCAGGAGGACAATAAAGATAGTGCTGTTGGGCACATTGGTAATAGGTGCAATGGGTTACATAATATCATTGATAATAGGAATTTTAATATAATGGTTATGGAGACTGAATTAGATCTAGATTTTACAAAATCTGCGCAGGAGAACGCCAGCGATTATTTCTTGAAATCTAAGCAGGCGAAGAAAAAAATTCAAGGTGCAGCAGAAGCAATAAAGCAGCTTGAGAAGGAACTCGAGACTAAAGAAAGGTCTGCCAGCAATGAGCGTGCAGTGCAGATAAGCAAGATAAGAAAGAAGGAGTGGTATGAGAAGTTCCACTGGTTTTTCACAAGCACAGGCATGCTTGCAATAGGCGGAAAAGACGCCGTGCAAAACGACGCCATAAATTCAAAATATTTTAATGATGATGACTTGTTTTTTCACGCCGACATATTTGGCGCATCTGTAGTGATACTAAAAAACGGCG
>JBMFHL010000019.1:0-12069 GCA_049976845.1 Candidatus Micrarchaeia archaeon | reverse complement strand
GAAAAAAAGGAAAAAAGAAAAAATCAAAAAAACCTTATTTCTTCCTCTTCTTTCCCTTTGCTTTCTTTGCCATTTTATTCACTTCCAAAAACATTTTAAATATATCTAACTCAGGTATTTAAGTTATATACTAAAAATCAATATAAGTAGTAAACATTTATCTACTTAAATATACAAAATATGTGCAAAATAAACACATATAAACGTCAGATACCAAGTGATGTTAATGCCTGATAAACGCAACCTGCAGAAAAAGCTTGAAGAGCTAAAGGCAGAGTACTCTCATACAAAATATAACAAAGCAACAAACAAGCATCTTAGTATATTGAGAGCGAAGATTTCTAGAGTAAATAAGGCAATAAATACAAGTAGTCATAGCCATGGCACAGGCTTCTCTGTTAAAAAATCAGGCGATGCAACAGTCGCATTAGTCGGATTTCCAAATTCAGGAAAATCTTCGATATTGCAAGCAATGACAGATGCAGAGTCGAAGGTTGCGAATTATGCATTCACCACAGTAGATCTAATACCGGGCATGATGAAGTTCAAAGACGCAGAAATACAGCTGTTTGACATCCCAGGATTAATAGAGGGTGCACATACAGGCAAAGGCGAAGGAGCAAAGATTGCAAGCGCAATAAAAGTTGCAGATCTAGTTCTTTTGGTAATAGATGCAGAACATTGCGAGCAGCTAGAATCAATATTAAATGAACTCTCGATGCTTGGGATAAAAATAAGCCCGGAGGGACCTAAGATAAGGATAGAAGACGAGAGCAAAGGGGGCATAAGCATAATCTCAAACGGTCACAGCATACCAGAGAGATACGAGGTGGAAAAAATTTTGGAGGAGTTTAAGGTTTACAATGCAACAGTCAAATTCTTCGGAGATACAAGTGTCGACGAGCTGATAGATGCGGTTTCCGAGAATATAATTTATATAAATGGCATAGTCGCACTTAATAAAATAGATTTGAATCCAAATTACAAGAAGGCAAAAGAGAAGCTTGAATCTGCTACGGGGCTCAAAGTAATACCAATAAGTGCCCTCAACGAAGAGAATCTAGAGCTTTTGAAGGAAGAAATATTCAGAAGCCTAAAACTGATAAGAATTTACCTTAAGCCAAGGGCAAATTCAATAACACCTGAGCCTATGATAGTAAGGGAAGGTAGTTCCATATCCGATATTGCAGAGAAAGTGCACTCTAGCGCTGCAAGGGGGTTCAAGCATGCTTTTGTTACTGGTCCAAGCGTAAAATTTGCAAATCAAAAAGTAGGAGGAAGTCATATTGTCAGAGACGGAGACATTATAGTGCTCATATACAAGTCTTCAATCTAATGTGCCACAGTGCCCTGCAACATACAATCTTATAATTTAATATCTGCTAATAATATTACACGATTAATGCTGCACCAAATTAGTGATTAGATGGCAATCAAATACTGGGAATTTGAAGATGCGCCGCTTAAGGAAAAAATGAAGAACCCAAATGTCAAAGATGTTGCAAAAATATACTTTGATAACGAGACAAAAGCCTATAGATTCGCCAAGGCACTCGTCGCAGTAAAGCAGAAGGGCGAGCTCAGGCTGAAAGATTGTGGCAGCGAGCTTCCTCTTGCAACATGGAAAAGATACCTAGATTTTGGGGTTTCGATAGGATTGTTGAAGCATGAGAATAACGCATATTCGCTTACCGACAGGTATTCTAAGCCCCTCCGCAACATTGCCTCTTATATAAAATCCTGGACCGAGTCGAGTGCAAACGAGGATGTAGACATACTTTTTGCCAATGCAAGGACAAGCAAACAGCAGAAGCGCGGAGGCAGGCAAGTTTTAGATAGCAAAGACACAATTGACTCAAGCAACGATGCCATAAAAGAAGTGGAAAGCAGTGAGCCAAAAACTCCTTCTGAATCCGAAGCTAGCCCTTCTTCTTCGCAATAACCCCTCTTTCTGAGTCCTCCAGAGTTATACCATACCTCTCTTCTATAATCTTTCTTATTTCATCAGCTCTCTTAAAATTTCTCTCCTTTCTAGCCTTTTCCCTCTCATCTATAAGCTCCTTTACTTCTTTCGGGAGCTCTATGCCTTTAAGGTTTGATTTGAAATCCATTCCAAGTACAGAATCAAAATCAAGCATTATCTCAGTTACTTTTTTTGCCTCCTCATTGCTAACGAGCTTATTTTCAATCCTTTTGTTCTCAAAACTTATTAGCGAGTGCATTACCGCAAGTGCATTAGGCATATTTAGGTCATTATCCAGCTCTTCAAAAAATCTCCTATGATAATTTTCCAATTCTCCGACTACAGGCATTTCTAATTTATTACTCCCATCACCCGCATCTCCAAGGCTTGCCAAAAAGGAGTATATGCTATAAACTGTGTTTTCTGCGTTTTTAAGCGCCTCAAAAGTAAAGTTTTGATCATTTCTGTAGTGGCTTGACATTAGGAAATACCTAAGCCCTATTGGGGAATACCCTTTGTCAATCAAATCTTGTACAGTGTAAACATTTCCAAGCGATTTCGCCATTTTCTTTCCGTCAACTGTGAGGAAGGCGACGTGCAGCCAGTAATTGACAAATTTCTTACCTGTTGCTGCTTCAGACTGTGCAATCTCATTTGTATGGTGTATTGGTATATGGTCTATGCCTCCACAATGTATGTCGAAATGTTCCCCAAGATACTTCATGCTCATTGCGCTGCATTCTATATGCCATCCTGGAAACCCTCTACCCCATTCCGAATCCCAGATCATTTCCTTTTCGTCAGATTTTCCAAACCTCCATACTGCAAAGTCTGTAATGTTCTTTATGCCAGCAGCCCTCTCTACTCTGGCCCCTGCTTTGAGATTTTTATTCAGTTGCTCGAAGCTCATTCCTGTAAGCTCTCCATAATTCTTGAACTTCGAGGTGTCAAAATACATGCCTGTATTAACCTTGTAAAGATACCCCTTCTCATCAAGTCTCTTTATTAGAGAAAGCATCTCGTTGACATGTGCAGTTGCTTTTGGCATTATGTCAGGCAATAAAATGTTAAGCCTCTTTAAATCCTCAACGAATGCGCCAGTGTAAAAATTAGCGACATCATACGCGCTTTTTTGCTCTTTCCTAGCCTCAAGCTTTATTTTATCTTCTCCTATGCTCGAATCTCCTACAAGGTGACCCACATCGGTTATGTTCATAACGTGCTTTACGTTATATCCATTGTGAATAAGCACGCGCTTGAGAATATCTTCCTGGACATATGTGCGCATGTTGCCTATATGCGCATACCAGTAGACTGTAGGCCCACATGTGTATAAGCCAACCTCTTTGTCAGCAATGCTCCTAAATTCATCTAGCTTACGCCCAAGCGTATTATAAAGCTTTATCAAATACTTCACCAACAACGCTCAAATTATCGTCTGGTTAACAATTATGCCTGGCGTTGAAATAGGAGTTACACTCTGGTAAAAGTCCCCTACTGCTATGTACTGCAGCCTATTGACCAAATTGCCAGCGACACCTGCAACTATCCTTACGCTAACGTTCTGGCACATAAACATTGCCAACGGAATGCTTGCATTCTCAAAATTGCTCGTAGCGTGTATGTTCCCCGCCGCATTATACGTGTTATAATGACTTATTATTACAGGCTTGCCGTTCTTCATTACCTCTATATAAAGTTCATTATTGTAAGGCGATATAATCTTGAAGTTCAGATAAGGCAGCACAACTTTGAAAGGCATTGAAGTCAAGTTTCCTGTCTGGACCATTATGCCGCAGTGGTAAGTAGTAGCAAAGAAATTGCCATTGTAATTTAGCCAAGTGGTGTTGTAATAGCAGTTGTTGTTATCTGCCCAGGTTATGTTTAATGGCAAATTGCCAAATCCATATCCAGAAGTATTCCAATATTCATAGGTCCCAGTTGAAAAGTTGCCGTTCAATAAGCTTACCGTTTTGTTTGGCGAAATGCAGCTGCCTATAGGAGGTATGCTTGTCGTAGTGGTGTTTAATACTGTGGTTACAGGTATTGTGGTAGTATTCAAAGTGGTGGTAGTTCTCAAGCTTGTAGTGGTTGTAAGTGCATGCCCGACACTAAAGTCAAAATGCCAAAAAAGTAACACGACAACTAATATAATACCTATAACAATATACGCAGCTATGCCTTTATGCATATAAGCACCTAAACTACTTTGACTGCCAATATATAAAAATCTTATATTCCAAATCTAAAGTTGAAATCATCGGTGTTTATTTGGGAAGTATACCTAGAAAATGGAAGAAAAAAGGCAGAATGCGCTGGAAGTGGGTTAAGAAAAAAAGAAAGAGGATAAAAAGAGCGCAGAAGAGAAGAGTAGGCAAGTTGTAGCTAGATTCATACTGGGGCTATAGTACGTATTTGGTACCTTCCCCTCTTTTCTATGTCTGCAAGCCTTCTTGTTATTTCCTTGCCTTGCTTAGCCTTGCTCATGTATGCAAGCTCAAGCCGCTTGTAAAAACTGTTCCCTGCAGATCTCTTTATTAGCAGCAAGTCTATCGCTTTGTCTTCTATGCTCTTAGTCATATGTGCAAGTCCGAAATCTATTACAAAAGGCCTTCCGCCAATTACCATTATATTTGCAGTAGTAAAATCTCCATGGGAGATATCTGCATTGTGCATTCTTGCAAGCATGCTGCCAATCCTCTCTGGCAATGCGCCTGTGGCTTTGCAGTCTCTAAGCAGTTTGCCTTTTAGATAGCTCATGTATATACTGTATTTCCCTAGGGCAATAAGCCGTGGCGAATCTATTCCTGCAAGCTGCGCTTTGTAAAGCATCTTTGCTTCTATTCTGGTCCTGCTCAATCTTATCGATTCATCAAGCTCCTTTTCTCTATATCTCTTCTTTAGCCTAAATTTGACTATTACCCTTTCTCCAAAAACCCTTTCTTCGTATATCTTTGCTTCTGCCCCTTCATCTATAATCATTTTACCATCATGCGAGTATTGCCCTGTCAATTCTATACCTCTGCTCTATGCCGCAATTTGGCACACTTTCTTTATAACCTTTTTTAAGTAAGCCTTCAGCCACGAACGCAATCATACCCCCATTATCCGCGTTGAATTCATTTGGGGCAAAGCCAAACTTGATGTGATGCTCCTTAGCGATGATTGCGAGCATTTCTTTTAATCTATCACTCTGAGCCACCCCTCCACAAACGCAAAGCTCCTTGCTTTTGGTGAGAAGTACCGCCCTCTCAGTAGCTTCGCATACCATACTGAAAGCTGTCTCTTGCAAAGAATAACACAAATCTTTAAGTCCAATTCTCTTCTCCTGCGCAAGTTCTATTGATCTTGTTAGCAAGCCCGTAAAGGAAAAATCCATACCTTTGACAGTATATGGCAGTTCAAGGTACCTTCCGCCAATCGCAGCTTTTGCTACACTTGAGCCCCATGCGGGCATAAGCCCGACTCTTCTTGCGAATGTGTCAAGCATGTTTCCAATGCCTATGTCCAACGTCTCTCCAAGTACACGGTAGTGCTTGAAAGGGTTCTCTTCAATTTTAAGTATCTGTGAGTTTCCCCCGCTTACATAAAGTGCAACAGGGTCTTTCAGTTTTGCATAATGTTTAGCTATTTCAACATGAGCAACCCCGTGGTTAACTGGCACTATATCAATATCAAGCCTCTCTGCAATTGTCTTAGCTGCAAGTTCGCCAACCTGCAGGCAGGGGCCCAATCCAGGGCCTTTTGTGTAACCTACTCCTTCAATCTCATTGATTTCAATGCCTGCTTTTTTAATTGCCCTTCCTATAATTTCATTGGCGTTCTCAATATGGAACTCTGCAACCTTCGCCGGTATCATGCCGCCACTGCCTACATCATAAGTTCTTTTCTCATTTGCTATAATCTCTCCATCCTTCACTATGCCTACACCAAACGTATGTGCGCTGCTTTCTATCCCAATAACAAGCATAAAATTATTTAGTTGGGAAAATTATTATTAACCAATGCATTTATCTATAAATCGCCAGTGCTGCGTAGTATGCAAATCTACGCAAGGTATAAATATTTTTATTCAGAAATTGATATGTCTAAATGGAAGCAAAAAAATCCAATATAAGCGAGCTGAAAAAAATAGTAGATACTGCGTTAAATAGCCTGTCTGACTTTACTTATCCTAAATGCAGCGGCAAAGGCGTACAGGAAGCGGAGCTTAGAAGGGATGAAATTGAGTATATAATAAGCCCAAAGGATATGCAAAATGCGATAAATTCACTTGGCGAAGCAGGCATAAAGACAGATCCAAATAATGAAGCGCTCTCAAAATTACTGCTACTGCATGCAATGCTAGAGGCAATAAATGAGGCGGTAACAGAATATATAGAGAATATAAACATAAATTACAGAGTAATTAATAACATAGACGAAGATGATGAAATGCCTATAGATCTGCAAGAGGGCAATAAGCCTCCAGAGGTAAGCATCTTAAACATATTGAACACATGGATGGCAGTTTCAGACTTTGAAGAAATGAATAAAATAATAAAAAAGTTTCTCTGGTCAATGTCGCTAGACAAAGGGGCCGAAAAACTGCTTAAGAGTACAATGATAAAATGGGAATTCCTCAATGCATTAAATTCGCTAAGCGTTTCAGAAGCAATCGATTACATACAGAAAGCCTGTGAATACCTTCCAGATGATACATACAACGAAAAAGTGAGGAAAAATTCATTGAAAAATTCAATAAGCGAGATAGTAAGAGCATCTTCAGAGAAAATAGATAAAGATAAAGACGTACTTAAAGGCATGCAGAGGCAGAACGTGTTAAATGAAGGCAACGATAAATACCTCCCCTATTATCAATAGGCAATCGTCTCAAAAAATGCCCAGCCAATCAATTGCGAGTAATACTGGCATTACCAAAGAATAGAAAAATATATATAAACCTTTTTATATAATATTAATAAGACCTGTAGGATAGTGTATAGTTAGCTAGCTAGAGCTCATTTTAGGTGGATGCTTGGTAGCAAAGAGAGAACATTTATTAGTCCCGGTGCATGAGATACTCACTGATGCGGAGACCAAGAAGGTTTTAGAAGCCCTGAAGATCACAAAGGAGGAATTGCCGAAGATATTCGAGAGTGATCCGCAAGCAAAAAAGCTCGGGGCAAAATCCGGACAGATATTGAGGATATATAGAGAAGACCCACCTTACCAGTCAAAAACTAAGTATGCATACTACAGACTTGTCGTAAAAGGTTAGTGGTCTTTATGGCTAATGAACTACTTGAATCGTACTTGAGCTCAGTTTCTCTGGTGCAGCAGCAGATAGAAAGCTTCAACCGTTTCCTAGATTTTGGAATCCAGCGCGTGATAGCAAAGCAAGGTATAATACAGCCAAATGTGGAAGATTTTTCCCTAAAGCTGGGCAAGCTCAGGCTTGACAAGCCTTCAATAATAGAGGCTGACAGCTCAAGAAGGAACATAATGCCGAATGAGGCAAGATTGAGGAATCTAACTTATGCAGCGCCAATATTTCTCGAATTTGTGCCAGTGATAAGAGGCATAGAAAAGCAGGCTTCTTATGGCGAAGTGTTTATAGGCGAGCTTCCGATAATGCTGAGGAGCAACATCTGTCACATGAGAAACATGCCAAAGGGCCAACTCCTCAAGAGCGGAGAGGATCCTAATGATCCTGGAGGTTATTTCATAATAAAAGGCACAGAGAGAGTGCTAATAGGATTAGAAGATCTTGCGCCAAACAGAATAATGACAACAAAGGAGAAAGGCGGCGCTGAAGTAACAAGCAAAGTATTTTCTACTTCTAGCGGCTTTAGGGCGCGTTGCGCTGTCACAAGGAACCAAAAAGGTTTATTTAACGTAAACTTCCCTACTGCCCCGAAGAACATAGATCTGATACTGCTTTTAAGGGCTTTGGGCATGACAGTGCAAGAAATATTGAAGGCGGTAGAATCAATGCCTGTTGTAAAAAATGATATACTATATAACATAGAAATAAGCAATGCGAAAGAGCTTGGACCATCCGAAGCAATGCTTGAAATAGGAAAGAATTCTGCACCAGGCCAGGCCCAAGAATATCAGAAGAAGAGAGCCGAAACGCAGATAGACACATACCTATTGCCTCACATAGGAATAACCCTAGAGGACAGGCAGGCAAAGGCGAAATACTTAATAGAAGCAACAAAGAGGGCATCGCTCGTAGCAAACAAATACCTGAAGCAAGACGACAAAGACCATTATGCAAACAAGAGGATAAAGCTTGCTGGCGAGCTGATGGAGGAGCTCTTTGCATACGCATTCAAGTTCTTCGTAAAAGATGTCAAATATCAAATAGAAAGAACAAGCGCAAGGGGCAGAAGGATGAGCATACAGACAATAATAAGCCCTGACACGCTTACAGAAAAAATACTTTATGCAATGGGAACTGGCACATGGGTTGCAGGCCAGACTGGCGTTTCCCAAGTGCTTGACAGGACAAATATGGTGAGCACGTATGCGCATCTCAGGCGTATAAAATCGCCTCTTGCGAAGAAGCACCCACACTTTAGGGCAAGGGATGTTCATGGTACGCAGTGGGGTAAGATCTGCCCCTCAGAATCCCCTGAAGGGCAGGAGGTAGGACTCACCAAATACCTTGCAATAATGTCAAAGGTAACTACAGGTGCAGACGAGAAATTTACAGAAGAGAAACTTAAGGAAATAGGGAGCATAAAAGAGGATTAAGTGGTGTTTGCTTGGCAAAAAAACTAGATGAAAAATGTCATGTTTACCTCAACGGCAGAATAATCGGCTATGTTGAAGACGGGGAGAAGCTAGCACAAGAGATAAGGAATGCAAGGAGGAATGGGCTAATCTCCGGAGAGATAAACGTAGCATACGTTAGCAATGTAAATGCAGTGCATGTCAATTCAGATGTAGGGAGGGTGAGGAAGCCGTATATAATAGTAGAAAATGGCAAGTCAAAGCTCACAAGCGACATCTTGGAAAAGGTAAAGAAGAAAGAGATAGATTTCAACTACCTGCTGAGGCATGGCATAATAGAATATCTAGATGCAGAGGAAGAAGAAAATGCACTTGTTGCATTCTACGAGAACGAAATAAAAGAGGATACAACCCACTTGGAAGTGGATATAGATTCGATCTTCGGTTTTACAATAGGCTCAAGCCCGTACCAAGAGCACAACAGCGCTGCAAGGCATGCAATGAGCGCCAATTTCATTAAGCAGGGGGAAGGCCTTTATGCAACAAATTTCAACTTGAGATTTGACTCCAGATCATACATACTTTTCTACCCTCAAGTGCCGCTTGTAACTACGGCGCCATACAAGATGGCGAACATAAGTACGCACCCAAGCGGACAGAATTTTATAGTGGCATTATCAACATACTACGGCTATAATATGGCCGACGCAATAGTAGTAAACAAGGCTGCCGTTGACAGGGGCCTTGGCAGGAGCATGTTTTACAAAACATATTCTGATGAAGAGAGAAGGTATCCTGGAGGGCAAAAAGATACATTCAAGTTGCCTCCTGCAACAGCTGAGGGCTACCTTGGCGAATCTGCTTATTCAAAGCTGAGCGACGACGGTATAATAGAGCCAGAGATGCCTGTAAATGAAGGTGACGTATTAATTGGCAAGATCGCACCTCCAAGATTCCTCGAAGAAAACATTGGTGCCACAGGTCTAGAAGAAAAGATAAGGGATGATTCAACATCGCTCAAGGCAGGCGAACATGGTGTAGTTGACAGTGTTGTCTTCACAGAAACAACAGGAGCAACAAAAGTCGTCAAAGTGAGGATAAGAAGCTTAAGAATACCTGAAATAGGAGACAAATTTGCAAGCAGGCACGGTCAGAAAGGGGTAATAGCAATGCTTGTGCCTCAAGAAGACATGCCTTTTACAAAAGACGGCATTGTGCCTGATCTGTTGCTTAATCCACACAGTATACCTTCAAGGCTTACCTTTGGGCATTTGCTTGAGGAGCTTGCTGGAAAAGCTGCAGCAATGAATGGCAGGCAGATAGACGGCACGCCATTTGCCGAGAAAGGCAGTGACAGAATAAATGAGTATTCAAAAATTGTAGAAAGCCATGGCTTTGCAAAATATGGCGAAGAGGTACTTTATGACGGCATAACCGGCGAGCCTTTCAAATCTAAGCTATTCATAGGAATTTCCTATTACAACAGGCTCTACCACATGGTAAGCAATAAATTGCAGGTGAGGAGCCGCGGTCCAGTGCAGATACTTACCCATCAGCCAACTGAAGGAAAAGCGAGGCAGGGTGGCTTGAGATTCGGAGAGATGGAAAGGGATGTACTTGTAGGATATGGTGCAAGCCTCCTGCTAAAGGAGAGGCTTCTGGAGCAGAGCGACAAGGCAACTGTGCTGATATGCAAGGAATGCGGCAATATAGGCTACCACGATTATATAAAGAAAATCGACATATGCCCTATATGTGGCAGCAACAATCTAGAGCAAGTGGAAATAAGCTATGCCTTCAAGTTGCTTCTTGACGAGATAAAATCTCTGCACATATTCCCAAAGATAAAGATGAAGGAGTGATATTAATGCAAGCAGAATTGATAGATTATATAAAATTTGGTGTGCTCTCACCAGAGCAGATAAAGAGGCTCAGCGTAGCCAAGCTTACAGTTCCAGATACATACAACGAGGATGGCTACCCTATAGATGGCGGTTTGCTAGATCAGAGGCTAGGTGTAATAGACCCTGGGCTTGTCTGCAAAACATGCGGAGCTAGGGCTAAGATCTGTCCAGGCCACTTTGGCCACATTGAGCTTATAAGGCCTGTTATACACTCGGAATTCTCAAAAATAATCTACATGCTGCTGCAGTCTACGTGTCAGGAATGCGGAAGGGTGCTTCTCAACGAAGAGCAGATAAGCGATGTTCGCGAAGATCTCAAGGAGGTAATAGTCGGAAGCGATGAAATATTCGAAAGCGAAAGCGACAAGGTAAATGATAAAAACCAGATCATGAAAAAGCTTAGAAGCATAAAGAAATGCCCGCACTGCGGTGCAGTACAGCAAAAGGTAAAATTTGAGGCGCCAACATACTTCTACATAGGGGATAGAAGGCTGAAGCCTGATGAGATAAGGGAAAGACTGAGCAAAATCAGTGACGATGATTTGAAGCTGCTTGGAATAGATCCAAGTACAAGCAGACCAGAATGGCTCATACTAACATCCCTTCTTGTTCCCCCGGTAAATGTGAGGCCTTCAATAACGCTCGAATCAGGAGAGAGGAGCGAAGATGATCTTACACACAAGCTTGTCGATATCATGCGTATAAATCAGAGGCTAGAGCAGAATATAAATGCCGGAGCGCCGCAGATAATAATAGACGACCTCTGGGAGCTGCTGCAGTACAATATTACGACGTATTTCAACAATGAAGCACCTGGCATACCGCCAGCAAGGCACAGGAGCGGCAGAGCGCTTAAAACACTGGCCCAAAGGCTAAAGGGTAAAGAAGGAAGGTTCAGATATAATCTTAGCGGCAAAAGGGTGAACTTCTCAGCAAGAACCGTAATCTCTGTAGACCCTTATATAGACATAGACGAGGTTGGCGTGCCAATTGAAATAGCAAAGAAGCTTACAGTGCCATTTTATGTAACAGAATGGAATATCAGCAAAGCAAAGGAACTTGTATCAAGATCAGAGTATCCAACAGTGATTGGCATAATATCAAGGGATGGCAAAAGGCACCGCATAGTAGACACCGCAAGGGAAGAAGCAGTAAAGTCAATCGCTGTAGGGGATATACTAGAGCGGCAGCTTATGGATGGCGATATTGTCCTATTCAACAGGCAGCCTTCGCTTCACAGGATTTCAATAATGGCCCACAGAGCTAGGGTTATGCCTGGCAAGACCTTCAGGGTAAATTTCGACGCCACTCACCCTTATGGCGCAGACTTCGACGGAGACGAAATGAACTTGCATGTTCCGCAGACACTTGAGGCACAAGCAGAAGCAAAATACCTTATGTGGGTAAACGAACAGGTGTTCTCTCCAAGGACAGGGGATGCAATAATAACAAATAATGAAGACGGAGTAACAGGGATGTACC
>JBMFHL010000018.1:0-12108 GCA_049976845.1 Candidatus Micrarchaeia archaeon | reverse complement strand
CTACAAAGGGTGCTGTCGCTGCTATGAAAGCTGCCGCCCCCGCAAACCAAAAGTTCCTCCTCTTGAACAGTTCCATAGCAGAGAAGAATACAATTATAATAGTTGCCACATATTCTATTGTTGTCGGTAGGATTGCCTGCACATTTCCATATCCTAATAGGTAGAATGACAGGGCAAGCTGTAATATTTTCAGGAAGCCATAAAAAAACATATCCGTCGCGATTCCTCGATTCCCCAGCAATGCCTGGTGTGCAAGATATATATAAGTGGAGTCATCATAAAGCAGATAGGGTCCTGAGTAGAGATAGATAGAAAGTGCAAGTCCTGCAATAACGACAAGTGCCAAAAGCAATAACGGCTTCCTGGTTTTTGCAATCCTCAATTAGATACACCTAAATCAGCAATAAAAATATAAAACGTTGAATTTTAAAAAAAATCTGTCATCGAAATTAATCCTATATATACCTATTAATTTAACAGTTAACTTTATAAATTGCTATTACCCTGTTTCTTAGAGCATCGGTAGTATTATATACACGTATAAAATTACCATTTTCAAACACTTTTTCTCCACTTGCGTTGCTTTCTTGATAGAATATGTATGAGATATTATACTTTTTTATGGTTGAACAGTTTGCATAATTAAATATCTGGGCGTTTGAATTGTCTAGCTCCGATAGAGGATAAGTGTATTCATCTATCTCAACATAATCCTCCACTGATATAAGTGTCTGGCGGTGCCCAAGAGTTGAAACTATCTGCAGCAGCGAGTTATTGTTGCTTACAGCAAAAATTGCATTTTGGCTGGTATTCTGCAGTATATAATTAGTGGCGTTAAATGCAGCTGATGTTATCCATGGCAGCGGCATTGATGCCCAATAACCATATACAAAGATAAAGTTCAAGCTTATCGAAGCCACGAGAATTACGACAAGTGACTTGGCCAGCAAATTTTTTCTGCTGTAAAGCCAGGCAAGCGGATAGCCCGCTACTACGCTTAACATTAAGAATATATATACAAAAATCTTGTTTGAGTCAGAAGAATAAGGCTGCACTGAATATACTGTTATAAATATCCAGAGTATCAAGAAAGGCACAAAAAATACCCTGACTTTTTTTGGGGCTAGCTTTAGGCCTACTATTGCTATTATGAGGGGTATTCCCACCATCTCAACCCAATATACTATGATGTTTAAAATCCCGTATAAGGCTGAGGTAAAAATATTTCCCGTATTTGGCATAAAGCTGCCATAGATAAAATTGTACCACCCAGGGGCAAGCTTCTGTTGCGTCATGTATATAATCTGTGGTACTGCCAGGCAGATTGCAGGTATTAGGATAAGCAGTAATCCTAATAATGTCTCTTTCCTCCTGCTCCTGTCGAACAGCAGATAAGCAAGCACAAAAACTCCTATAACAGCAACTACTTCCATAGTAACAGGATGGACCAGCGGAAGCGTGCCGAGCATTATCCCTATGAACAGGAAGTCTGTTTTGTTGATTTTAGCTTTTTCAATACCGAAAATGTAAATTGCATATATAAGCATTATCCCAATTGGCAGACCGAGCACAAAATCCCTCTGTGGCATGAGCATCTGGTACATTATGGATGTCCAGCCACTCACTATGAACTCTGCCGATTCCAGAATAGCATGAATTCCAAATGTATTGATTCCATACTCACCAAGGAGCATATTTAGTGGAGGTAAAACATTAGGTATAGTTATATTTGCGCTACCCAGTGAGTAGAATATAATACCCATCATGTAGTCGCTCCCAAACCAGAAGATGAACAGTGTTGTGGCCACAATAAGAGGGCTTTTTGTTATCCTATAGGTAAGCAAAGCTACCCCCACGACTGCAGAGAAAAAGAATAAAAGGTAAGGGAGCATAGCTGATAAATTGAGCCCCATGCCATAGTTCATCAGCACAGCAGTATAGAAATCGCTTATGAATGGGAATACATTTGTCGCGTTAATAGTAAAAAGATACTTTGGCGGGAAGGAGGTGAAGATAAGCGAATTGCCGATGCCTATATGGTACATAAGATCGGAGCAGATAGCAGGGCCTATGCAGTATAGGGTGCCATTTTCCATGTACATAGAGCTCAGCAGTACAAACGCAATTATTACATATACAATGAGCGACACTGCGATAACTTTTCTAAAAGAATTTTTGTCCTTGCCCTTATTTTTGCGCCCATACAATCCAAATCCTTTGAATTTGAAAGGGTATAGAAGTGCCACTGAGATTACCGCAAGCAGAGTAAGAGTAAGATAAAATATAACATTGTTAAAGTACCCATTCAGTGCATAAAGTGCAAGTAACAAGAAGCTTGATACGACTACCCCGGTAGGAAAGCCAAAGGCCAATTTCGCAAGAAGTGTATCTGCAAAAGAGATTCTAGACAGGATGCTTACTCCTACCAATAATGACAGAGTCATGAAAAGTATTGCAAGCAGCATTGATTCATCTAAAAATATTACGCCATAATAAAATAAGAATATATCATTCAACATATTCTAGAAGCGTAAATTGAAAACGTGCGATTTAAATTTCAGAAGAAAATGAACTGCAGGATACAGGGCTTTGTTGGTGCAAAAAGTATGGTTGCTGTAAAAACTGTATGCAAATCCGGTGTGCATCAACCAAAAAGTCGGGTGCAAGTATTCAAGGCATATCTCCAATCTAAGAGGTGCAAGCTTGGTTAAGAAGTTTTGTTTGATACTGCCAGTCTACAATGAAATTGATAACCTGCACGCGAACCTGGGCAAGGTGTATGCAGAGGTAAAACGGCTTGGTGGCGTGCTCTCAATTGCAGAAGACGGTTCTACAGATGGATCAAAGGAATTTATAAAAGCCTTCTCAAAGAAACACAGCATAATTTTTATTACAGCAAAGGAGAAACTTGGCAGGGGCAGAGCACTCAAGAGGGCGCTCACGCATATAAATGCAAAAGTTATTGGCTATACTGATGCAGATCTTTCAGTCAGCCTTAGGCATATAAAGGAGGCGGTAATTCTTGTGGAAAAAGGCAATAAAATTGTTATAGGATCGAGATACAGCAGCTTGAAGGCCAAGAGATCGTTCAAAAGGCTCGTTGCAAGTAAAGTATACAATTTCATAGTTAAGATAGCACTGAACTCAAAGCTAAACGATCACCAGTGCGGCTTCAAGTTCTGGGACTCCAGCCTCAATGGCTTCATCAAGTCCATAAAAGGGGACGGCTGGTTCTTTGATACAGAACTACTCATAAAGGCGCAGAGGCGTGGTATAAAAATATATGAGCTGCCTGTCGGATTCAGCGATTCTAAGCGCACAAAAGTGAAAATTACAGATATTATCTACTTCTTGCGTGAGATAATACGCCTAAGGCTTGAACTACACAGGCATGCCTGAAGCAAGCCTGTGTTTGTGTCCCAGCAGTTTTTCAATCTGCAATGCAAAATGCATATTATTTAAAGAATGTGGGTTTCCTTGTTTAAGCAAAGTCGCAGCCGAGAGTCAGCAAAGCCCAAACCATAGAATAGTATACCTTCTAATAAAATATAAAAATCATTGCTTCTCATAATTTAGCATTTAAGGCCCGACAAGTATGAGCAAGAAAATAAGTAAACGCAAACGCAATATAATATATATAGCATTCTTGCTAACACTATTGGTCTCTACCATATACCTTGTCACGCATCCTATGGCGCCATCATTCTACGATGATGATACCTCTTATGAAATGCTTGCGCACGATATAACTATCGGCGTATTTTATCCCTCTTTAGGCTATTATTACGACGCCAGGATTATGCAGATATACCCTATGGCGCTGTTCTACAAATTTATGGGGATAAACTTCCTTTCAAGCGCCATGTGGGATATAGTATCTTGGTTCATCATGGTAATACTATCTTTTTATATAGGCAAGGAGCTGTACAATGAATATGTAGGTTACCTAGCTGCGCTGATAATGTGTGTTTTTCCATTAATGATTTACTTATCTGGCACAAGCAAGGAGACAATACCAATGACATTGTTCACTACCATAGCTTTTTATTCTGCAATGAAAGGCTATTTCAAGGATAGCTCCAAGTGGTACTTCGCATCAGGAGTATCTATAATCGCAGCTTTTCTTTGTGATCTTCTGGGTGTGATAATAGGTCCAGTTATTTTGTTATTCTTGCTGATTTTATTCATAAATAGTAGGTTAAAAACTAAGCACAATGGTCCTTCAATCAAAAGCCTCCATATCCTAAGCGGAGTTGCATTTGGAATAATGCTAGTCTTGCTTTATGGTTATATACTTGCAGGAAATCCCTACGTCATTTTCCAGATAGACATTACATATGCCACAGTACCAAGCTTCACGAATTTCTCAGTAATAACTCCCTATTATGCGATTTTGCTCCCGCCGTTTTTGGACAATTTGAGCGGAGTAAATATAGGCTATATTTTCTATTTATTCTTCATAGCGGTGCCCTACCTCCTTATAAAAAAAGTAAAGGAATCTTACATCCCAATTTTCTGGTCTGCATTCACACTCCTTTATCTCTGGATAGGCCCAATGTTTATAACCCTTAACCCTTTCAAGTATTCAATAATACCTAGAGGGTGGCAGTATCTGCCTATTGTGGCAGTGCCCGTAGCATTGACAATAGGAATATTTATAGTTAAACTTGGCGAAACTTTTAGAAAGCACAAGCCTGTAGCTTGGTTCCTTGTCGGGGCTATAGTAATCTTCATAGTATATTCATCTGTTAGCCTAGATATCGCTTCTTACTACGGATACAAAATGCAGATGTCACCCATCTACTACCTCTCCCAGTATCTGAATCTATTGCCAAACACCACCACAATCTACCTGCCGCTACAGTTACCGAATATAGAAGTATACATGAATTTTGACAATGTAAGTAGATTTATCTACTATAACCAGAATATTTCTAGTTGCAATGCGACAATGGGATACGATTATGTTGTTACTACAAGCTACACAGGCGCATTTCCAGTACCTTGCCCTTACTGGAAGGAAATAAATTTCTCTGAAGGGAGGTATTTGCCTGCAAACTATATCAAACTGTATAGTAATAGAAGATAACTCCTGCGCAGCTACATACGAGTTTTTTCGAGGCCAGTAAAATATCCCCATACAAAGGGTTTCAATAAATATCTGCGTTTGCCTGAAGCCTATTACAAAATGCCTAGCAGAAAGCGCATAGTTCTAAATCATGGGGTGAATGTATTCTGCTTTTTTGCGAATCGGAATTGGCTTGCTTTTGGACTCTATGCAGTCTTCTATCTCTTGTAATATATATTCCCGCTATACTCTAAGTTTACTATGCTTGCATTTCTTACCTGTGTATAGTTGTAAATATCGGCATACAAAGTTAAATTGCATAACGAAGGATTAAATGCCCAAGACTCATTTATATACCAGGGATTTGGGACAGGCCAAGACGCATTATAATCTATTTCACTCAGTGCTATTTTAGAAGGTATTATTAAATAAGAGCCATTGGGTATGCTATCGCAATTTGGGAGAAACGAGCCTGAATAATTCCCATTGTTGTAGAACAGTATCCCACTGGTAGGTCTAAATCCCATATAATAACCTATAAAACTATTCAACAAAGTCGGAGCATAGACATATGAATTCGATATATTGGGTGCATTCTCAAGATCTGCGGCAATCAATTCGCTATAGAGCATCGTATTGTGGTTCAGTGCATACCAAAGGTAATCAATAGGCAAAGAACTTGCAAGCAATAATACTATAATAGCAGCTGCAGCTAGCTCCCAAAAAAGTTTTTTCTTTTTTTTGCTTGCAAATAAGATTATGCCTCTGGCAAGCAGTATCATTAGAGGTATGGACACAATGACAGCGAACCTTACAAGCCTATAAATTGGGTAGTAGTGAGTCAAGCTCATTGTTCCAAATTCCAGGTACAACAATGAGAGTGCAGAGAAGGCAAGTAGGAAATATGATTCCTTGTCCTTCTTCAAAATAATATAAACTGCAAAAACAACCAAGAAATACATGAATAAGCCTACGTCGTTTGCATTAAAATTATAGAAGGAGAACAGATTCTCTAAGCTTGATGCAAGGCCCCCAATATTACCTGCAATCAATTCACCTGTAAAATTATAAGGGAAAAAGCCGTTTACATAAAACATCAAGTCAGCATTCGTATAAAATATTGTGTTAGCTGTGCCTGTACTACTATAAAAGCTGTTTGTGACATTTAGCTCATAAAAAGGCTCACCATTTGGGGCAAGCGAAAGATTTACAAAGCCAAGCAGCAGGACTGCAGTTATTATGCCAAGTAGGTACATGAAAGGTGAATAATCTATTCTCAAGCTCCTCTTTTTATACACGTCAAAAGCACCGCCAAATATAATATAAATAAGAAATGCAAAAGCGCAAACATATGAGATAGGATCTACCAGGGCCCCGAAGAAAGTGAAAATTCCAGAAAAGACATATAACCATTTGCTACCCCCTTTCTTGGCATAGACAAAAAACAAGAGCGACATACCAAGATAAAATGCCGTAGGGCTTACAACATCTGCTGTGCTGCTGTACCTTAAAGACATAGGGTAAATAGAAAAAAGAAATGCGGCAAGCAGTCCGGTCTTGGGCCCATATATCTTTCTTCCTATAAAAAATGTTATTGCAATGCTTCCCAAATAGCACAAAACAGAATACATGCCTGCGCCGAGGTTATTATATCCAAACGCGAAGACGGAGACAGCCAGTGGCATTATCATAAGCAGCCTTATGGAGAATATATCAGCAAACTCCTTGAATGTTCCGGAGATTATCTGCGGCACTAAAGTGACATAAGATACATCATCTCCATAGATGCTGACGCCTTTCAGGAAGGCAAGTGCCATGAATGCGGAAAAAGCTATTAGTGCAAGCAATAAATACTTCTGATATCTGTCAAAAAAATCTTCACTCATTTTTGATTTTTTCATAAAAATGCTCCAAATAAGCAACTTATACTTATTTTATTATTTTACATACTATTAATAAAAATATTTAATATTAAAAGTATTTAAAAGCTAAATAATTATGGATTTCTAAAACTATAAATGTAAATATATTAAACTAAGCATTTATAAATAAACTAAGAAACTAAGAAATGAACGTATGGTAGGTAAGATGTTAAGGATTCCAAGCTTAAAAAGTAATGCAACATACTTCATGGTATTTGCGCTTTTGCTAATTGGTGCTTCCAGTGCGCAATCCTACACTTCAAACATAACCACGTGCAATGCAACAATTGATGCAGCAAATTCAACTTACAGTATAAATCATATCGCCTGCACTTCAATTAACATAACATTTGCCCACGGGGTATCAAATTCCCAGCTGATCTGTAATGATACGCTGTTGGGCCCTAGCTCAAAGGTAATATTCGGCGGGGCAAATAACGAAGACTATCTATTCAACTGCAGTTTTAGCGGAGCTAAAATAATAATTGGAAATAATTCTTCTGCGGATCTAGTCAGCCCCATTGGAACTGATTTTAATCCAATATTAAATGGGCGCAATGCAAGCTTAACTGTTGGCTACTTCTTGAATATCAGTGTATTTGAACCATTTGGCAGCAATTCGGTAGAAATGTTTGGAAATAGGATAGGCGCATTCAGCTACATAATACCCCTTTTTAATAACACTATAAAGATAAATAATACGCAGCTACAGATGGTTCCTTCATTTGATCCTTTTATACTCAACCTTATAAATAGACTCAACAAAACCCTCCCGTTCGGGGTCTACGGCCAAAATCAATCTGCAATATACGAAAATTTCACACAGAGGTCTTATGGAAACATATTTGGCTACAAAAAATTTATGCTGCCAAGCTATACATTAACTGAAAATGGAATCGTAAACTACAACCCGTACGCGGTAGAGTACTCTTTCTTGGGATTTGACCAGCTGGTGATGTATTCTCTAAATATAACAAAGAATACAAATCTAATGCCTGTTTATATTGAGCCCATCTATCCAAAGTTCAATTATTATATAATACCGGATAATGGGCAAAAAAACATGACAATAAGATGGCTCGTCGCCGTGCCGCCTCAAGATTCAAGTTGGAACTTCAGTTCATACCTGTATAGATACACCACAACTGTGGGCTTTATAATGAACCCGCTTAACAATTCTATAGCAGATAATACTTCTCTTGTTAAACTAATGTCTTTTCCATCAGAAAACTACAGCATGTATGAAAACGGTACGCGCATTTTCTACCTTAATTATACTTCAAAGATAGGAATAGGGCTCAATTCTTCAATAATGCTGCTGCCTGGGCATATCCCTGGTGTGGGCAGCTTTATTCAGGATTCCACAACGCCTTCATTCAGCTATGGGCTCGGATTCTGCAGCACAGCATTTAATCAGACCAGAGCAACTAGCATAATAAAAGAAAGAGGTACTTACAACATGGTAGCAAATCTCTTTCCTCTAGCAAGTTATGCCCCAGTATTGATAGATTCGCCATGCTATATTGGTGCATACATAAAAGGCAGTAACATAACAATCAACTGCAACAACAGGAATGTTTCAAGTTTATATTATGGATTCATAATAAATGGAGCAAGTAACGTGACCTTGCATGGCTGTAGGATTTTCGGGAATGGAATAGAGATATCAAATTCAACTAATGTGAATGTATACAATACAACAATAGTGCCTACCTCTATGAGCTCGACAAACGGGGTAAATGTCTACAACTCCTCTAATGTGCTATTCTACGGTTTGAAAATATCCTCTGGATTCTCAGATCCTTATTCAATCTTAAATTCTTCATACATAAGTATAGTCAAATCTAACCTGAATTATTCCTCAGGAGTTACTACGCTGCCAACTTCTATTATAACCTCAAACCAGACTGCGCAGCCGCAGCCTCAAGTCCAACATCTAAATCAAAGGCTATTGCTTTATGCATCTTCAGCTGTGATCCTGTTAGTTTACATCTATCTTTTCTTTAAGCTCCAGTACAAGCCAGAAAAATCCTATAATATAAAAGCAGGCAGGAAATCCGCAAAGTAAGTGAAATTAATGTTATCAAATATTGCTCTTGCGCTGTTTGATGCGAATATGCCGCTATCTGCGATGTTCCAGCAGCAACCTGTGCAAACAGCATACTTCTACTACTACCTTGTATTGTTTATCTGCCTAGTAGTATCCTCCGCGCTGGGATACAAGGAGATAAGGAAGGCGCTTAGTGGCATCAGCAGATCTTACTACAAATACCTTATTCTAATAATCGCCGTGTTCCTTTTCATGGAGCTTGCATTTGTTGCACCTACCCATCTCCTCTACAATGACGAGTACATATATTTAAGCGTAACAAAGATGATGCTCTCTCAGCATCTCGCGGCCGTGTGCAGCTTCTCTAATGCGTCGACTTGTGTTCCTGGCACAGCGGGATTCATACACCAACCTCTCGGATGGTCTTTCCTGCTTGCAATACCTTCATCAGTCTTCGGAGTTAATTTCAGCGTCGCGTACAATATGGAACTCCTCTTCTCAGTGCTCTCTATAGCATTCCTTTTCTTCGCTGTATATATTCTACTCAGAGATCAGAGGGTAGCAGTACTATCTAGCGCCATTCTCGCATTCACGCCATTATTTATGAGCTATTCTAGGAGCAGCTTACTAGACACTCCAGCTGTAACGCTCCTGCTGCTCTCAATTTTTCTGATTGCCGCTTACATGAAGAGGAAGAGCACAATTGTAGGAATCTCCGCCGCCTTTGCGGTCGCATACATGCTGAGCATTAAGGTTGACATGATCTTCGCTTTGGCGATAATACTACTTCTGCTTCTGCTCGATAGGGATAGATTCGAGGGCAAGAGCGCAAGGAAGGACTTGAAAAGATTTATGGTGATCGTGGCGATTGCAATCCTTGTGATCCTGCCTGCGCTGCTGTATATATATGCAGCATCCGAAGTATCTTTTGGGGCTGCACCCGGCCAGCCAGACTTCAGCTTCTCATATCTCGAAAACTACTCTACTGGAAATCTGTTATTCTGGTTCGGTGCTGACGATGTAGTCAAAGCTGTGCCTTTCAATTATTACTATTTTTCAGAATTTCCATTAACCTATACGCTGCTTGCAATAGTAGGTGCATTCTTCCTGCTCAAGCACAAGAAATATAGGGAATTTCTGCTGCTTTTGCTATGGTTCATTGTCGTATTCATCTTCTATTCCTCGTATTACGCTGGCGGAGTGAATTACGGCTCTGGTGACGATGTAAGGTATTTCACAAGCGCCTTTCCTGTAATAGCAATACTTGCAGCTTATGGTTTCATCACAATATTCAACTTTTTGGATGCAAGATTGCGAGCTCGCAATAGGGTGAAAACCCTCGTGCCACGCAGTAGTCGCAACTATGCTTTAATCACAGTTATGCTTGTTATCCTATTTGCCGAATCAGCCTTTATGTTTGTTACGATTGTAATGATGCCACCTAGCCACATATACCCATTTGCTGCCGAACGCTATGATGAAAACTTTATAATGCAGAATTACCAGAAGATACCGAGCAATTGCTTCGTGCTGACTTTCAAGCCGCCTCTTTGGTATATACTTGGCAGAGGCAACATCTATGCTAGCTGGGCAAATTTAAGTGAATATAACTCTGAGCTTATGAACATGTCAAAAGGCTGCCTATATTTTGACTACAGCATAAGCTGCTATATAAATTTTACCGGCCCTTCAAATACTGCGCAGCAATGCCTCGACATAGTGCGTACATACAAAATGCAGCCTATAGCTAGCACCGAACTTAACAATTACTCATGGAACGCCTCATTCTACCTATACAAAATAACAGGGCTCAATACCACATAGCCTCAAGCTTGAAATAGCAGGCACTTACAAATCTAAAGTAGAATCTGAGCATGTTCCGCCATATAAATTAAGCCATCAGGAGAGACTGAATAATCTTTCTAATTGCAATATGCAATCTTCGGTTGAGTAATCCTCCTAAATATTAAAATAACTTTCGCAAAGATATAAATATTGTAAATTGAATATTTTCCTTTCTATAAGGCATTAAAATGCGCAAAAAAAACCTTAAAAAAATATTTGCCGTCCTGATGCTTGGTATTCTAGTGCTGCTCTCATTAGCCATTGTGCTGCCAAAAGCGCAGTTGCAAACCAATACCGTTCATGCAAACAGCCTGCAATCAGAATCAAGTCCAGCGCAGCCCCCTGTGTATCAGCTCGATGGCAATGCTGAGCATGCGTATGCATTGAATATTACGATTAATCCATTAGACATGAATGTGAGCGAGGCTATTTTCGCTACGCCCACTATATATAACAACCAACTTTTTGTCACCACGTTTGGATTATTCAAATACCTGGATTCACAAAAATATAATCTAACAAACGGCTCAGTTATAGATATAGACATTAATACAGGCCAGGTGCTTTGGAGGCATAATTTTCCAGACCAGATAATGACGCAGCCGCTGACCATAGGCAATACAATTATAATCGCCATGGGGAATAACCTTGAGGCGCCAGTAAAATGGTGGAACTACGCCTACAGCATTATGGCATTAAACATGACAAATGGCAGTGTAATATGGCAATACAATACAACCAATACGGAAATAGCCACGCCAGCATATTATAACGGCGAAGTTATAGAGCCGTCTATGGGTGGCGGAGGCGCATTTGTGCTAAATGCAACTACTGGCAAATACATAACAACTATCAGAACAAATGTGCCAACAACCCTCTCATCTCCGCTTGTAGTAAATGGCACAGCGTATTTCGGGGGCGGTGCAGCAGATTTTTCAGGCGGAGTTTCCTCACCGCAAAATTTTCATTTTTTTGCAGTAAACCTTACTACAAATCAAATATTATGGGAAGCAAACTTTACTCATGCCGGCGGCGGAGTTAATGATGTAACAGCCGCATATTGGAATGGGACGGTAATAACAGGATATTTATATGAAAGCCCGTATGCAAATCCAGTTATAGTGGGGCTTAACGGATCTACTGGAAAGATACTCTGGGAAGTCAATGAAACTAATGTGCTGAATGCAACCTCAGTGCCAAACCAGCCCAATCAAATCTTTGGC
>JBMFHL010000017.1:0-13494 GCA_049976845.1 Candidatus Micrarchaeia archaeon | reverse complement strand
ATACTGTTTCAGAAAATCAGAGGGCTACCGCTCTTGCATATCTTGGGATTCCGATAGGTTTAAGTTTTGTGGTAGGAATAGTTCTCGGACCGCTTCTTTCGCTGTATTTCGGATATTCTTTTTTATTTTATTTTTCGATTTCTGATTTTATCCTTGCTAATGCTAGTATTCTTTTATAGGTTGGCGGATGGGTTGCAAAAGCCCCAAAAATGGATCTTGCACCCGTTTCCTTTGCCGCGAGCTCCTTGAGCTTGCTTATCTCCATGTTAGGTAGTATATGCTTTATCTCATCGGCATGCTCCTCTATCTCCTTTAGATCCTTCCTTGCGCTGAAACTATCTGCTATATAGAAAGAGCGGGCCATGCCACTGCTTGCTTGCTCCTGGTTTGAGCTTGCCATATTATATGTTATTTTTGATAGTGCGCTTGCAAGATTCTCTGGCTTCTTTGTGGTCTGTGCCGAATGCATGTCTGCAAAGTACTCGCGCGAGCGTGAGAGATTCAGTATAAGAAGCTGCGAGAGAAAATAAACAGCAAATGCGCCCATACCAATCAACATTGTATAAGAGCCGTTCCTGTTGCCTCTAATACCACCGAAAAAGAAGCTCTCCGCTATTATATACGCGAGCATTGGAACTAGAGCCACTAGCGTCATTACTAGAAAGTCGTTGTGCTTTATGTGGCCCATCTCATGCGCTAATACGCTCTCCAATTCCTCGCTGTTGAGCTGGTTGAGAAGACCCTCGTGCACTACCAATGTCGCGCTTTTCCTAGTCCTGCCGAACACAAATGCATTGGGCTGCTGCGATGGGCTTATTGCAATTCTTGGTGCTGGCACAGATGATGCTGACGCAAGCCTTTTAACCATTTCATGAAGCTCGGACATTTCACCCGGTTTTATGTACCTGAGCCTTGACACAAGCCTTATCAGGGAAGGGCTGAAGTACCACTGAGCGAAGAAAAACAGCAAGGTAATTGATATTATCAGGAATGCTGAAGCACCGAGATAGTCCATTATGACGAGCAGTATTGCAAAGCCTGTTGCAAAAACTAACGCTATTGTAAGATACATCCTCATCTTAAGCTCTGCTATGCCTGACATAAATATAAAATAGGAAAAGAGAAATAAATACCTTGCTTAGCTTTTTGCCTATTAAGGTCCACGGTTCTTAATGCCTTTTTACTAAGTAGATCTCAGGATTCATTGGTATAAAGCTCTCTGACAGAGCTGAAGAGCCTATATCAGGTATTTTTACTGTGGCGGAGACAATTTTGTCTGGATCAGGTTCCGATTCAATGGTGCCGTTGATAGGAGTATAGCTGCTTATTATTATTTCCACATTTGGGGATATTGATTCTATTTCCTCGATTGTGCGGTATTTGCACATTATTTCTTCCACCTTGGTGAAATCCGGGCAGATTTTCTCACTCAGTACGCGTGCTTCGCCTTCTTTTAAAATTCTATCTACTTCTTCGGACAATTGTTTTCCGTGCAATGCATATGCGTTGCCATTCATTGTTACACCACTTTAACGCTGCTTTTTTATTATTTATAAAGTTTACTGCCTTTTTGTACAAAAAGATTTTGAGGACAAATATTAAGGCGGCTTGCGCCGCCCCCTTTGGATGGTACCAAGCAAGCCGAGGCGATACTTGGCAATGCCTGGCATTATTATTATGCTTGTATATATTTATAAATATATCTACTTTAGTATAAATATTTTAGTAAAGTATAAATATATTACTATATATATAAATTCAGGCAAAAGCGTAGACCAACGCTATAAAAATTGGTAGGGCTTTGGCTCTGCGGCTTGGCGCACCCTTTCTTTGGTGGTTTGAAGAGGCGATAGGATGGAGAATACAGGAGGCACAGAGGGCAAGCTGCCATACAATAAGAAAACAATAAGGAAGCTGATAACTGCCTTGGAAGAAATGTGGAAGGAGGCAAGTTTGAAGCCAGGCAACGAAACTGGAATTGACTATGCAGCACTTTCAGAGATTGCAAAAGCAACAGGATACTTGCTTGAGGCTACGGTCTTAAGCAAAGTGGTAAGTGAGGCAGGAAAGGCAAGTGAATATGAGTTGCTTGCGCAGGTATCTAAAGGAAAGGTGGGGTGGCAGCTTACCGGCAAAGACAGCTCAGCTGAATCTGAGGCTTTGCCGGGCCCCAGTGCCCAATTCTCCATCCAGTATTTTAAATTTGAATGTCTAATCTTGCTCATGATTAGAGTAGGGCACCACGTTTCAATAGCTGGTAGAATAGACTTATCATTCGACAGAACCTTGGCTATAGGCGGCAATACAATGCAGATATTTGTGACAAATCCAAGAGGTTGGGCAATGCAGGAGCTTGGCCCGCATGATGCTGATTTCTTTAGGGAGAAGGGAAAAGAGCGCAAGGTATATCCTATAATAGCACATATGCCTTATCTTCCAAATCTTGCATCACCAAAAGACGAGGGTTATAAGAAATCAGTAAAGGCTTTGCAAGAGAATATGCAAAGATGTGAAGAACTAGGAATGACATATCTTGTAGCACATATGGGAAGCAGCTTGGGAGAGAACAAGGAGAAAAGTTTGGAGAGGGTAGCTAATGCAGCATTGCAGGTATTGGACTACAAATGCATGCTGCTTCTAGAGAATGAGGCAGGGCAGAAGAATAGCATAGGCTCAGACTTGAATGACCTTTCTTATATATATGACAAAATAGGTAGCAAAAGGATTGGCTTCTGCTTTGACACTTGCCATGCATTTGCAAGCGGCTATGATATAAGAGACCCCTCTACAATAGAGTTGATAGAGAGTACAATAGGCATTGAAGAAATAAGAGCAATACACCTCAACGATGCAAAATACCCTCTTGGCTCTAGGCTTGACAGGCACGCTAATATAGGCTTTGGATATATAGGCATTGAGGGTTTTAGAACTTTTCTGGGGGATAAAAAACTTGCGAGCAAGCCTTTGATACTTGAAACGCCGATGAGCAATGAGATATCGCCATCTGAAGAGATCAGAAGGGTAAGGGGGATAATTGAGGATAAATTATAGCTCATTTTTGCCTCGCTTTTGCCGGGGTGTTTTTGTGTTTTTAAAAAAATTATTTAGGGCTAATTCCAAAAGTGTTGGCACGGTAGAGAGAAGGCTCTCTATAAGCAAATTAGGAGTAGGAAGACTGCACTGGAGATGGAGCAGAGTCTTCTTCAAAAATTTCTACATTGGTAACAACGAGATAAATAGGCATATACTTATCGTAGGGGAATCAGGTAGTGGCAAGTCAAACGCATGCAAGCAGATAATAAGGAGCCTCAGCGCAGATGGATCAAACTTCATTGTATTTGACCCGCATGATGAATACATAGATTTGGCAAAGGAGACCGAAGCGAAGGTATACAATGCATTGTATACAGGCATAAACCTCTTTGATCTAGATGGCATGAGTATAAAAGAGAGGACAGGTGAGCTTACAGAGCTTTTCAGAAGAATCTTCAGGCTCGGAGAGGTTCAGAGTTACATGCTGTACAAACTCATACTTTACACTTACAACTTTTTCTCTGAGAGTGGGAAAGTGCCCAACATAAACAGTCTTGTCTATTCTATAAAGGTGTTTAAAAGGCACGCTACAAAGGGCGAGGTAAGCATATTGAACTCGCTAGAGAAAAGGTTCCTCATGCTTGGTTCCGAATTGTCTAGTAGATATATAGGCATTGATGACCTGCTAAGCTCCAGAAGCGTGTTTGCAATATCGTCTTTGCATACCAGTGAGGCGCAGGCTGTTTACATTGAAGGCTTCCTTAGGAAGATTTACAGCAGCATGTTGAGTTCTGAGAGAACATCGACAAGGAGGTTCTATATAATCATAGATGAGGTAGAAAAGCTTGGGCAGAGCAATATAATTGGCAGGCTTGCTGCAGAGGGAAGAAAATACAACATCGGCATAATTGCATTATCCCAGCATGCAAAGCAGGTTGAGAAAAATCTAAGAGGCAACGCTTCGACGATAATTGCTTTCTACCAAAGGGAGCCGGAGGAGCTTAATTATATATCTAACATGATTTCAAGCGGAAACGAACTGGAGAGGTTTTCTGAAGTGAAGAAGGCCATGAGGAGGCTCAGGCAGGGTCATGCTGTAGTGATGTCAAGTCTGAGAGAGCCAATTATAGTGAGATTCTATTTGCTGGAAGGGGCAAAAGAGGCCAGCCATTATATAATGCAGCTAGCCAAAAGGGCTGTTAAGAAGGAGAATTTGCTTAGCATGCTTGCCACTCACGGATTCAATGAGCAAGAGGCGTTTCAGAGCATAGACTTTCTGGTGAAAGAAGGCGTGCTTAGGTATTATAATACAGGTGCAAAAGGCTACGAGGGCACATGGTATATGGTCACACAGAGGAATGGCGCGGAGCACGACATATTGGTTGACCTAATAAGCAGGCACCTCACAGACTTAGGCATAGGCAACAGAATTTACAACAGCACCTTCGGTCCTGATATAATAGCAAGAATAGGTAATGCAAGGGTAGCGGTAGAATATGAGACAGGGAAGAACAACTTCGAAAAAGCAGAGGCGATGATAAAGAAGAGGCTTGATAATTTTAGCAAGGTATTCGTGATTGTAAACGATACTGAAGCAGAAAGGTACTTGCATATAGAAGGAGTTAGGGTTTTTAGGGCAAGCGAATTTCTTTCTATAGAAGACAATAGCGTATTTTTGCAAGGTGCAGGCGCCCATGGCGCTTGCACTGCTTTGCAATTTTCTTTAGTAGGACGAATGCCAATTTTTGAGCTTCGATATTTGTTGAATTCGAAAATAAGCTTAAAAAAGCATCTCGCTAATTTTATACTGATTTAATGCAGGCTATTGCACCGGCCGTGATTAAGCTGCTCGGCGAACATGCTGTTGTTTATGGAAAGTTTGCTTTGGCTGCAGCAATAAGTATTTATGCAAGAGCCAACGCGTATTATACAAGCGACAACGGGTTTGAGATTAAGCTCCCAGACCTTGGAGTAGATGAAAGGATAGGCAAAGATAGATTGGAGAGACTGTATAGAAGTTACAGAGCGGGGTCAGATTTCAAAGAGTTTGTTTCTTTAAATAAAGATATAAACAGCAATGCCCTACCGTATGCAACAATCTTGGCCAGGTTGACGTGCGAGTATAAATGCGTTGCAGAAGGTGTTTCTGTAGAATTGAATTCTGATATACCAATACAAAAAGGTTTTGCAAGCAGCGCCGCATGCTCTGTCGCATTTACCCTTGCAGTTGCGAAAACATGCATGCCAAACATGCCGGAAAAAGAGCTTATAGATGTCGCAAGGGATGGTGACAGGGTTATACATAAAAATGCAGAAGCAGGGCTTATTGATGTCAATACATCGTTCTACGGGGGCATTTTAAGCTACAGCAAAGGAAGCGGGACAAATACAGAGCATATTAGCGTTGATTTTGATCTATATGTTGTTGACACTGGGCCAAAAAAGAGTACAGCTGAAACGGTAGGACATGTTGCTGAGCTTTACAGGTTAAGGAGAAAGGAAACAGAGCATCTGCTAGATAATATAGATCAATGCTCAAGGCTCGGGCTTGAACGGCTTAAGGGGGGCGATTTAAAAGGATTTGGAGAGGTTATGTACAAGAATCAAGAGCTACTTAAACAGCTTGGGGTATCGAGTGAAGAGCTTGATGCAACAGTAGCTTATGCTAAGGAACTTGGCATTCTTGGGGCTAAACTCAGCGGTGGAGGCGGCGGGGGCATAGCTGTTTTGTTGGCAGAACGCAATGGAAGCACAGACAGGTTTAAAAGCTTAGGATTTGATGTTAAAAAAGTAAGCATAGATTATTCAGGGGCAAAGGGTAGAATAAATGAATAGCTTGTATCTCTTGAAATTTGGAGGAAGCATGATAACAGACCTTTCAAAGCCAAATACGCCGAAGCAAGATGCAATAAGAAGAGTGCTTAAGGAAGTTGATAATGCTAGAAAAGAGGGCAATTTTAACATAATTCTTGGGCATGGAAGTGGATCCTTCGCACATATACCAGCAAAGCAGTACAGTGTAAATGAGGGTATAATAAATAAGGATAGCAGGAAGGGAGCGGCGCTGACATATTTATCTGCCAAGGAGCTAAACAATATAGTTATAAACACGGCACTGGATCTTGGCATAGACGCGTTCCCTTTCTCTCCGAGCAGCTTTGGCCTGGCAGAAGAGGGCAAGATTATTGATGGTACTGTTGCGCCGATAGAGACTGCTATGGAGAAGGGATTCTTGCCTATAGTTTATGGAGACGTTTCAATTGATAAGAGGAAAGGCGTTAGCATTGCATCTACCGAAGAGGTATTCAGATTTATTGCCTCCAAAATGATGCCAAAAAAAGTTTTCTTGGCAACAGATGTTACAGGAGTTTACGACAGAGACCCGAAAGAGCATGATGATGCGAGACTGATAAAGGTTGTAGACAAAGGCAACATTATGGATATTCTGCAGAATACGGGCTCATCGAAAGGGAGGGTAGATGTAACGGGTGGCATGAGGGGTAAGCTCTCCAATTTATATTATATATGCAAAGAAACGGGCGCCGAGGGGTACATTTTCAACGCCTTGGATGAAGGCGTGATCAAAGATATTCTCCTTGGCAGATACAAAGGAGATTATACCATAGTCAAAGGCTGATCGCTGCATTGCAAATTGATTCCAGTCGTTTCTGATAAACTGCTTTGCTTTTGAATCCTGTGCACTTATACATAAGGGTTAATAATTTTATTTGACAAATTAGATTGTGATTCTTGTGGAGAGCATTACAATAAGGATAGGAGGGGCAAATGGCGACGGCATAGACTCTGCAGGACTCCTCATGGCAAAGATATTTACAAAGTCTGGATACAATGTCTTTGGATTCAGGGGCTACCAGTCAGTCATAAAAGGGGGAGTAGTCTGGTACCAGGTTAGATTTTCAGATGAAAAAATATACAGCTACGGCAACGACATAGATTTGCTCATTGCATTTACAAATGACGCTGTTGAAGAGAGCATGCAGCTGGTGAAGAGCAATGGAATTCTTGTTTACGATTCAAATTTAAAGCTTACAAATATTAGGACTGACATAAAGGCAATTCCAATTCCATTAACTGAACTCGCGATAAACGCTGGCGGCTCCATATTCAGAAACAGCGTTGCAATAGGGATAGCAAGCAAGATAACTGGCATTGACAAAGAATTGGCCAAGTCTGTTATTTTGGAAAGGTTTGAGAACAAGCCCGGTGCAGCTGAAAGCAATTCAAAAGCGATTGAGCTTGGTTACGGTTCCCTTAACGAGTCTATTGCATTGCAGAAGCCCAAATCAAGCAGAACATATTATATATTAAATGGCAACACTGCTATTGCATTGGGTGCATACGCTGCAGGATGCAAATTCTATGCAGCGTACCCAATGACGCCTGCCAGCGGCATTATGGAATGGTTTGCCGCCCACGAACAGCTAGGTGTTTTCTTCAAACAGACTGAAGATGAAATCGCTGCCATAAACATGGTTATAGGAGCGGCAAGCGCAGGAGCAAGAGCAATGTGCGGCACAAGCGGGGGAGGCTTTTCGCTAATGGTAGAAGGATTAGGGCTCGCTGGCATGATAGAAGCACCAATAGTTGTAGTGGAATCACAGAGGAGCGGGCCAAGCACAGGATTGCCAACAAAAACAGAACAGGGAGATTTGCTGTTTGTTATGCACGCATCGCAAGGAGAGTTTCCAAGGATTGTTATTGCACCGAGGAGCATTGAAGAATGCTTTTACCTCGCTTCTGAAGCTTTTAACCTAGCAGAGAAATACCAATGCCCAGTAATATTGCTGCTGGACCTTTTTATGTCGGAACACATAGAGACTTGCAGTTTAGACGCAAACAGAATAACAATTGACAGGGGCAACATTTTAGATTCTGCCAAAGGTGGATTCAAAAGATATGAAATCACAGATACTGGCGTATCGCCAAGATCTATACCAGGCACTAAGGGCCTTTCCTTTGTTGCTGCGAGCGATGAACATGACGAGTATGGCAATTTGATAAGTGATGTGCTTGTAGGGATGCCTGAATATGCTGAGATGAGAAAAAAGATGCATGACAAAAGGATGAGGAAGCTTGACACTATGATTAAAGATGGCGCGATCAAGCTGCCAGAAATAATAAATCAGAGTGCTGATGTATTTGTAATTACATTTGGATCTACCGCGGAGAGTGCGATTGAAGCGCTTGACATATTAAAAGGGAGAGGCATTAATGCCGGGCTTGTCTCTTTCGCATATCTGCACCCGATGGATAATGCTGCTGTCAAAAAGCTGCTTGAAGGCAAGAGACTTATTGATGTAGAGTGCAATTCGACAGGGCAGCTGGCGAAGCTTATTGCCATGAATACAGGCATTGGAATAGACACAAAGATACTGAAATATGATGGCGAGGCAATAACAAGCAAAGAGATTGCGGATGGAGTTGAAAGATTTTTAAAGGGTGTTTAAATGCTGACTCAGCAAGATTATAGGTCTGAAATAAAGCCGATTTATTGCCCTGGATGCGGGGATTACGCAGTGTTAGCCGCGCTCACAAAGGCATTTGCAGATTTGCAATTGGATCCCGATAATACTGTGCTAGTTTCAGGCATAGGCTGCAGCTCATCGTTGCCACATGACTTGAAAGTATATGGCGTACATGGTATACATGGAAGATTATTGCCAATTGCAGAAGGCGTAAAGCTTGCCAATAAAGACCTTACTGTTGTTGGAGCTGGAGGCGATGGAGATGGATATGGCATAGGCATGGGCCACTTCATACATGCAATAAGACGCAACATTGACATAACCTATATTGTCATGAACAATGAGATTTACGGCCTTACTACGGGGCAGGCTTCGCCTACGAGCATGCTCGGGCATAAGACCAAGACAAGCCCAAGTGGCGTTATCGAGAACCCCGTCAATCCAATAGCCATTGCACTTGCAGCTGGCGCAACATACGTTGCAAGAGGCTTCTCCGGAGACCCTGTGCACTTGACAAGGCTTATAGAGAACGGCATAAAGCACAAAGGCTTCGCACTGATAGATGTGCAGAGCCCATGCGTGAGCTTCAACAATCTTAATACTTATGATTGGTTCAGGAAAAGAGTTTACAAGCTTGAAGATGCAGGACATGATGCCAATGACATTGCCAAGGCAATTGACAAGTCATTCGAATTTGATAGAAATCCAGATAAGTTTCCAATAGGCCTTTTCTACGAAAAGAAGGAGAGCACTTATGAAGAGCTCGATGTTGCTGAGAAAATAGGAGCCATAGTTAAGCAGCAGTACCCAAGCAAAGAGGATATACTTAAGGCACTCCAAGAGAACGTTGCATAATATAGTTGCATTTTTATGGAATCGAGTGCAAAACTGCAGAGATTAAAATTGGAAGGATTTTTCTTCAGAAATGAACTTGTTGATTACACTGTTTATTCTAAACTTGCTTCTTCAATAAAAGACCAAAAAATCAAAAGATTGCTGAGTGGTCTTGCTACAACTGAAAGGGGGCACAAGGAGATTTGGAACAAGCTTATTGAAAAAGACGGGCAGGCACCCCAGCGACAAAGGCCCATGGGTTTGAAGGTCGTTCTCTTTTTGATTGCAAGGAGGCTCTTTGGGATTACTTTCATGATCAAGCTGCTCGAGAGAAATGAAGAGGCAGGGCTTAGCATATATATGTCTGCAGTGCATAACCGCAGCTTCTACGCAAAGAACAAGAAGTACTTAGAAAGAATAATTAAGGACGAGAGAGAACATGAAGTGAAGCTGCAGAATGAACTGCAACTGCGCTCGAAAGGGCTAGGCTATATAGAATCGATAGTTTTTGGGTTGAATGATGGCTTGGTAGAGGTGCTCGCTGCAATTGCGGGATTGGCTGCTTTCGTGCATACCCCGCTTGTTGTTGTCATAAGCGGAATAATAATTGCAATATCGGGCACATTGTCTATGACAGGAGGCGCATACTTATCCTCAAAATCAGAGAAGATTGTGGGAAATGCTTTGAAAGGCAACAAGGCAAACCGGGAACCGAAGGCTAGTGCGTACTATACTGGTAGCTATTACTTCATTGGTGCACTTGTTCCAATAATGCCATTTGCCTTAGGCATGAGCGGATTCATAGGCATAGCCCTAGCTGCATTGCTTACCATTATTGCGCTTTCTATAGCATCTGCCATAATAGCCGTAATAGGGGGCACTAGTATAAAGAAGAGGATACTCGAGATGGTCGCTATTTCAATAGGCGCGGTGATTGTGACTACAGTTATAGGAGTAATTGCCAGGAGTTACATAGGCTTAACCTGATCTATTCTTTATTTATTGCACAGAAGAGCTATTGTTGTATAGATTCAGGAATGTAAACCATGCGAGGTTTGGCTTGCCGTTCGGATTTGAAAGATTCAGCAGTCCAAAATTGTTCCCGTATCTTCCATCTGAAAGGCCCCATAAGTCATACCAGTACACACGCTTTACATAGCTATAATTGCTGAAAAAAGAGAATGCTTGCTCCATGAAAGTATTTTGCAGCCCTTGCGTGTAGCTGCTGCTTAGGTTAGAAGACGCGGGCATGCCAACTTCTGTTATGTATATTGGCTTGCCTGTCAGTGATTCATAAGCAGAAAGGCTCGATGACCACAATGCTTTATATTGGCTGAAGCTAGCACTAGAGGGATATGCATGCATTGATATTGCATCGCAGTAGCTTGAAGCGCCATAAGACCATACTTGGGAGTACCATTGGTATACCTGGTAGCTAAACATTGGCGCCCCTCCGAAGCACACCACAGTTGCATTGGGCTCCACTGCTTTTATCGCTTCATAGGCACCCTTTATGACCTCGAAGTAATTATATGCGCTTCCATTCATATAGCCTGCCTGAAAATTGCTTATATATGGCTCGTTCCATATTTCCCAGGTATTTATCCATGGGTACGCTTTTACTGCGTTAGCGACGCTATTATTCCAGGTGCTTAAGTTCCAATTCTTATTGCTCATGCCGTCTGGAAGAGTGTTATAATCCAATATGCCTAGATACTCTGCGCCCTTGCTGTGCTCATAATTAAGGAGGTTTTCCTGTGAGGGATTTGCATATATGTCTGTCCTGAAATACTTTATACCATGGGAAATTGCGTATAGCTCCGAGCTTTCATTCCCGTGTGTACAGACGCCTATGGTAAAATTCAAGTGCATTTTGGTGCTTGCGGTATTAGCCCCAAGCAAGGCGAAGATCAGCAATGCAAGTACTATTATTGAAAAAATTAGTAACAGTTGCTTGTTTTGCATACTTTTCTTAAGAAAAAAATAAATAAAAATCATCCCTTTTGTCACTCAGCCTTTGCTACAGTGAAAAGAGGTAGTTTTGGTTATAATTAGATAGTTTTGTAAAACTCAATAAAATCAAATAAATAGTAAGCATTAATACCTTTTTATACGTTTTCAATTGATATGAATAATTAGGGGGATTAAATAGCGGAAGAGCCTGAACGCTATAGGAAGGAAAGCAAGGGCATAAATTCATATAGAATTCTTGTTATATCAGACATTTTTGGGGGCACGCCAGCTTTCAGCAAAGACAATTTTGTCGGACTTGCGGAGTACTTCAAGGGGGCTGATGTGCAGAAGCCAAACATGGTTGTTATACTAGGCGGTATATCAGGATTGATACCCTGGATGCCACAATACGAGCATGAGGATCAGCTTAAATCGATAACTGAAGGCATAAACTACATGAGCTCTGCGTCTGCTGTAATAAAGCCCCATTTTGAGAGGCTTTTTAACTCGTTTGGCGACCATGCAGAAGTAATATATGTCACGGGAATGGCTGATGCACAGAATATAATTGCAATAGCCAAAGATCTGAAGATTGCCTATGCACATAAGCAGAGATGGCTACAGGATGAACTTAATAGGATAAATATGAGTATTAAGGGCACAAAAGCGATTATAAAAGAGTCGGAGAGCTCGCGCGACGCATTGAAGAAGCAGATTGAAAGTAATAGAGATGATTTAAAACTGCAGGAAGAATATAGGAATACTGAGATAAAAATAGCAGAGAATAAAGAGGAGTATGCTGAATTGAAGGAGGCTGCAAAACTCTTTAAGCAGCTAATCGACGCATCGGTCCAAAGGCTTGACTCAAAAAAGCTGAATAAGCTTATAAAGGAACTTACCGGAGAACTGAATGAAAAAAATAGACAGTTCAAGAATTTCAAGGGGAACGAGGAGGAGTATGAGAAATTGGCGAGGGAGGCAAAGGCCTTGGCAAACCTTGTTAGAGCCGCAAAGAAGAGGCTTGTAGAACTTGGCAATCAGGAATTGGCGAAGATGGCCAAAAGCGGCTCAGCGCAGATAGAGATGTTTACACATAATGTTAGGACCAAACCTGATATAGAAAAGATTATAGACAAACTTGTAAAGATAGAATACTATTCATATATAAAGGACGTTGGAAGAAAGCACAACCTCACTATACTCAAGGAGGACACTACTTTTATCCATAAAAAGCTCAATGGATTCGAATTTAATTTGGCTTTGAAAGGCGAAACAAGCGTTGGGGCGAGCACTAGGTCATATCTTAAGAAAAGCAACAGTGCGGTTGTTGAAAACTTCTATAATTATATTGAAACATCAGGGGAAAATAATGTGCTCAAGAAGCCTATAACCATGCTTATTAGCGGTGGCCATGCCTTCACCTCATTTGCAATAGAACCAACATTTGATTTAAACAATGAGAATTTGTTGGTATCACTCGCAAAAGGGCCTTTCGCTGACAGGAAGATGTTTAGCGAGTTGCTCAACAGTAAAATTGTTACAAGAACTACCAAGATTGCTGAAAAGCTGCCTATAGATTCAAGCGCAAGCATAGTGGATGTTTTTCCAGATGGAAATGTTGCACACACCTCACTTACCAGCGAATTCTTGAAAATAAAGTGTGTTGAAGCGGATATAAAGGAGCTAAAGTTAGCAAAGAAGCTCATTCGTATGAAAAAGTCAGGAAGCGAGTATAAGAATGGGAATGGCAGCAAAGAGGCCGAACTTAAAGAAGTTGAAGAGGAGGTAAAGGACAAAAAACTTGAAAGAATTATATTAAACCAAAAGCTTCCATCAGAGCTTAAGGATTATGAGGTTAAAAGGCTTTCTGCCAAGCAGATACTACAGCTTATACCTTATGCTACGGAGAGCATACCGAACAATGTGAAGAGGCTTGGGGTTGTCGCAATCAGCGATGTCCATTGGGGGGGCTGGGCAGAAGTAGATTTACTTGACAAATCAGTTGAGCTTGGCATAGAATATTTTCAGAAGCTTGAGAGCAACAGGACTCCCGTGCTGCTACTTAACGGAGATTTGATAGAGGGGAATCTTGCAAACTTCAAGAATTCGCCAGCACAAAGGATACTACCTAATACCTATGAGGAATATCGCAGATTTTTGGAGAGGATGGGATTAAGTGAGAGGCAGG
>JBMFHL010000016.1:0-14533 GCA_049976845.1 Candidatus Micrarchaeia archaeon | reverse complement strand
AAGGCTACATGAGGAGCATCGCGGGAAGCCTGCTGGCTGAAAAAGAAGAAAAGGAGAAAAAGGATGCAAAGAAGGCTAAAAAAAGTGCGTGAGATGCTGGGCAAAAAAGCAAAAGAAAATGATGCCGATTCGACCAAATTAGAGAAGAGGCCTGATCCTGTTATAGAAAAGAAGGAGGTTGACCTTGTAACCGGAGCCAATGGCAAGATAGGCAAGGAGCTTGTCAAGGCGCTGATGAAGAAAGGGGATATAGTAAGGGCATTGGTGAAGAGGAAAGAGCAGATTGTCGAGCTCTCCCCAGGGGTAATACCGTATATAGGGGATATAACAAACCAGAAGGAGCTTGACGATGCAGTCAACGGCGCAGATAATGTTTTCCACTTGGCAGGCGCTGTAAGCGAATACAGATACACTACGGAGGAGCTCATGCACATAAATGTGGATGGCACGAGGAATGCGCTCGACGCCTGCGAGAAGTATGGGATAAAGCACTTTATTTTCTCAAGCACAATTGATGTGTATGGAAGAAAGAGGAACGAATTATTGACAGAGGATTCTGAAAGAAAGCCCAGCGATAGATACGGCTACAGCAAGATGCTTGCTGAGGATGTCGTTGAAAGGTACAAAAATACCGTGCCTTCTACAATACTAAGGATTGCAACAGTGTATGGACCGGGGTTTGAGAGCTCATTCTTCAAGATATTCAAGGCGCTGCAGGACCAGAAGGTCTATTTTATAGGGAATGGCAAGAACCACCTATCAATAATACACATATACGATGTTCTCCAGGCGCTGCTTCTTGCGAGGATGAATGACAAAAGCAAAAACCGGATATACAATACTTCAGACGGCACATCCTACACGCAGGAATATTTGTTTGACCTTGCGGCAGATGAGCTTAAGGCGCCCAGGCCCACAAAGCACATGAGCGAGTTCATAGTCAAACTTGTGGCAAAGAGCAGGGGCCTTGACACAGACGAGCTCAGGTTCATAACGAGCGACAGGGTAATAGACATAACAAGGATAAAAACAGAGCTTGGCTTTAATCCAATGGTTAACATAAAAGTAGGAGGAAGCGAGCTTGTAAAAGCGTTTCTTGCGAAGAAGCATTGAATTTCCATTGGCCTAGAATTGAAGATGTTTATTGGTGATTTCGTGAAAATTGGAAAGACAGAGAAGTATATTTATGAGAGGCTTGAGGAGAAGGGAGCGATGATGTTCATGCTCGTTGACCCTGTCGACTACAAGACGCCTGACGAGGCGATAAAGACGGCAGTTGCAAGCATAGAGGGAGGCGCAGACATGGTCCTGCTCGGCGGCAGCATAGGCGCACAGGGTGAATTGCTCGATTATGTTTCAAAGGGAATAAAGGACAAGACCGATGCGCCACTTATACTCTTTCCTGGCAACATAGCTACAATAACAAGGTACGCAGATGCAATATATTTCATGTCATTGCTAAATGCAAGGAACCCATATTGGATAATACAGGCGCAGATGCTTGCTGCACCTACCATAAGGCACCTCAGGATAGAGCCGCTGCCTGTGGGTTATATTGTTGTTGCGCCTGGCGGCACCGTAGGCTGGGTGGGCGATGTAAACCTTGTACCAAGGGAGAAGCCAAAGATAGCTGCCGCTCTGGCAGAAGCAGGTGAGATGCTCGGCAACAAGTTCATAGTTACCGACGTAGGTTCGAATCCGGCGCTGCAGCATTCTGGGCCTGTGCCGGTAGAGATGATAAAGGCAGTTAGGGAGTCAATAGAAGTCCCTTACATAGTTGCAGGAGGCATAACAACCGACGACTTGCTAAGGCAGACGCTGAAAGCTGGTGCCGATATTGTGCAGATAGGCACTGCAATAGAGCAGTCTGAGAATGCAAAATCAAAAACAGAGCTGTTCGCCAAAGTAATAAAAGAGGAAGGACTTAAAAAGCTTAAGAAGTAGCTGAATGCATGAGGGAGCTTGCTTCTGTTGAATTGAGCGTCATAGCATTGGAATTGAAAGCACTTGAGGGCTTGTATCTGAAGAAATTGTATGACATGGGCAATGGCGCCTTCGAGCTCTTTTTCTCTTCGAATGCAAAGGAGTACGCTGTTTATTGCAAGCTGCTCAGGAGCATAAATATTACTTCCTATATTGCAGAGCATGAGACTGCCACTGCCTTTGCAATGTCAGCTAGGAAGAGGCTGCTTGGAAAGAAACTGGCGGAGGTTAAACAACTCGATGGCGATAGGATACTGCTCTTCGACTTCTCTGATTACAAGCTTTTTGTCGAGATGCTTGGCAAGGGCAATGTCGTTCTCACCGACAAAGATGATGTTATAATCGAGGCCTATACTAGGGTGAGGTACAAAGACAGGTCAATTGAGCCGAAGGCGCTTTATGCAAAGCCCAAGGGAAGCGCCATAGGCGTAAGCGAAATAAACGAGAGGAATGCGGAAGAGAGAGTGCTTTCAATTTCTTCTGAAAATGACAGGATAATATCCCTGCTTTCGAGGCTCTTTGAGATAGGGCCGCTTTATATAGAAGATGTTTTGATAAGGAATAATATAGACCCGAAGGCGAAGGCGAATGCCATAGAAAAAGACACCCTGAGGCGCGTTGCCGAGGGCATTGCAAATTTCAGGAATGTGCTTTCGAATTACAAGCCTAGAGTATATTACAACGATTCTGAAGGCAACAAAGACTATTCAATAATTGAGATTGCGAAATACAAGGGCTATTATGAAAAGAGCTATGCAACGCTAAGCGAGCTGCTTGATGATTTCTACCTGAAGGAAAGGCAGGAGAGGCAGGAAAATGAAAGTGATAAAAGCAGGGAGAAGGAATTGCTTTCTATAAAATCAAGCATAGAGAAGCAGAAAGAGTTCATAAAAACGCTCGAATACGACGAGCAGGATGCAAAAAAGAAAGGAGACATTATATTCGCAAACATGAACCAGATAAATCAGATAATTGATTATGCGAGAAAAGCAAAGAAGTTTACATTGGAAGATTTGAAGGGATTTGAGACTGGCGAGATAAAGGTTATAGATGTTGATTTGAAGAACAAAAGGATAAGGATAAAAATCAAAGGTTGATAGTGATATCATGATAAAAATAATTGTGCTTGGCACCTCAGGATCAACTCCAACTAAGACGAGGGGCATGCCTAGCGTCGCGCTGGTAAGGGAAGGGGATGTTTACTTGTTCGACTGCGGCGAAGGCACGCAGATGAGGATGATGCAGTATGATGTCAACATTTCAAGGATAAAGGCGATTTTTATAACGCACGCACATGGAGACCATATAATAGGGATTGCTGGCCTTGTAAGGACTCTTGCCCTAAATAACAGGGTAGAGCCTCTTCTTATATTTGTGCCGAAAGGCTACGAGAAAGTGCTGATGAGCCTCATAACATTCGACAAGGCGATGATAAGATACAATATTGATATAAGGGGCATAGGCTCCGGCATTATTATGAAGGGCAAGGGCTTTCTTGTAAAGGCTTTCAGGCTCAAGCACAGCATACCGAGCTACGGATATGTTTTCAAGGAAGACGACAAGAGGAGGTTTATTAAGGAAAAGTGCGGCAAGCTGGGCATAAAAAATGAGATGTATTCGCTGCTTGAGAAAACTGGGAGCATAAAGGTGAAAGGAAAAAGCGTAAGGATTGAAGATGTTACTTGGCTGCAGCACGGCAAGAAGATAGTATATGCTACAGATACAAGGCCCTGCGCCAATACAGTAAAGGCTTCGCTCGGCGCGGATGTGCTTATACACGAGGCCACTTTTGCAGAGAATGAGAAGAAGCATGCACTGCTTAGGAAGCATTCAACCGCAAAAGAAGCTGCCGGCGTTGCCAAAAAGGCAGATGCGAAAATGCTTGTATTGATGCACATAAGCGCCAGGTATAGAAGCCCGAAGCAGCTTCAGGAAGAGGCTGAAGCGGTTTTCAAAAACACTGTTGTTGCAAAAGACGGCTATGCAATTGCATTGGAGTAGATAATGGCAATAAGCAGAAAGAACAAAAAGAAGAGTAAAGAATAAAAGGCAGAATTGAGCAATAATGTTGAATCTTTGGGGAGGCATCGTCTAGTGGTAGGATGGCAGATTGACATTCTGCAGGCCAGGGTTCGATTCCCTATGCCTCCACTCCTTTTTCAATTTCTTCTTAACAATATGTATTATAAATGTTGAAGCAAATGCGCATGAGCATCTGCAAGAGCAGCAAAAACTATTTATATGAAAACAGGAATTATTATCAACATGGAAAAAGAGATGCGCGAACTTAACACTAAGCTTTGCAGAGAAGGGGCATTCGAAAAGGAGGGCATGCTGCTTGCATTGGAACACATTATAGACGATGCTTTTGCTGATTTGAAGAAGAAGGAATTGATTAAGTACTGGCTTGGTATGAACATACTGGGCGCTGAGCTCGAGCAGAGGATTGACGAATTTGAGCAATTGCTTAGGGCTAAGATAGAGTCTACGCATCTGCTCTACCGCGGCGAATCGTTCGATTCAAAGGACAAGCTTATTGAAAGGCTCGAAGGCATTGAAAATGACAGAACTGTAGAGAAGTCTGCTGATGCTGATTATTATCCGAAAGGGCATGAGGACCTGCTTGCAAAAAGGGGAGACAAAACCACGTATGTTGAGCTTACAGCGTCGCGCGGGAGGGCGAAGTATTTCTCAGAAAGAAGGGAATATGGAATTATTTTCTTTTTTGACGAAAGCAGAATAAAGTATGATTATTTAAGATACTATGGCGACTGCGAAAAGGATTTGGAAGGCAACGCGCAGTTCATCAACGAAGAGGAAGTCAGGGCGAAGATTGTTAATGCGGATGCAATAAAAGCAGTTTCCATATACATGCCTGAGCCTGAAAGGGATTATGGCAGGCATATTGTTTTCATAGGCTCGGTTAAAGAGGCGCTAAACTACCTTGAGGCAAATAGGAAAATTGTAAGGGCTTGAGCAACGCTTTGCTGCTTTTCCTGAAAGGAAGGTTATAAAAATATAAACTAAAAAAGTTTAGTGATTAATCAGTTGCTTTATTTGCTGGGGATTTTCAATGGAGCCTTCTGACAATTTTAAAAACGACTTGCACAAAGCGGAGGAGGAACTCCGCAAAGCCGAGCAGGAGGAGCGCAAGGCTCAAGAGGAAATCCGCAACGCCGAGAGGGAGCTGCAGAAAGCAGAGGAAGAAGAGGGCATAAGCACTAGCTATGTTGTTAAATTCGCAAAAACTAGGAACGGCATTATCTTCTTCGCGCTTTTCTTTGTCATTGTTTTGCTTACCATATATTTCAGGATGCCTTTGTACAAGTATGCCGGCTTCTTCGAGCCAGACGGCTTTTACCATTTCTCTGTAATAAGGGCAGCTGTGAGCAATAATTTTGCAATACCTCAGTATTTAAGCATATCAGGCTGGCCTGCGCATACGCCTGTCAGCGAGCCTCACGGCTTCTACTGGGTTACGCTCCTCCCGTATGCAATACTGCAGTTCTTCGGGATTAGCTATTATACTGTAATGAGGCTCGTGCCCGTGCTCTTCGGCATACTTGATGTCGTGGGCGCATACCTTCTTTCAAGATACCTGAGCAAGAACAAGCTCTTCGGATTGCTTGTCATGCTCTTCGTAGCTTTGAGCATGGGAGATGCAGCGAGGACAAGCGCAACGATATACAGGGGCGACGGCTTCGTAACCATATTCCTCATACTTTCGCTGCTCTTCTTCGTAAAGGCGCTGCGCTCCAGGAGCAAGAGAAGAGAGCTTATGTACGGGCTTTGCGCAGGCGCAATGCTTAGCATAGCCAGCCTGGTGTGGAACGGCTCGCCGTTTGCAACTGCAACATATGTTTTCGCTTTCGCTATGATAGTAATATACGGCTTCGTCTTCTCAGACTCGATTCTTGTTGAAAGGAGCAAGTACCTGCTGCTGGGCCTTGGCTTGTGGTATGTGCTTGCTAAGGCATATATTGCAGCTGGCTTCATAATGGGCCAGACTTTCACTGGCAATTACTTTATAATATTGTATATGTTCATTGCTTTCGGCTGGCTGCTTGCAAGATATATCCTGTCAAATCCTAACAGGTTCAGGAGCGTTGCAGGCAATGCTAAGAAGAGATTCGAGCTTGCCATTGGGTTCCTTCTCTTCTCGCTGCTTGTCATATACCTGGCGCTCCCTGGCTTTGTTTATCAGATTTTCGTTGGCAATGGCTTCATAGTTACAAGCGGCTTCTCAGCTACTATACAGGAATTGCAAGCTCCAAGCCCAAGCTTCCTTTTTGCGAGCTTCGGCATATACCTCTTTTCAACGCCAATGTCAATAATAATATATTTGTCAACATTCTACACGCATCCGAAGTATGTGTTCTGGCTTATAATGTTTCTCATGTTCATACCATACTTCTTCATGAAGGTGGAGAATGACAAAAATATCAAGGAGGGCAGGGCTTACCTCAAATTCGGCATAAGCCAGATGATGATGGTGCTTGTTGCTTACTACGCGCTCACTGCCTATCTGCAGATTCATGCAGTAAGGTTCAACTCATTGCTATCTGTGCCTCTCGCAATATTCTCAGCTTACACCATTTACTGGCTCATCCTCTTTGCAAAGAGATTCAACAAGAACCTGCTTTATGCAGGATACGGAATAATAATTGCATTTATACTATATACGCTCATACTCGATTACAGTTACATGGGCGTACTTACGCAGGCAGACGGCATAAACCCCGAATTCCTGAGTGCAATGCAGTGGATGAAGAACAACACGCCGAGCAACTCGGTTGTGCTTACGCTGTGGCCTGATGGCAGCGTTGTTGAGGGATGGGCAAACAGGACAAGCGTCACCGACAGCGTTGGCTCGCAGAATGCTTCTAAAGCCGATCCGTTCGCGCTCTGGCTCTTCAATTCTAGTGCGGATCCGCAGTTCTTGCTAAGCAGCATAAACGGCAAGCCAAATTACCTGCTTGTGAGATACCAGTGGCTTGTTGAGACTGGCGGCATATTCACAGAGTCAGGGCTAAACAATTCATTGGCTAACTTTTACAGCTTCGATGCCCTCACAGGCATTAGCGAGCAGGTCAATAGGACACTGCAGGAATTTACATTTACAGGAGGCAGCAACTTTGAGGAGAGGACAATAATAGCAGATATAAACAACACGCAAGAGGTATCGAGCTACATTATGATGAGCAACGGCATATCGCCAGTCACTTATGTCGCTTTCTACAATGAGTATAATTCAAGCTACACAATTGTCAAGCAGAACGCGTACAACAAAACCAATGGGGACATGATGCTAGTTGTGTATTCTCCAGTGCCTAATCCAAAGATGCCTATAAACGTTACAGGGGCATATGTGTTCAGCCCGGACATTGCCAACAGCAATATGCTCAAGTTCCTCTACTTCTGCAATAATTATTCCTGCATGTGGAACAACAACATAGCAAAGCTTGAGCTCGTTTATTCTAACCAGGATTCCAAGATATTCAAGATAATATACAACACCACATCCTGAATAACAAATTCGCTGGGTATAAGCAGCGCTGCCAGAAAATTAATGTTAAATAGAAAAAAGGATGGCGCATTTTAGAAATGTGCCACCCGCGAAACCCAATAGATTTTGCTATGTTTTATTTCTTGTATGCAAGACCGCTGCCTATGAAGGCTATTATGAACCCTATTAGCGTTGCTGCAAAGTACACCGTGTTGCCGTAGGTCAGTGCCGACAATACTATGCCTGTGCACACTGTCGCTTTCATCGCTCCGTATGCCGCTTTATCTCCCATGCCCATGAGGCTGCCAAAGCTTATGAAGAAGAGTGCTATTGCGCCTACCACGCCTACTGCATAAAGCAGTGGAAGCCAAAGCGCCGCCGAGCCCCATGCATTGTTCATGTATGCCCCTGTGTTCGTAAAGACTACTGCAAGAAAGAAGAGGCTTCCTATGAATTCCAAGGCAAAAATTCCCCAGTTTGTTGTTTGCTTTGCCATTTCAATCACATTGTATAAATGAGAGGTTATATTTTTAAATCTATCCAAAGCATACGCTCACTTTGCATATATGCTTTGACATTTGTCTAATCCCTAATAAAACTGCTTATAACATATCTCAACTGCAGCCTTTGCTTTGCAATGCTAAAATGGATTGAGAATCTCTTGTCACACTGGGAAGGGTTTTAAATCTGACATTGCAAATTTATTTCATGGAGAAACTCCGCATTGCATTTGCGTATGACAATGCATTCCCCTGGTTCAATGGCGGTGTAGAGGTAAGGCGCTTCCACATTATGAAGAAATTGGCTGATGCTGGGAACGATGTGCACTGCTTCACAATGCTCAGGGAGGGCATGCCAAGCAAGGAATTTGTTTACAAAGGCATCAAGTATCACTGCTGCGGAATCGCAATGCCCAAGGAGAAGATGTATATCCATGGCAGGAGGAATATCTCGTGGCCGATAAAATATGCTGTCATATCGTTCTTCAAGCTCTTTAGATACAGGTTTGACCTTATAGATGCGGACGCCTTTCCATTCCTGCATATACCATTTATCTCAATATATGCGTTTTTTACGCATGCCAAGTTTGTGGTTACATGGCACGAGGTGTGGACAAAGGAGTACTGGAAAAGGTACCTTGGGCCTTTCTTGTGGGTATTCGGCTATTTTGCAGAGCGCCTGTCAAGCAGGCTTACTAAAATTTATATAGCAAATTCAGAAGAAACAAAAAGGCGCCTTGTTAAGGAGTTTGGCGTTTCTGCAAGCAGCGTATTGGCATTCCCTGCCGCAATCTCTTCTGATGAGATGCATGTCAAAAAGCCGAAGAGGAAAAATTCATTCTTAACCATAGGCAGGTTGGTTCCAGAAAAGAGAATAGACATGTCGATAATGGCAATTGACAAGAGCGGGGCTGGGCTAACAGTCGTAGGAAGCGGGCCTGAGGAGAATAATTTGAAAGAGCTCGCAAAGGAGCTAGGCCTTGAACGCAAGATAGTTTTCAGGCAGAGAGTTGGAAGGCGGGCACTCTTCAGGATTATAATGGAGTCTAAGGGCTTGCTCATGTTCTCTGCGCGTGAAGGCCTTTCCATAGTTACAATAGAGGCGATGGTGCTTGGAACCCCCGTTTTTGTGGTAAAATCGACCATACTGCCTAAAGAGGTCAAGAGGCTCTGCATAAAGATTGACGAGAGAAATCTTGTCAAAAGCATAAAGGAGGTGCTCAGGAATTACAGCAAGTACGAGGAAAAAGCGCGCAGCATAAAGGGCATTGCACTTAGGGAATTCTCTGCAGACATGGCGCCCCAATTTTACATGAAACTTATGTCCCTGCTAGGAAAGTGAAGTGTTTTTGAAAAATCTGCCAGTAAAACAGCAAAAATTCTATTAATTTATTCTTCTTAATCCTCATCATGGAAGAAAAGACGCAGGTAGGAGAGATCACGCACTATTTTGACAAGATAGGCGTGGCAATAGTTAGGCTTTCGGGCAGGCTCAAGATTGGAGACGTAATATCAATAGAAGGCAACTCCACAAACTTCCAACAGAAAGTTTCAAGTATACAGATAGAACATATAAATGTAGATGAGGCAGGAGCAGGAGAGGATATAGGCTTGAAGGTCGAGCAGAAGGTAAGGGAAGGAGACAAGGTATTCAAAGCACTCTGAAATTCATGGCGGTGCCCCCGTAGCTCAGTGGTAGAGCGACTGCATGGTAATATTTTATATCACAAAGCAGTAGGTCGCGAGTTCAATTCTCGCCAGGGGCTTCATGTTTGCATTGTGAATTGCAGCATTCTGATTTTGCCGCGCTGCTTGCAGACCAACAATTGAAATTTAAATATTAACTTAGACAGATCTGGATAAACATTTAAATATCATGATTGGGAATGCAATATTGTGTAATGCATGTGGCACTTGGACCGTATGCAGCAGCATACAAATCACATAGAAAATTATATTATAACAGAGAAGGGAGATTTGAAAGCACAGGAGATGCTCAATCCTCTACTAATGGCTTTGGTGGCATTTGAAGACATACTAATTTCTAAATCTGGGAGAAAATTTAACATTGCTTTGGATAATTTTGAGATTGAAGCGGCAACGCACAGCATTTACAAGGTTGCTTCGGCCTGGAATTTCTCAACAAGAAATGAAGAGGAGCTCAAGAAGATTGCGTACAGAGAGGTGGAGAAAGCGCTGATTACGGCAAACGAAGCGGCTAAATTAAAATCTGAATTTGACAGCGACAGGCGCATGCTAATTACAATACTCGATGGCATAAAAGGGGCGTTTGGCAAAGAGGTAAATTTCGAGGACGCTTTGCGCATCTTCGTTTTTTTGAAGGTTGAGGCGCTGAGTCTTGGAAAGATGACCCAGGAAAAGCATTTCTTAAAAAGCTCTTTGCGGCAGCAACCCATAGATGCGGTTCAGCACTGAGATATAGAACCTATTTGCAGAAACAGCTATAATTTTTGCTTCCGTTCAATTGCAGTTGTTTGCTTTACTTAAGATCCTGCTTTGCTTTCTCCCGCCTTTGTGTCAATTCCTTCGTTTCCTTGGCTTCTACAACAGCAGCTTCATTTGCATGCAGTAATCTCATTCCGTATACAATAATCCTTCCGCCAATGCTTATCATTACAAGAAGCACAATTATAGCTATTATCAGCATAAGGAAGCCTTGGAACCCAACTTCTGCGAGCAGGCCGAAAATTGTCTCTATAGCTGCAGCGGAACCGCCTAGGCTAGAGCTTGAGCCAGAGGACATTGCACTAGCCAACACATTTTGATACAGATTATATGCAACGTAGAAACTGAACAAAAGCAGGATTAAGCCTATCGCAATAAAAACATATCCAAACGTTTCTGCTCTCTCCATATAACCAGCATTATTGATATTTTGGATTAAGAATATTAAAAAATAAAAAGCTAACTTCTAAGAGGATATCCTGCTGAAGCTACACATATTTAAATCTTAATTTCATAGTTTGATTATGGAAATAATTGTAAATACAAACCCCTTAATCAGGAAGTTTTTGCGCATCCACTACATGTCTTCTCCTAGAGAGCCAACAAAGAATTTGTTTAAATTTGCAGATTTCTTTACTCCAAATTTCTATAGGGCTGCACAGATATCCGATATGATTTATGGGCAGGACAGAAGAGGCGTGGAATCTGCTTTGCTGCTCTCATTGCTTGATAGAAATATATCTAGAGATGATGAATATTCAAAAGATTTTAAAGATTTACTGGAGAGCATAGACATACAGAGCATCACCACCAGTACAGAATTGGTTGAAGCTGCCAAGAATAAATTGATCGAGGATTATGCAAAATTTAGCAATGCTATTTCAACTTGGATAGAGAAGATATTTGGATTTAAATTGCCAGATAGGTTGGATGTAATATTGGATATGTCTCCTTGGTTTGGCCAAGGGGTATTTATTTCAGACGATCCTCCGCTGGTTGCCGTAAGCATTGAAAAATACGAGACTCGAGATATTGGGGTATTGCTGCATGAGACTCTTCATTATTTAATGCGCAGGAATGGGATGAGGGAAAAAATGCAGGGTATTGACCCAGTGTTTGAAGAAACGCTGATGGACTATTTCTGTCCTTATGGGATGCTTGATGAGAAAATAGGAATCCTTGGACATGAAATAGACATAGAAGGCCATAGTAAACAGCAGATACTGCTGAGACCTTTATCGGCGCAATTGTCGAAAAAGATGCTGCCACTTATGGAAGAATATTATAGGATATGTGGAAATGAAACAATATGGGATTTTCTTAGGAAGAAAGGCTTTGACCTTTGATTCGTTTGCAGGGTATTTTACCATATCTCTATGTTTGGAAATCTAAGCTTGGGCTTGTCAAGCTTGCTCTTTTCCCTGAACAGCTTTTCAAATTCTGGATGCGTTATTGGAGGTATTGTGCCCCTTAGCCTCTCGATTGGGTGAGGATCTGTAGAGACTGAAAGTTTCTCCTCGTTCTTTGTCTCGCTTGCCTTCCACATCTGGGAGAATGCAATAAAAAATCTCTGCTCCTGCGTAAAGTTGTCAATGCGCCCTTGTTTATTGCTCCTGGATGCCAGATGCAGAGCATCATAGGCTATCCTAAAGCCGCCGAGATCGGCTATGCTTTCGCCGAGTGTTAATATGCCATTTTCCTTTACTCCTGGAAGCACCTCAAACGAGCTGTACAAGTTTGCAATTTTGCTTGCATGCATTTTGAACCTTTTCCTGTCACGGCTTGTCCACCAGTCTTTCAAATCCCCATTTTCATCGTATAGGCGGCCTTGGTCATCATAGCCGTGCGTGAGCTCATGCCCTATTATTGCACCTATTGCCCCGTAGTTGACTGCATCGTCCTTGCTTGTGTCAAAGAACGGCGCATTGAAGATTCCTGCAGGCAGCACTATTTCGTTTTTCGAAGGATCATAGTAAGCATTCGCCTCGAAAACATTCATTTCCCATTCCCCTTTATCAACTTTTTTGCCTACCCTTTTCATCTCCCTTTCGAGCTCGAAACGAGCCGCTCTGATTGTGTTTCCGAAAAGGTCTTTGCTGTTTGACTTTATTGCGGTATAGTCCCTGAACCTTGCAGGATAACCGAGCTTTGTCTGCATTGAATCGAACTTTTTCAGCGCTCTCGCCTTTGTTATGCTGCTCATCCAATTAAGGGTTTTTATCCTCTCGCGGAATGATGCTTTTATATCGTGCACAAGGCTTGCGGCTTTTTTCATCTTCTCATTGTCAAAGTTCTCTTTGACATAGAGCTCGCCAAGTGCCTCCCCTATATAGTCGCTTATAGTATCTATTGCCATTTTCCATCTAGGCTCCTCCTTCTTCATGCCCTCAAGCGCCTTTCCGAAGAAGTTGAAGTGCTCTTCCCTCATCCCCCTGTGCAATTTTGAAGCCGCGCTGTTCAGCACCTGCCACTTCAAATATGTTTTTATGCTGCTGAGCTCTTTTTCAGAGACAAACTTGTCAACAAAATCTAAGAATTCTGGCTGGCCCACTATTGCATAGCTTGCATTTGCGCCCAGCTCGCTAGCTATTTCGCAAATACCTATGGACTTATACCTTTCCCTCAGCTCGCTCATGCTCAGCTTATTGTAGTTCTTGACTGCGTCGCGCAGCTCCGCCCGTGATCTTGAAGCCTTTGCAAGCTCCGTTTCAATTGCCAATACCAAGGACGAACTGGCAGCAGCTGAACTCTCTGTTAAGCCATACAATGCGAACACTTTCTTCACGTGCTCGGTGTACTTCTTCCTTATGCTTGAGAAGGCGCTTTTGAGATAGTAATCCTTGTTTGGCAGGGCAATGCCTCCTTGATCTATGTTAAGAGAATATATCGAGCTATTCTTGTCATCTTCAACCGAGTATAATACAAAAAAAGGGTAAACATTGCTCCTGAAAAGATAAGCTATAAGTTTAGGCAGCTCTCGGATTTCGCGCATAGAGTTTATTTTCTCGATTATCTCCTCTATGGGCTTGAACCCCAGCTTGTCCAGTGTTCTTGTATCCATGACCGACTCATAAAAATCTGCTATCAGCTTCCCATGCCTGCCGCACCTCGATGGATTTGAGATGCAGGATTCTATTATGCGCCGCAATATCATTGTGTTCTTGTCCTCAAGCTCGCTGAATGAGCCTATTCTTGCCTTGTCCTTTGGCAATTTGTGCCTCTTTATCCAGGTGCCGCATGAGTATTTATAGAAATCTTTGAAAGGATCCTCATTAAGGTCCATGTTCTTTGCAGAGAAGCCTATATATTTGCCATTGGCCGATTTTGCCGATAATTTGCTCCCTCTTATATTTGCGCGCTGCGTATGCATCTTTGTCACTTTTATACTCTTATTTGATCAAATTATTTATATTGGTTTTTAATTAAAGATTTTATTTTCAGTTTGGCGCCGGTTCTCAAGCCCATTTTTCTTGCTTCCCCTGCATTGAGTTCAACAACATATCTTGCATCCTTTATTGGTAAATAGGTTGTACATTTAAACACTGATTTACAAGGCTTGGCACTGCTAGCTATGTCAACAACAGTGAACTCCTTGTCGAGCCAGATTATGTCTATCGCAAACTGCATGTTCAGCATCCATATGCCGTGCCTTGCATCTCTGCCAAACACAAAAAGCATGCCTTCGCTTTTGCCTATGCGCTTGAGCTTCATAAGCCCAAGCATCAGCTTATAAAAGGTATCGGCTACAAGCAGGTCGAATGCATGATTTTTATAGCGCAGTTCTACATGTTTATACTTCACGAATCTACGCATTATAGCTGTAAAGCACATGATATGCTTATTCAAACAAGATTATTAATGATTTCTAAGTAGAAAAATGCTCGACGCCTTCGGCATCAGAAGCTGCAGGAGTTTACCGACAATCTCCCACTAATGAGGTTTGTGTACTTTCTACTAAGCGTTCTGTAAATGCACAAAGCCAGTATTAACTATAAAAGTTGTATGATCTCTTGCTCTCATTTTTAAGGCCCGGGTAAAGAGGTATATTCAAATAAAATAATAAAAACTAAAACTTTTT
>JBMFHL010000015.1:0-15284 GCA_049976845.1 Candidatus Micrarchaeia archaeon | reverse complement strand
CCTGCTGGATGTTGAAAAAACAGCTTCTTGCCTTGCCTGCAGTGCCTCAAGCTCCCTGGTTATATTGCTTATATTAGGCACGCCAAAAGGAGCCGATGCTCGCGCCTTCGCATTGCCTGATTTTTTTTGATCTTTTTTCCTGACATTCATTTTAGACATGCAACCACAATCTCACATATTCTTTATATGCTCTTATTAATGTTCTCGAGCGCAGCTGCTTTATTCCTTTGCATTGCCTTTCTTTCCGTAATGCCAATGCTCCTGCCGTGCCAATAAAGGTATTGTTCTGCGTATCCCGCATAGGAATTCCATTTGCTCATCGCAAACCTGTGCATTTCCCTTATTGCTATATTGCCATTCTTAGTTTTCTCCATCTCGCTTCCGTATTCTTTTTCAAGAATTCTCTCAACCCACGTATCTATGGGAAATGCCTCCAATTTCTTATAGCCCATGAGCAGTATGCAGTCTGCAACCTTGTCCCCTATGCCACTGTATTTCATAAGTGTTTCCTTTGCCTCCTCATAGCCCATCGAATTCAATCTATCGAAGCTGCCTTCTACGAATTCATGCGCTGCGCTTTTTATGTACTTCGCCCTAAAGCCCACCCCACATTTTTTAAGCTGCCCTATCGAAGCCTTGCTTATGCTTTCTGGAGTTGGAAAGAGCTTTGCACTGCTTCCACTATTACTTTCTCCAAATTCACTTATGAGTCTGAGCATTATGCCCCTTATTCTCTTTATGTTGTTAAACTGGCTTACTATAAAAGAAAGGGCAGTCTCCCAAGGGCCGTTTAGCGTTACCCGCATGCCGTAGAAATTTTTAACAGCATCTCTCATGAATTTATCCGTTTCTATATTATTGTATATAATTTTCATGTTGTCTTTTAATCCGAACCTTGCATTGATCTCCTTTTTCAAACCTGTATTTGTATAATAGCCGTGCTGCTCTGCGGCTATGCTGTACTTGTTTTTCCCTATGCGTTCTGCGCTCACACTGATTATGCCGTTTGCAGTAGCATATTCTATGTATTCTATACCTTTTTCAGAGCGGTAGTTGCCGAAAAATGCCAGCGGCTGGGCACTTTCCACAGTATACTTCAAATTGAAGTCTTTAGCTATTATTTTCATAAATAGGATTGGATTATACGGAGAGCTCTTCAACGCTCTTCCTTTCCTGCTTAGTCGTGTTCCTGTCCCTTATTGTTACCGTATTGTCTTCAATTGTCTGATAGTCTATTGTTATGCAGTAGGGTATGCCTACCTCGTCTGCCCTTGCATACCTCTTTCCTATGCTGCCAGACTCAGAATAGAAAGCTGCAACGCCATTCTCTACAAGGAGCTTGCTAACCTCTCTTGCCTTCGCAATGAGCTTGTCGTCTTTTTGCAGTGGGAAAACTGCATACTTGTAAGGTGCAACAGCTTCATTCATCTTCATCCAGCTCCATTCCCTGTCGCCGCTCATGAAAGAATTTTCCAATAAGCTCAGCAGAAGCCTGTCGAGGCCCATACTCGCCTCTACTACATGCGGCATTACCTTCTTGTTGCTGCTTACTACCGACAAATCGAAACCGGAGAGTTTTGAATGTGATATAAGGTCGTAATCGGTTCTGTATGCATTGCCTGCCACCTCTATGAACCCGTATGATGTCTGCACCTCCAAATCAACATTGCCCTTCGAATAATGAGGCAGTTCCTCCTTTTCCAATTCCCTGAACCTGTATGCCTTGCTTTCGAAGCCCAATTTCTTCAGCAGCTTGTCTTCCATGTAAAGGAGCATTGCAAAATATTTGTTTGGTATATTGCCAGCGCTTAACAAATCGCTTATACACTTTTCTGATGCAGTTTCTGATCCCCTGCTAAGGAAGCTTATCTTTTCTCCCATTATATTGTCTATGTTTATGTAGCCTATTTCGTTCACATATTCTGCAGGATCGAAGAAAAGCTCAAGCTCCATTTGGGTAAATTCCCTCATCCTAACAAGCTGCTGCCTCGGCGAAATCTCGTTCCTATAGCTTTTGCCGACCTGGGCAACGAGCGCAGGAAGCTTTAGCCCCTGGGTCTTGAATAACTCTCTCAAATCTATGAATATGCCCTGAGCAGTCTCTGGCCTCAAATAACCAACTTCGCTTCCTGTGGGGCCTATCTTAACCTGGAACATTAAATTAAAGCTCTCTGCCTTTGAAAGCGCCCCGCCGCATTTTTGGCATTTTATCCCATGCTCCTTTATTCTCTTGCTCAGCTCTTCATTATTCATCTTCTTTACTTCAGAAGCGCTTTTAGTGTCGTTCCTCTTCTCGTAGAACTCTTCCAGAAGCTTGTCTGCCCTGTAAGGAGTATTGCAAACCGTGCATTTTACTATAGGATCAGTGAACGTGCTCAGATGCCCGCTCGCTTGGAAGACCGGCTCTGGCAATATTGTAGTAGTCTCTATTTCCAGCGCACACAATGTGTCTACAAAGAGCCTGCGCCACTCCCTTTCTATGTTGTGCTTTATCTTTGTCCCTATAGGGCCGTAATCGTAGAAGCCCCCTATTTCCTTGTAGATATTGAATGCCTGATAGAATATGCTTCTCCTCTCAACTATGCTTGAAGCGTTGGTGTTTTCGTTTTGCATCAGATCACTGCATCAGCGTTTTTCAGCTATAATATGCTAAATGTATATATTTATTCCTTTCATAGCCTTGCAGCTTTACATATCAAAATAAATTCTGCTATTCACAACATATTATTTTAATAACTGAGTTATATATTATACCTTTTTATACCTTTATTAGTCAATTTACATATTCGGTGCTATAGTGAGGAAGGAAAGTGTTGAAGAGAAGAGGAGGAGATTGCTTGACAAAGCCAAGGCAAGCGTCAGCAGTGCTTATGCTGGAGAAGAGCATGCAATAATAGAGGCAATAAATTCTTATTTGGAGATGGATAAGGTAAAGAACCTTGTATTTGAGAGGCTCGAGGAGTGGTATAGCATTTACTTCCCAGAGCTTAGGATAAGCAACCAGGTCACGTATGCAAAGTTCGTGCTTAAATTCGGAGCTAACAAAAAGAATGCAAGCGCCGCGGAGCTTTCGGAGCTGCTAGGAGACAAGGCTAAGGATGTCGAGAATGCGATAAACAGGAGCATAGGCAGGGAGCCGAGCGAGGAGGAATACAAGACCCTTTCTTCGATCGCAAACCTTCTTATAAACATAGCAGGCATGCAGGACAACCTCTCCGGATATATCGATAGAAGCGTCAAGAGGATAATGCCTAATATTTCTTATCTTGTAGACACAAAGATTGCTGCAGAATTGCTGAGCAGGGCAGGTTCATTAAACAAGCTTGCGCTTATGCCAGCAAGCACAATACAGTTGCTTGGCGCAGAAAAGGCGCTCTTCAAGCACTTAAAGTATGGCAGCAGGCCGCCAAAATACGGGATATTGTACAAGATGCCTCAGGTTTCGAATGCAGGAAGGCATAATGGAGGAAGGATAGCAAGGATATACGCAACTAAGATAAGCATAGCTTCAAAGGCTGATGCTTTCAGCAAAAGGTTTATAGCAGATGTGCTGAAAAAGAATTTAGAAAGCACTATTTCTAGGGCCAGAGTTAGGAAGGGTGTTTGATTCTATGGAAGAAAAAACTACAGAAATAGAGAAGAAGATTTTAGAGCCTTATCATAGGAGCATGGAAGAGATAGAGAAGCTGCCGGTGCTGGGCAAGACAAAGACAGTATGCCCCACGTGCAAATTGATTATAGACGGGATAATTTACAGGGACAATGACAATGTCATGATAAGAAAATACTGCCCAGAGCATGGTTGGACCATAGAGAAGTATTGGGAAGATTATGATATGTATGAAAGGATGTCAAAATATGCTTACAACGGGAGGGGGGTTACCAATCCAAATTACCCGACACTGGGCGAGAACTGCCCATTTGATTGCGGACTTTGCTCAAGGCACAAGAGCCACACAGCGCTTGCCAATATAGTTGTGACAAACAGGTGCCACCTTTCATGCTGGTACTGCTTCTTCTACGCAAAGGAGGGCGAGCCTATATACGAGCCCAGCCTTGGCGAGATAGAGAGGATGCTAGTAGATTTGAGAAATGTGAAACCCATAGCTACAAATGCGCTGCAGATAACTGGCGGCGAGCCGACAATGAGGAAGGACATAGTGGACATTGTGAGAATAGCAAAGAAGGTCGGATTTGACCAGATACAACTCAATACTACAGGCATAAACTTGGGAGCAAACCCTAAGCTGCTCAAAGAGCTTAGAGAAGCAGGCACTAGCACTCTGTATATGAGCTTCGACGGAGTGAGCAAGCGCACTAACCCAAAGAACCACTGGGAGATTCCTTCCATACTTAAGGCAGCACGTGAAGCAAAAACAGGGATAGTGCTTGTGCCCACTGTCATAAGAACCGTGAACGATGGAGACCTTGGCAACATAATAAACTTTGCGTTAAACAACATTGACATTGTTAGAGCTGTAAATTTCCAGCCCGTTTCGCTTGTGGGGCGCATGCCAGACAGGCTCAGGGAGAAGCAGAGGATTACTATACCTGGGGCAATCAAGCTTATTGAGGAGCAGACCAAAGGCAATATAATGAAAGAGGACTGGTTCTCAGTTCCTTATACCGGCGGCATAAGCAAGTTTATTGAGGCGCTTAGTGGCAATTTTACATATGACCTTTCAATACACTTCGCGTGCGGCGCAGGAACGTATCTTTTCCTTGACAATGACAATAGAGTCATACCAATAACCCGGTTTATAGATGCGCCTGGGCTCATAGAGCATCTGCAGGGCGCGGTAAATGAGATGGAAGGCAAGGGCAAGATGCAAAGAAAGCTGATAGCGCTCAAGACTGTTGCAGGCATAAGGAAATTTGTCGACACTAAGAATATGCCGAAGAGCATAAATGTTCCTAAGCTGCTAACTACTGTACTATTAAAGCATGACTTTTCCTCCCTGGGAGCATTCCACGTCAAGTCGCTTTTCTTAGGAATGATGCACTTCCAGGACGAATATACATATGATATATCAAGGGTTGAGAAATGCGACATACACTATGTAATGCCAGATGGTGAGATATTGCCTTTCTGCACATTCAATGTATTTCCTGAGATTTACAGGGACAAAATACAAAGGCAGTACAGCATACCGAATGCAAAGTGGAAGGAGATGCATCCTGAATGGGATTACCAGAAAGAGAAGTATATTAGAAATGTAAAGGAGCTTGAATCAACAGAAGATTATCATAGGACTTATGACAAGCTCGTGGACTATTTCTCGCTGCCAGTAAATGGCAAGGGCAATGCAGGGGTGAAAGCATGAGTATGGATGTAATACCTTACAAAAAGATTGTGCATGCGGTTATAAGTGTTGACAAAAAGGGGCTTGTGGATGTACCTCACGCTGCAAGATTGCAGTACAGATTGCTGCTCAACGATGCAATAATAAAAGCAAAGGTGTCATTTGCAAAGGGGAGCATAGAGTTGTATTACAACAAGAAAGGCGCAGAAAATGAATTGCCTAAGATAAGCCTTGATGGTATAATTGCACTGCTCAAGGAGAATGGCGTGGAGCCCAAAGAAAATGGCATCAAGGAAGAGGAAGTAGAATACAAGGACACGCTGTACAACTATGCTTTCGAGCCGAAGGAGATAAAGAAAGCTAAGCCGTACGGCTGGTAAAAAATCTAGAGAAGCAAAGAAGCAACGATTACAAAGTGATCGTTGTTTTGCTGCTGCTTTTTGTAATGCGCAATGTTGCTATTTTACAGAGCATCCGAATCTTATTAGAAGTGAATTTATCACTTCTTTTTTTGCATATTCGTCGGCTAGCTTTATGCTCGCCGCATTCTTGTGCCCTCCAGCTGATTCAACCACTCTGTACGCCTTCTTTGCCTCATTTACAACATCAACCAAGTTTATGTCAACTTGCTTGCTTGACCTTATTGATATGAATGAGTAAAAGTGAAGTATTAGGATGCATTGCCTGCCGCTGAGCTCCTCGAGCTTTGAGAGCAGCTTCGATGCAAACCTGCCTGGCAATGGATATTTAGTATCCGCATTCCTTATATTCTTGAAGTCTATCGTATAAATGTTCGCCAGCTGCGACTTGTAGCTTTTCACAGACGCGAGAGCGGATGCGAGCGCTTCTTCCAATTGCATTGTCGCATAGCTGAAAAGCTCGTCGAATTTTTCCTTTTTGCTTATGACTTCGTCTATGTCGTAAGGAGTGAGGCTTCTTGAATCTATTATGCTTGAATCGCTTGTTAGGAGCTCAAGTATTGTAGAGAGCTTCCTACTATCTTCATCATCTTTAATGAAAGTGCTGTAATCCCCTATGAGAGATGCATTTGCTATTGTATTTATATCGATATTTGCAAACATGCTTGCGAATGTGCATGCCAATAGCCCTGCGGTATAATTTGAATCGCCTCCAAATTGCCATGGATTTATGTAATTTTCAATGCTTATGCCATCAAACTCTTCTGCTATGGGGTGGTGGTCTAACCAAACTATGTCAAACTTATCCTTAACCTCTTTTATGCCTTCGTTGCTTTCTGGGGCAGTGCCAAAATCTATTATAACAAGCAAGGGCTTCTCTATGGAGCTGAAGTTGTTTGCGAAAAGCATGTCGTCAATTGCGTTTTCGGCAGAATATGATACACCTCTGTGCATGCGCCATGTAATCCTGTTTTCGAAGTGTGCTGCCACTTCAGTAGATTTGAGCGCTCTGAACAGACCCAAAGCGCCTGACGCACCATCAGAATCATTGTGGAATCTTATGACCATTGGCGCACCGAGCAGCAGCTTGAAAAGAAAAAACTGTACCGCAGCCTTGAGCTTCGGTTCCATCAAATCTGTAAGAGCGTCAGCCTCCTTTATGCCAATGCTCTTGTATTTCCTTGTTGCCTTTTTTGCGAGCCTGCGCGCCGCGCTCTCATATTTGTCTGCATCCCCGTCTTTTATCTTTGTTGGCTCTATCTTGCCATTAAATTCTTTTGCTTCTATCTCCTCTCCCGGTTTCAGAACGGCACTGCTCAGACATTCGTATAGGCTTATTGAATCGGGTGAAAGCGATGCTATATAATAGAGCGAATCTACTATGTTTGAGGTATGTTTTATAGAACAGACTAACCCTTTCATATATTCACTATTTTATTGCATTATGGCTTAGCAGACACTACCCCACAGTAAGATTGTATCCTGCAGACATCATGCAGGCATTGTTAACGGTGGAGTTGCTTATAAAACCACAGTAGCTGGGATTCTTGTAGTATTGTGCAAGGGAAGAGAAGCATTGCCATGAGAAGGTTTCGTTAAAGCCCCTGCATATTGATATATTTTTAGTTGCGACCGCCTCTGAAAGTAGGACCATATTCCTGCAGGTGCCAGCGAAACTGCCGGAGCTCTCGCAGCTTGCAAGCATTGCAGTATAATTTGGAGCAGTTACTGGAGCTGGCGAAACAAGCCCATAGCATATTCCCTTTATTTCTGAATTGCTGATGCCTGAGCAATAGCTAGCTGCGCCCGATTTTTCTGCAACAGATATTGTGCACAAATCACGGGCTGTGATATTGTATCCTGAAGAAGGCATTGAGATTTGCAGGCTTTCTAGAGAGGCATTCATTTTCACTTTTGAATATTGGAGTATGCTGAAGATTGTTGTTTCATTTGTACTGTTAGACACATTCATGCACAATGCTGGATTGTTATATTTAAGCGCATTGATTACGTTTATTGAGGAAACACATATTGAATTGTTGGCTCCGCTGACCAATGAGCAACCATGCACATCTGATGAATTTATAGAAGCATAAAATGCGCATTTGGATACATACTGTTGAGGCAGGCTGCTGCAGAGGTTTGGATTGCCCTGCTGAGCTGCAAATTCTGAGACACACGACGCGCCAATTGCGCTGCTTATACCCAGCGCATTGTAACACAAGCTTATTGCATTGCTCTGCTCCGCCACGCTTGAATAGCAACTGGCCGATTGCAAACCAGGGAGATAACTGCATATTGAGCCATTGGAAGTTGATAGGGCAAGACTCTCCAAGCATGAATATTTGTTCTGCGCCACCACAACGTTGAGGCATCTTTGCAGCTGCGAACCTTTGCTTTCAATTGTAGTAGATATCGCAAGCAGCACTATTATTGCAGTAATTGATACATATAGAAGAAGCCTTGCTTTTGTAGGATTGCTACTGAAAGTATTCTTGTGTTCCGCTTTGTCGCTCCCCAACATCTTATCATTCATTGCAATCCAATCTTCAATAAAGGTTTTCGTAGGACTTTGGAGCTTCGGCAGCAAAAAGCTTGAAGCCCTTTGGGGTTATCTCATATGGGGTTGTCACAAAGCTGTGGTTGTTGCCCCTCATTTTTATAACCTCAACGTCAAGGGATCTTTTGTCTTGCTCCCCTATCTGATACATAAGTATTATGCCGTCGAATATAAAGAACTCAGGCCTGAATTCAAGCTTTGATTTCTCAGGAGTGGATAATTCAGATGTCAATATGGAGGTAACCCCCATTCTCTTCAGGTTTGTTATTAGAGCAAGCATTGATCTCCTGTATGCCATAGGGTCGTTTATTAGTATGTCAAGAAGTGAAAGTGAGTCTATTACCACTCTCGTGGCCTTCGATGATGAAACTATACCCTCTATGTCAGAGACTACCTTTCCAAATTCATATGAAGAGGAATCACTGCTCTGCTGCAGATGCGATGTTGGATCCTCACTGTTTATTATAAGCTTGCCATCTGCGATCAAATCATCTATATCTGTGAAAGTTTTAAATGCAGACTTAGCATTTTCTATTATAGCCTTTGCATTCTCTTCGAGTGCGAAGAATACTCCGGGATTCCCCATCTTCGCATTCCTATATAGGAATTCAAATGACAAAAGGGTCTTGCCTGCACCTGGACCTCCGGCTAGGATTATTTGGTTGCCATCTGGGATGCCTCCATATAAAATTGCATCAAGGCCTTCTATGCCAGTTTTTATCAAGTCTACCAAAAAAACACCACGATTATAATAGTTTAAAAATATTTAAACTTATAGTAATAGTAAAGGATAGCAGCAGTAAAAAGAAAAGTATGGCAGCAGCAAAGATGGTAGTATTAGAATGTGCGGACATATGGCATTAGTGGTATTATGGACAAAAGGATTGTTTATTCTGGTATTGTTCTTATACTGCTCTCTTTAGTGGCAGCATTTTTCTATTCATCTTATCTTTTCCAGATACCCACATTCAGTAATATTGGGATTGTGCTTGCGCCAAACATGACCTCTTCCACGGCGTTTCAAGTGAATCAATCGTCGCTCGTCACGCTGACATACAATTCAACCGAGCCAATAGACGCTTATATAATAAATTCGCCAGCCTATGTAGATGCCATTGCAATAATAAAGAATTCATACAAATTGAGGCAAATGGTTTTAATGCTTGAGGGCAATGGCACATTGGGCGTATATCTTAATTCTACCTTTGGCATTTTCAGCAATGGGTTGTATGCAAGCAATTCCACAATAAATATAGGCAAACCTGCATATTCTGCAAGCCCAAATGATTATGCCAATGGCACATATTATTTAATATTGCAGAATTTCGGCAATAAAGAGGCGAATGTGACAGTAATAGAAACTGTGAATAATAATATCTACCAAAAAGTTGGGAGTATAGTTTATGACAGCACGCTTGTAGGCATACTTTTCATTTCTGGCATAGGTATTATTGCTTTTGGAGTAATAAGGAAATCAAAGGCAAAGGGGCCAATAGGCAAAGATGATGAAGCAATGAGTAATAACAGGCAGGAGGAGATTGAGGTTAGAAAAGAAAATAAAAAGAAAAGGAAGCAAAAGGCTGGAAGAAAAGGAAAAGGCAGATAAAGGTACTCAGGGGAGTGAGATGCGTTTTATCTGCAGTTGGAGAGATTTGGTAGAGAATCTATAAATATTTTTCTGTTAGTTCACTTTTGTCTAATCGCAGTTCGTCGAAAGGTTTATTAAGCTTGAATGTCAAATATTTTTCATGGACAGCTTACAAGAGAGGATTGCTGGTGAGATTGCATTGTCAGACAGCCCTGGCAGTACGATGAAAAAGTGGAGAGAACTTTTTGGCATTTCGCAGGTCGAGCTCTCAAAATACCTCAAGATATCTACCTCGACAATAAGCGATTATGAGGGCAACAGAAGGATGAGCCCAGGCACAGGGGTCATAAAGAGGTTTGTAAACTCAATATTTACTATAGATGAACAGAGAGGTGGAGAGGTAGTTAGGAACTTGGAGAAGTTCAATATACCGAAGGAAAAAGAGGAGCCATATTACTCATTGCGTGATTTCTCGGCCCCTATAGACGGAGTTGATTTTGCAAGGATGATAGATGCTAAGATAGTGGCAAACCCAAACCTGCTTGACACTACGAAGCTCTTCGGCTATACTATATTAGATAGCCTCAGGGTAATATTAGAGATATCGCCTTCCGAATATCCGATGCTCTTCGGCACCACTAATGAGAGGGCTTTCATATTTGATCAAGTGAGTACAGGCAGATCGCCAATGGTTGTCATAAGGGTTGCCCCTATAAAGCCCAAGCTTGTGGTAATAAGGGGCATTGACGAGATAGATAAACTGGCAATAAAGATAGCACAGATAGAGAAGGTGCCGCTGCTTACCACAAAAATAAGCTTAGAAGAGATAAAGGCAAGGCTTGGGAGTATATGAGCAAATAAGCTTAATGCATAATAACAATTGCATTGCTCGTTGTTGTTTAGAATGCAAAATTATGCATTGCTATATTTTGTCAGTAGGATTCTATCCTATGCTGCAACCTATAATATTCGTCCCACAGCCACTTTGGCAGTCTATCTCCGAAGCTTTCAAAAAATGGCTTTACCTCTTCCAATTCCTTGAGCCAGCCTTCCTTGTCTATACTAAACAGGATTTCCATGTCACTACTGCTAATATTACCTTTGTCAAATTCGTCAGCGCTTGGTATTATTCCTATTGGCGTTTCAATACCTTTGGCTTTGCCATTTACCCTCTCTACTACCCACTTTATAACACGCATGTTGTCGCTGAATCCCGGCCATATGAATTTTCCTTCATCGTTTGTGCGGAACCAATTAACGTTAAATATTCTTATTCTTGGCTCGGTTTTGCTTAGTATATTCCTCATGTGGTCAAAGTAGTCTGCCATGTTATATCCACAGAATGGACGCATTGCCATAGGGTCGTTTTTTATTATACCGACTTTGCCCACTGTTGCAGCGGTGCTCTCTGCTCTTAGCATTGCGCCTACAAGCACCCCATGCTCAATGCTGTAGGATTCATATACTAGGGGTATAAGGCTTTTCCTCCTGCCCCCAAATAGCAGCGCATGCATGCCAAGCCCAACTGCAGAGCCGTTGCTCTCAGAAAGTTCAGGATACTGGCTTACTGGAGAGGTAAACCTTGAATTAGGATGCGCCGCAGTGCCAGGCGTATTTTTGTTTCCTTGCCAGTCTAAAATATTCTCTGGCCTCTCGCTGCTCAGCCCTTCCCACCATGGTGTATTATTCTCAAGGTTCAACGCGACATTTGTAAATATGGTGTCGTGCGTTATAGTCCTCATGGCATTCGGGTTTGTAAATTCATTAGTACCTGGCACCACTCCAAAGAAACCATATTCTGGATTTGTAGCCATTAGCTTGCTTTCTGAAAGCAGCATCCATGTTATATCATCGCTAAGGAGCTTTACCTTCCAATGCTCATAGCCGTTCGGTGGTCTGAGCATAGCGAGATTTGTCTTGCCGCTTGAGCTCGGGAACGCCCCTGCTACTCCGTAGCTGTTGCCATCTGGATCTATAACCTCTATGCTCATCATGTGCTCCACAAGCATTCCGATGTTTTTGGCCTGATAGCTTGCTATGCGAAGTGCATGGTTTTTCTTGCTCAGCAATGCATTGCCCCCATATGCTGAATTTATTGTTATAAGCAAGTTCTTGCTCGGGAAATGGGCGATGTATTTTTTTGACGGATCTATGGTGCCTGTTGCATTTATTCCAAAAACAAAATCGCTGTTTTTTATGTGCTCCAGAGCCTGCAGGCCAACCTTTGCTATTATCATCTCGCTTATCACAACGTACTTGCTGTCCGTCAGCTCGACTCCTGCCCTTGCAAAGCCTGAATTTGCTGGACCAAGAAGATAAGGAACTATATACAACGTCCTGCCTTTCATCATGCCGTTTAGCATGCCAACAAGCTTCGCCTCCATCTCGTCTTCTTCAGCCCAGTTGTTTGTAGGTCCGACATCGTCTTTGCTTTTGGTGCATATGTATGTGCACTCCTCTGTCCTTGCAACATCATCCTTGCTACTTCTATATAAATAGCATCTGGGATATTTTTCCTTGTTGAGCTCTATCAGCTCTTTTGCTTCCAGCATTTCATTGATAAGGGAATTATATTCTTCCTTGCTGCCCTTTATCAATACAATCGAATCAGGCCCTAGAATTTCAATGTATTTTGCTACTTTATTGTAAAGCTCCGCATTGATAGAACGCAGCTCTTCTAATATTTCTTCGGCTTGCATGCTTGTCATTTCGAATGCCTTTTACAGAACCCTTCGATCTTTTCTATTGCTTCCCCGAGAACATCTGTGCTTGGCAATGCCACTATGCGTATGTGCCCAGGCATGCCGAAGCCAGAACCCCTTGTAACTTGCACATAATCCTCAAGAAGCAGCTTGCTCACAAACTCCTTATCGCTACCCAGCGCGAGCTTTTCCATCGTGATTTTTGGAAATACATAGAATGCACCGCTTGGCATAACCGCATGCATGTAGCTGCTTTTGTTTACCTTTTTAGCGGTGAACTCCACCCTCTTTTTTATTGCTTCCCTTAGATATGAAACCTCTTTAGCATGGGCTTTTGGATCTCTCAGTCCTTCCGCAAATGCAAACTGCGCCGGCGTATTTGCGGAGAGCCTCATGCGCGCAAGGTCTATTAACTTGGCGAGCAGCTGTGTGCTCTTCTCGTCTTCATTTGGAAGCAGCATATAGCCAAGCCTGAATCCCGTTGCATTGAAGTTTTTTGACATGCCGTTTAATATCATATAAGGTATTCCTTTTGCCACTTCTGAGAGACTGGTAAACCCACCTTTGAAAACAAGCTCATCGTATATCTCGTCGCTTATCAAAAACATGTCATTATCGTTGGCTATATCCACAATTTCTGAAAGCATTTTCCTGGATAGTACATATCCTGCAGGATTGTTTGGCGTAGTGATCAGCATGTACTTTATGCCTTTTACCCCCTTAATAGACTTCTTCAGCTCGTCGGTGTTTATCGACCAGTTGTTTTGCTCATCCGCATCTGCAAAAATCACCTTTCCACCGACAATAGATATGTAAGGCATATATGAAGGGTAGTATGGCCGTACCATAACTGCCTTGTCGCCTCTGTCTATCAATGCGATGTTTATGAACTGCAGGGCCTCGCTTATGCCCTGCGTTATCAAGATTCTTTCGGCACCTATATTCAAGTTGTATAATTCTGCATGCCTCTGCGCTATCGCTTCCCTAAGCAAAAGCAAGCCTTGCGAATCAGAGTAGTAGGTATCATTTTTCTTAAGCGCAGCTATGTACGCATTTATGACACGCTCAGGGGTTTTAAAATATTTTGCAGGATCTCCGGTATTTAGCTTTATTACTTTTTTTCCTTTCTTCAGAAGATCTGCGGCTATGCTGTCTTCCTCGCGTATCGGGCTTGAAGCAAACCTGCTAAGATTGGAGAGGAACATGCAACCACATAGATATACTATACTGTTATTTTATTATACTTTGTGCAAACAAGCCATATGTTATTACCCTGCTTTTGCGAATGAATAGAGTTGCAGCAGCTTCAGCAAGAGGATTTTTGAATAACAGGAAAGTATTACAGAAGATATTTAAATTTGCAGATTTAAATCGTAAGCATTTAAGAGATGGCAAAATGGACAACAACAATGCTGGTGCTCCGAATGCCGGAAGCACAGGAAATGCGAGCATGAATACGCAGCCAATACAAAATCAAATGAATACTGGTGCTGCTCAAATGCAACCACAAACGCAAGCTCAAGCGCAACCGAATGCAAAAGGTGCAGGCACTACCACTAAACCTAAGCTTAAGTTTTCCAGTAAAACTGGACTGATAGCTGGAGCTGTTATAGTACTTATAATAATTGCGGCAGTTTTCTCCTTATCGTCATCAAGTGCAAGCGCAAGCTTCCCCTCCGCTGCTCAGATAAGCTCAATTTATAATGCCAAATTTGTGGCATCTCCTCTCGTAAGCATATCAAAAACTAATAGTTCCGTGCAGGAATTTGCTGCCTACGGCTTAGAGTCTGCAGAATTAGAGAATTATACTAACTCTTCATTTGGAGTTATAAGAGTAGGCGCTCTCCAGTTCAAGAGCCAGGGCAATGTATCGAAGTTATTCTCCGCTTTATCTTTGGTGTCACCTAATGTAACCCAATATAATGGGGGGGAGTATATTGTTGAGCCTTCAGGTACAGAAGCACTTGGATACAAAAACAACGTTTTATTGATAGTAGGAGTAGAAATGAACCCAAGTGTAAATATGACAGTGGTTCCACAAACCTCTAGGCTTATGCAATTGATGCTAAACGGAGCTTGATTTTTTCTTTTGATTTTTTTTCAGACCATGAATGGATCTTAGAGAAAAAGAGTAATTGTATTAAAGTAGAAGGCTTTGCTACAACGATTCCTTCTTTTCTGTATTCACTATTATATGGTATTTGATGCTTTTTTACAGAAAAGGTTTTTGGTTGCTGCCAATCAACTGTAAAATAGGCGTTGCGGAACAGATCTACAAAGGTATATGCAAGAATTTGCACTTAGTTAGTGCCTCTATAGACTTGATACTGTAATATCGGCTTTGTTGAAAAAGTCAAATTTTGTTGATAAAGTCTGATTTTTGTTGAAAAAATCTTACTAAATCAACAAAGCCTGTAATATCAAAACATTTAAATATGATGTAAAAAATAAAATCATTTTGAGTAAAAAGACGATCGTAGAAGAAAAGAATGAATACGGAGTTAAAATTTTACCGCTTCCGTTGTTTATCGCCTTTTTATAATTCTGTACTCTACTGCCGAAATCATAGGCCCTAAGACAACTTTACCCATTTCCTCTTGCTTGGCTCTTTAATATTACACCTTCCTCAATTAGCAAAGCAGGGATTAGGATTTGTCAAGATGCTCGCCCTCTGAAATTTCCAGTTCAAATATCTTCTTTCCATTCACCTCA
>JBMFHL010000014.1:0-16678 GCA_049976845.1 Candidatus Micrarchaeia archaeon | reverse complement strand
CGCCATATCTTCTTGTAACCACCTAGTTTCAGATCTTTTCAGCCCCACGCGTGTGGGTTCTTTTCAGCTTTCGCTCGCGCTACTTGTTCGCTATCGGTCTCTAGCTAATATTTAGGGTTGGAGTTTAATGCCCCCATCTTCGCTCGACGTACTCAGGCCGAGCTACTCTATTACAGCACAGCCAAACTAGCTTAACTTACGAGACTGTCACTCTCTTTGGTTGCTCTTTCCAAAGCATTCAGCTCGCTAATCTGGCCTAAAAGCTGCACCACATCTCCTAACTGCTTGCGCAGCGGATTCAGTTTGCCCTTCGCCGCTTTCATTCGCATTACTAACGGCATCGCTTTTGCTTTCTTTTCCTTCGGGTACTAAGATATTTCAATTCCCCGAGTATGCATGCACCATTATGCATGGCGCATAATTCGGTAATCCCGGGTTCAAAGGCTGACTTGCGCCTACCCCGGGCTTATCGCAGCTTGCCACGACTTTCATCGCCGCTAGAGCCAAGCCATCCACTAAGTGGCTTAGTTACAAGCTCACTTCTCCTCGAATCAATCATGCAAAGCATGATATCATTATTGCGCATAGGTAGTGAGTGTAGGAATGTACCGTCATAGCATACGGAGCTCTAGAGTACATCTTCCTCTACAAAGCTCAACCTACCATAAGAGCACCGAAGTAGTATTTGTTTATATATATTTAAATATTTTGCGATTGGATCTGTGAATGCAGGAATTAGCTTGTATACGATGAGAAAGCAGCGATTTTTAAGTCAATGCATTTATGGGGTATAGTTGAGGATCAAATAGTAGCCGGTAACCTTGTTTGTATTTGGTATAACGCCTGTTGCAAGCGGTATTGTCTTATACTCCGACAAGTCGAAGCTGCAGGTAGTGTTGGCATATGGGGGCACAAGGCACCAGTAGCCGAAATCAATAACGTAGCAGCTGTATTGCTTCTCAAAATTTATAAAAGAGGAGTTAGTTGAATCCAAATAGCCTATCTGCGCAGATGCCCTACCAACTTCATACCATATGTCTGGAGTAAATGAGAAGACAAGGCAGTTGCTCGGCACTTTGTTATAGTTGCTGTAGAAGAATTGCATTGCAGGGTATATGATATTTTGCTGGGCCATTTGGCTTGGTTTTATTGTGATTATGCCAATTGAGCTTATGAATGGGTATATCACAAATGCAGAGACAAGTATTACTACAGAGGCTAAGGCAATCTTGCCCCTTGTTTTTTTGAGCTTCTTGACACTGCGCCGATTTTTGAATTTCCCAATAATTGATATTCCGGCAGAGCCCAGAAAATCTGATGCAAATACAATGCCTGCTCCTGCAAGCAGCGAGAGCGGAGGCATTATCTGCAGCATGAATCTCACGTCAACACCGAAAAGTGCGCTTCCGGCGTAGAAGGAGCTGTAGAAAAGGAAGTATGTTAGAAACCAAATTGTAGTTAATGCAAGAAGATTATTGTCATGATTGCGCTTGCGCACCAGCAAAAATATTATGCCTATAATAGCAAATGCTGTGGTAAACGGCGGGAAGATGGCAGGATAAAATGCCGGGAAATTATATTCCCCTGATAACAAATTCACATTAGCTGGAAAATTATTTTTAAAATTTGATATTGAGAAGATACCGTTGCTCCCCTGCCCATATTGCGGATTCAGCGACTCGACTGCGATGTAATAGATTTGCGGGAAGAGGAGAATCATGAATATTAACAATATCAGGAGGAATTTTGGATTGCTGTTTATCTCCTCTTTAACTATTCTTAGCTTGTCCTTTATGCTTTCTTTATCAATGCCAAAATTTGATATTAGGAAAAGCAGCAAGAATATCCCGATAAGAAGAATGCCTTCTGTCCTCATATATATAGACAGCAGCAGGCTAAAAGCAAACATTGCGAATGTAGTATTATTTCTTTTTCTCATAAACACCAGGAAAAGAAAGAAGGAGAGTATCGAGAAAGCCATGAACGGCAGGTCTGGATCCGCCTGTGTCCTTGACCATATGAACAGCTCAGGCATCAGGGAGAATGCAAGAGTAGAAGCTACTGCCATACCCCTCTTTTTTGTAGCTACATATGCCATGAGGAAGAAAAGTATTATTGAAAATGCGCCTATTGCCAATTGCGTATTGTACGCTGTTGCAGTGCCTATCCCAAATATACCAAATGCTATTGCAAGGAAGAAAGACCATTCTACTGGGTCATGGTATAGGGCACTATCAAAGCAGCTTGTAAGATAGCCTGTGCCGTATTGGCACCAAAAGGCGTTGCCATGATGCAAGATATTGATTGCGATCCCCTGATAGATATTCTCGTCAAAATACAGCTGCTCGACAGGATGTACAAATAGTATGGAAAATGAAAGGAAAAACAATAGTATTATGACAAGCGCCAAAACAGCATGCTTGTCGATTCCATCCAATTCGCTTCTTATATATTTTCTGCCTTTTATGAGAGAGTATATCAGTAGTATTAGAGAAATTAGTATAGCGGCAGTTATTGCATAACCGAAAAGAGGCTGCATATTACACACTTTTATTTTCTACGAAGAAGTCACCCAGGAACATGTATTTTGTTTTTGTCCTCTTCATTGTGTCTATCGCGTCTTCAGGGCTCATCACAATAGGCATGCCGTGTATGTTGAAGCTTGTGTTCAGTATTACGCCGTAGCCCTCGTTCTTCTTCACCTCGCTTATCAGACTCTTGTAAGAGGGATTCTCATCTCCTACCATCTGCGGCCTTGCCGTAAAGTCAACGTGCATTACTGACTTCATTGCATCCCTCACGTCCTTCTTGACTGCGTACGCCATCGTCATGAACTTATCTACTCCTTTGACTTGCTCGAGCAGGCGATTTGCTTCGCTCTCTAGCATTGATGGTGCGAATGGCTGGAACCACTCTCTCTGCTTCACATACATGTTAAGCTTGTCCTTAACATCGTCTGATCCTGCTTTTGCGAGTATGCTCCTGTTGCCCAATGCCCTCGGGCCATATTCCATGCGCCCTTGGAACCAGAAGATGTAATTATTTTTATTTATCAGCTCCGCTGCATGCTTGCTCTTGCTTTTGTCGTGCTCGAACTCAAGGCCTTTCTCTTTCTTCAATGCACTAAGTACGCTGTTTTCATCATATTCAGTGCCAAGGTATGCGTTACTGAAATTGTAATTGGAGATACCATTAATTAGATAATTGGCGTACATCGCGGCACCCATCGCCATGCCGCCATCGCCCATGTGCGGGAATATGAACCATTCTTTAAGCGAACTTAGCTTCCTTATTTTCATATTGGCCTTTACATTTGACATGCTTCCTCCGGCCATTGCAACGCTTCCTATGCCATATTCATCAATCACATTCTCGAAGAATTTTTCCATTACATTCTCAAGCAGCTGCTGAGCCATGTATGCAAACTGCTCCCTGGGTGTGGCCCAAGAGATTTTGTCCAAAAGATAGAGCTGTTTTTTGAAATTGTATTTTGCGATTATGTCGGACCCTTCAACCTTGAAGAAATCTTTCATCTTATTGTCTGAAAAATTGAAGGGATAAGAATAATCGGCCATTGCCATAACCTTGCCCTCGTCTTCGAGCTCTCGCATCCCAAGAAGATATGTGACTTGCTCGAAGAAGATGCCTATTGAATTGCGCTCGCTTATCGCCTTGTGCCTCTGCAATTTTCCTTTCTCAAGCGTACTTATGGATCCGCTCAGGCCATCGCCCAATCCATCTATGGTCACTACAAGCGACCTTCCGAAACCCGATGTAAACGCCGCCGTTGCCGCGTGCGCGGTATGATGATCTACTGCATACAGCTTGAAATCCTTGAAACCCATGTGCCTTAGCTGATTGCTTACTATGCGCTTGCTTATGGTGGTGCACATTGGCAGCACGCCAAATTGAAGCAGCGTATATCTTAACCATCTATTGTATGATTCAAATCTAGGCTTTAGTATCTTCCTCCTCCTATATAAGTAATGATATTCTTTCGAGTATGGCATTATTCTCTCAAGAGTTTTGGTTAGTTCGGTAGTGGGAAACGCTATTGTGCTTATGTCGCTAGGCTTAAGCTGCGCATATTTGAGCGCAGCCTGGATTGAATTGTAAGGGAATTTCACTTCGAGTTTGCGCTTTGTGAACCTCTCTTCATTTGCTGCAAATATTATCTTATTGTCTTCAAGCAGGGCAGCCCCAGAATCATGGCCATCCCATATTCCTAATATATACATGTGCACACCACGTATTTTTCTTTGCTTCTATTATTTTTATTCCTTTCCTATTCTATTTTATTAGCAGTTCAAGCGATTTTGGTATGTCGCCTATTATGCTTGCTTCCTCATCGCAGAAGGTATAATGTTTGCCATTATCCTCTTTTATTATGTTTTTTGATCTGCTTATAATGTTTTCCAGTGCATAGCCGTCTGACCTTATGTTGCCAAGCTTCTTTTCAACTAATATTGAAGGGTATACATTACCGACATTGTCAACAAATACAGACGCTTCGCCTATGCGCCGCTTGAAAGGATTGACACCTTTTTCTAGATACTCAATAAGGCCTTTAAGGTAAATGTATTCTCCAACATTTACTATATCAAAAATATTTAGGCCTATTGACTTCTTATATGCTTTAGCCACTTCCTTAAGCTCTTCTATCGCCACCTTTTTATCCGCAACAATGTTGCTAGAAAGATCTCTGTTGTTGCCATAATAGCTTTCGCTCGTGGCGCCAATGTTGACATGGAAATCAGTTATAGATACTTCTGGAAGATCCTTTTTCACCTCTTCCACAGTCTTCAGGAATTTGCCCTGATTGAGCCCTATTATAGTATATCCAAGCTTGAAATCGAAGTTCTTGTGGCTTTTTTTGAGCTCCGAAAATTCCTTGTAAAGGCTTATTACCTTGTCGTAGTTGCCACTAACACCTCTTATATGATCTTCTAATTCCCTGTATCCATCAAGCGACAAAGTCACTACTATCTTCTGCTTAAGCTTGAGCATCCCCTTTACTTTTGACAGTATCAAATCCTTGCTTACAAGCGAATTAGTTGGCATTGTTATGGCATACAAGCCTTTGGAGTTTTTGCTAAATGCCTCTGCTATCTCCACTATGTCGCCACGCAGGAATGGCTCTCCGCCAGTGAGCTCTACTATCTTGAAGAATGGATTGGCTTCTGAGAATTTCCGTATCTCTTCTATGGTGAGCTCGTTCTGTGGCCTGAGCTGCCAGATATTGCAATGCCTGCACCTGGAATTGCATCTCATTGTTATGGCAAATGTCAATTTGTATGGATGGCTAAGGCTAACAAAATTAGATTTTATTCCTTCGGTGAAGAGGCCCATCGCATTCATTACTCTTATCCCCCTAAAGATATTTACTTTTTAAGCAATCTTATAAAAAATTGCCTGCACTGTAGCTACTTAAGTTTATTTATATAGATTTAACCAATATATATTTATCTATTGGATTACTTCTTGTAATTTATATAGCTGAGCCTTATGAATAAGGAAAAAAAGAAAGCGTATATATCGGTTGTAGTGCCAACACTCAACGAGGCTAAGAATATAGGGCAATTGATAAAGGAGGTAAAAGATGAGCTTGACAGCTATGGCTATAAGTATGAAATAATTGTCGTAGATGGTCATTCTGAAGATAAGACTGTTGAGATAGCAAGATCTTTAGGTGCAAAAATAATGTTTGAGTCCAAAGGCAAAGGCTTCGCTTTGAGAAAAGGGCTTGAAGCGGCTAAGGGTGATATACAGATATCAATGGATGCGGATTTGTCGCATAAGCCTAATGAACTTAAGCTTCTTATATCTGGAATAGAAATAGGCTATGACATCTGCATGGGCTCCAGATTCATAATCGGCGGAGGCACAGAGGATATGTCTCTGTTTAGGAAATTCGGCAACAAGTTCTTCGTAGGGCTTGTTAACCTGTTTTACCACACCAATTATACAGATTTGTGCTATGGATATAGGAGCTTCAAAAAAGGAGTACTAGAAAAGCTTAATCTGAAAGAAAACGGCTTTGGCATAGAAACTGAAATAAGCATAAAAGCGGTGAAGAAGAGGCTCAAAGTAATTGAGGTTCCAAGCATGGAGAAGAAAAGGAGCTCAGGTAATGGAAAGCTCAGGACTTTCAAAGATGGTTATGTAATACTTAAAACGTTGTTTGAGAACCTATTTGATTGATGGTAATACGAGGAAAAGTAATTCTCGATTTGTATTGCTGCGTTTAATTCTAGATAATTTTTGATTTGTTGGCCAAAGTGAAGCTTTGCGCATTGCACAAATACGCTTCATTTCTTTAGTGACATTGTTTTATGAGAATTCTTTTTTTCTTTGATGGAGGATCCCTTGCTCTTTGTAATGTGTGCTTGCATGCGCTTCTTCCTTATTGAATTAAACAGTAGGAATAATAAAAATAGTATTATTACCACAGCGCCTGCAATTATGAGGTAATAAGTGGATATTGCTGCAGAAGCAGGAGTATTGCTCAATTTGAATGCTGACATTGTTGAATAGTGAATGCCTTTTATGGTGTAGCTTGCCGCTACTGCTGCCGTATAAGAAGATGTTCCATGCGGCATTTTCACTGAGAAGGACATATTTTTAGTGCTATACGGAGAGATATTGAAAAGGTAATTGCTTCTTGATATGCTTGAAAGCGTGGGAGGTAGCATCAGGGAGAGGTTTCCCGTTATATTCTCTCTTCCTGCGTTGAAAAGGGAAACATTTATAATTCCTATACCATTTGTAATGTTGACTTCAACATTGCTAAAAACCTCTGAAACGGTTGGTTTTGGATAGCTTATTAGGCATGGGAATATTGCAGAGAAAGATTTGGATCCCTGCTGGTATGCTAGTACAAACATGTCTGCATATGTGCCCTGCATTGAAATGTTTTCCAAGTTTACGTTTATTGATATGCTGTGGCCAGGATTGAGTGCATTTATGCTGTAGCTGCTGTTTTCTGGCATGGCTGCAGTTAAGAAAGGCGAAAGTATGAGGTTATATGCCGAATCGTTACCGCTATTGGATAACGTGAAAAGTATCGCATTGTTTGTGACATAATCTTGGCATGTGCCAGAGATTATTACAGTGCCTGCATTTGCTATGCTAAATAACGCTGTAAATATAAGTAGATATACAGCATATTTTAGCAATTCCATGATATTACTTATTCAAAAAGTAATAAAAAGGTATTAGCTGCTCCTGTCTGCAAAATACTGCTTGTAGCTCTTTGGCTTGAAGCGATCTATTATATATGCAAATGCCTTTTTGGGGTCGCTATGCACACCGCAAGAGTATATATCGACGGTTGCGTAGCTGCTTTCTGGCCATGTATGCACTGCTATGTGGCTTTCCTCTATCAATGCAATTACTGAAACGCCCCCGTTATCAGGCGAATTCTCAAAGTCGAACTTTCTTTTCATTATTTCTAATATGTGCATATTCCCTAGCATTGCAGATGTCACCACTGCACTTTCTACAATCTGCATGCTGGTGAGTATACTTTTGTCTACTCCATATAGGTTTCCGTATACGTGTTTCCCTACGACCCTTTTGCATGCCCTATAGATTTGCTGCTGCTTAGCGATAGATTTTACCATCTTCATCAATACTTGTGAATTTTCTTGCGATGATTAAGCTTAAAAGCTTTTTTGCAAAACTTTTATTTTTTAGTATAAATTTTTTGTGCTTTTGTTGAATTGTCACCTGATAAATGAATAACCTAGCGCCAAGTATGCGAGTTTAGCTGCAAGAAAGTTGGGCGCCTCAAAATAAGGTATTGGATTAAGCTCTACGATATCTATCCCTGAAATAGATTTTCTTTTGCCTATTATCTTTATTATTTTTAATAGATTAGAAAAGCTAACCCCGCCTGGTTCTGGAGTACCTACACTCGGCATTTCGCTTGGGTCTAAGACGTCAAGGTCTATTGTAAGATATACGTTGTTGCTTGTCATGCTGTTTATCTGTTCTGCAATATCCTCTGCGCCCCTCTCATAAATTTCATCTGCAAGTATCACCTTGCTCTTATCCATCCTCTTTGCATATCCTTCATCTATGCTTCTTATTCCTACTTGCACAAAATTGTCGTAGAGTTCAGAGACCCTAGACATAACGGTGGCGTGCATGTACCTGCTGCCAAAGAGCTCGTCCCTTGAATCTGTATGCGCATCGAATTGTATTATGCTTAACTCTTCTTCTCTTTGCTTGAATGCTTGAACCGCGCCTATGGTTATTGTATGCTCTCCACCCAAAAGCAATGGAACCTTTTTGTCATCTAGGATTATGCCTACTTCCTTGCTTATTCTTTTTACCATGTTTTCTGGAGAGCTTAGATCTGGTGCAAGTTCGTCTGTAGTGTATATGCCAAGTTTGCTTATGTCTGCGCCGACTTCATAGCTGTATAACTCTATATTCCTACTCGCATTTATTATTGCCCTGGGCCCATTCCTTGCTCCGGATTGATATGTTGTTGTAGAATCATAAGGCACGGGAAGCACAACTATCTTTGATTTGCTGTAATCCTGATCATCGAGTCCGAATAGGTTGTATTTTGGCAGCGTATTTAATGGTTCCATTTCAATCATTTTATCTATTATTTTATATAATTCTAATTGCTATGCAATAATTTATATAGGTTAGATAAGTATAGTTTTTTGTCAGACGCTGGTAGTTTGAAGCAAAGGCGAGGAGGAGGCTTTGATTAATAAGTTTGCTGCAATAATGAAGCTTACAAGAATAGAGCATAGCCTAATGCTAGTTATAGCGGTAGTTGCGGCCGAACTTATAACGGGCTATTTGCCTAATTTGTTTGTTTTTTCCATGAGCCTTATAACGCCAATATTCATAAGCATGTCTTCATTTGCAATAAATGATTACTTTGACATAGAGGTGGACAAGCTGAATAGGAAATTCAAAAGGCCTCTAGTCAATGGCAGCTTAAATCCTAGAGACGCAATTATTGTGACTGTTGTTTGCTTGGCCATAGGCATTGTTGCTAGTGCACTGATAAACGGGTATTGCTTTGCGATTGCCCTGATCTTCGGTAGCCTTGCGATGCTCTATAGCTACAAGCTTAAGGAGATGCTTTTTTGGGGCAACGCATATGTGGCATTCTCAATGGCAATACCATTCATATTCGGCAACTATGCTGTGAGCTATAACTTGAGATTTGACATAATATTAATATCCTTGATAATATTCCTTAGCGGTCTTGCAAGGGAGATACATGGCACCATAAGGGATTTGAAAGGTGATACCAAAGCAAGGAAAGCAAATACCTTGCCAAAAGCCATAGGGGCAAATGCCTCTGCATTCATCTCGCTGGTCCTCTACACAGCTGCAATACTTATAAGCATATACCTTTTCTTTGCGATGGAGCCATTCAGATTCAGCATCACATATCTAACGTTGATTATTGTTACTGACACGCTTCTTCTCTACGTAGGTGTAATGTACCTGTATATGCATACTGAAAAATTCTACAGGTCCACAAGAAATATTTCTTTGGTTGCGATGGGCATAGCTCTTATTGCATTCCTTGTCACGCCTTTGCTCCCGCTGGCTTATATTTGAAGATTTTCCTTAGTCTTTCGATTTCTGCGGTTATGTTTTCTTTTGTGGCATCTTTCTCATAGATATCTTTGTAGAGCCCGGCATATAGCGCATTTGCGTCCTTACTGAACTGATCATTTTTCCATCTAGGCACGATGTGCATGTGGAGGTGACTTATTACCCTTCCAGAATAAGGGCCCACGTTAAATGAAAGATTATAGGAGGAGCTACCCTTAGAGTACAATTTAAGCAGCACAGGTAACACTTTATCCAATGCCTTGAGGATATCTTTCCACTCTTCTTCGCTCAATTCCCCAATATTTTCCACATGCCTCTTAGGTACTAAGAGGGAATGCCCAGGCAGAATTGGGTGGATATTGTAAAGGACATTAATGTGCTTTGACTCAAAATATATTTGTTTTGCTATCAATTCCTTTGAACAGAATGGATCGTAAGGCACTGCATCACTTTTTATATCTTTTTTCGCCGAGCAGCATTAGCAGCAGTATTATGAGTATCATGAAAAGTATTACTACGATCACAAACATTAGTATGTATAATTGCTCTATTTTTTGGTTAATTGCTGCAAGCGCGTTAGGGGCAATTGTCTGATTATATGGTACTGCTATAAAAGTGCTGTTTATAATTTTATTGGAATTGCTCAAGCTAAGGGCAAGTGCTGACATTGTGTATGCTTCTTGCAGATAGCTTTGGTTGTCTGTAATGTTCCATTCATTCAGGTAGAATAATGAAGATAGAGCAAATTGATTCGGCCATATCCCGTATGTAGAGTTGCTTATGTTAGATCTTGTTTTATTAAGCATTTGGCTTGGGGTGTAATTGTCGATTATAGGATTATCAAATACTGAAGCGTATTCTGCATCATACAACGCAGGTGCGTAATAGCCTGAATTATACAGATCAGCAGCACTTTGAGTATATAGACTAGCTCCGTATCTGCTTGAGGAGCTTATTGCTTTTTCTGCATCTTGCCTAAGTGACAAAGAGGTTTCCACCGGAACACCTGACATGCTGCTTGCTATAGAATACATCTGGCCCGCGGCAGCGCACCACCCATATGCTTCGCCGGCAGTGTATATGCTCTCTGCGATGCCATCGCTTGTGTCGCTTGCATTGAGGATTGCTGCGGCCGAAGCTGATGTTATGTTGCCCCACGACTGCCTGAGCTCGCCCCCAATAATATATTCATAATTAGTATTTGTCATCTGTGGAGGCGTTAGACTAGAGCAGTAATTGGAGACATTGCGTATAATTGCTGAAGCCGATTTTATATTTATATTATTCGCGTTTGCAAGCAAGAAAGCCTGAGTAAAGGCAAGGAAAGAGAGATCTGCAGACGTGTACATATAGCCCTTTCCGAGAATCTCGCTATAGTTGCTTAGCTCCGAATTGAACATAGATTTTGCCTGCAAATATTTATTGCTTATTTCTGCAATAGTGCTGTTTGTAAAGTTGAATGTAAAGTCAGTGAGATTGAGAAAAGCGGATTCGTTGCATGCTTCACAACTCAACCTCGCAGAAGGGAGTTTGTCTAGGTTGTAGTTTGGCGATATTAAATAGCTTAAAGGCGTTGGCTGCTTTGCTCCTGAAGCATATGCAAGCGCTTCCGATACGTTTGACACCTCTACAAGAGGCATATCAAATTTCTGCTGCACAAGATAATAGAGCAAATCTTCAAAACTGCCGTTCTCTGCGTAGGGTACAATACCAAAAGCCAGATTGTGAGCTTGTGCTGCGGCGATTTTGTCGTATACACCACCAATCTGGCCTACAGCCCCGCTTTGAGATATAGTGCCTGTGAGTGTGAAATCGTGAAGCAGCGGAGTGTGAGAAAGTACCGATATTGCCAACAACGTAAATGCAAGCCCGCCGCTTGGTCCTGAAACACTTACATTGCTATCGGATATAGTATATGTAAAATTGTAGTCTTTCTCATTTAAACCTAGGTACTGGGATGCGTAATTTGCGGCTGTTTGCGCTGATTCGAGAGTGCTGTTGCCAACGCTCGAAGGCCCAAATATAGCCACACTGCCATCCCCATAGGTGACATTTAGGTAGAAGGTTGTTATCGTTCCCTTGTTTATGCTTGTCACGACTGCAGGCGCATAAATATATGCAGTGCCTATGCTTTGCGATTCGGAAAACACCGCAAGCTGAAGCATTGCAAACGCCAATATTGAGTATAGTATGATTTGACTTTTGTGCATCTCACACCACAATATTATTTTCCTTAAGTAATTATATATAACTTTAGATTTTATTTTGTTTTCCGAAATTAGAAATCATTTATTGTGCTTTGCTTCCCCTTCCATTTTGTTCCGTTATTTTTCATTTTATTAAGCATGTCCACTATTCCAAAAACACCATCGTATCCTGGAACAAGATTTACGCGCTTTTCCCTTATGTTCTCTATGGCTTCGGCAAGCTTCGGGTCTACATCTCTTAATTTACCAAGATCCTCGTTGAGTAATACATCAAATTCATTGCCAAACTCTTTCACAAGTTTGCTGTAAAGGCCCTTTACATGCTGGGTATTCCTACCCTTACCTGTTATATATGCAAGCACCTCTACCAATGGCACGGCGTATGCAAATTTAGAGGCGTCTTTGGGCATAAACCCGTAAGGCCTGTCAGCCAATTCGTCGATTCTGTGGAGCACACCCAACACCAAAGGCTTCCCACACACTGGGCACCTGTTATTGTATCTCTTTGCATCATCAGGGCTTAAGGATACATTGCAGTTTCTATGGCCATCATAGTGGTATTTCCCCTCCTCTGGAAAATACTCTATGGTAAAGCTCAATTTCTTGTTATCTTTCTTTATTATTGCTTCGTTCAATGCCCTGTATGAAATTTTTTCCTCTTTTATCTCAAAAACATTGGATTCCCTACCAATATTTGGTGCAGAGTGCGCATCACTGTTAGAGAGCAGGGAGTATTTGTCAAGCATTGATAATCTCCAGTTCATTGCAGGATCCGATGAAAGGCCCGTCTCAATTGCATGTATATTTCTCTCTTGATCACCATAGCATTCACTGATAGAATTAAAGCCATTGTCACTGCCCATGCATCCGTAGAATGGGGTCCAATTATGGGCAGGATATATTAGAGTATCTTTGCTTATCGACATGAGCTTTTCGACTACTTCTGAGGGCTCGGCCTTTAGCATTGGCCTTCCGTCAATAGAAAGGCTACCATACTTTGAGAGCATTTCGTTTATTTGGCCTGCAACCTCAAAGGAGGGTGCGTGTACAACATGATGAACTTTTTTGGCGCTTCCGTTCCTTTCAAAAATAGTTGAAATTTCTACTGTAAGAATAAATTTAATTCCGCCATATTCGTAGATTCCTTCGCCTGCCGGCTTAAGCTTTTGCTTAAGCTCCTTAAACCACTCTGGATGCGTGAAATCTCCGGTGCCGACTATGCTGAGGCCCTTGCTTCTTGCCGCATATGCTATGCTCTCAACTCCAAGGCTTTCGCTTGTCGCCCTTGAGAAGCGGCTGTGTATGTGGAAATCGCAATAAAGCTTCATTCAAATACCTTTTTAAGAATATTTTGCGGCTATAAATGTGTAGCCATTACATGCTTTTCTTGACGCCATTCCTCCTGCAAATCTTTGATATTACGCATTTGCTGCAAATGGGAACCTGGGAATTGCAAACAGAATGACCATGCTGCTTCAGCACATATGCTATATTGTGCCAGTATTTCTTTTCAACTATTTTCATAAGGTCTTTTTCTATGTCCTCTGGTTTCTTAGCTAGGCTGAAGCCGATTCTATATGAAAGTTTTATGACCCATGTATCTACTGGTATGCCTTCGATTATATTATAGGCGTTTATCAGTATAGTGTTGGCTGTTTTCCTGCCCACGCCAGGCAGCTCCAGCAAAGAATCCATTTCTCTTGGAACAATGCCATTATGTTTCTCTTCTATAATCTTGCAGGCAGAGATTATGTTTTTGACTTTGTTACCTGCAAAACTCACCTTGCCAACGTATTTCAATATTTCATCGGTATTTGCACTTGCATAGTCATGCACGGTTTTGAACCTTTTGAAAAGCTCTGGAGTGACAGCATTTACTACTTCGTCATGCGTCTGCGCTGACAGTATAGCTGCGACAAGCAGCTCAATAGGATTCGAGAAGTTAAGGTAATATTTCGCATTGCGGTATGTATTTTCAAGTATCTCTATCGCCTTTTCTGCTTCATCCTTTTCAAGCAATCTAGAGTCCATTCAGTCACTTAGTTTGTATCCGAAGTCGCGCAGCTGCTTGCGCCTCTCCTTTTTGTCCTTGATGCCTTCTATACCTCTTGATTTTTCTCCGTCTGCAATCCCTAATACGACCCTGCCTGTGCCTGTATCCATTACTGCAACACTTACATTATTGGCAGTTGCACAGTATATACTTACTACTTCTGGCACATTTTTTAAGGCATTAGCAACATTTATTGGATATCCGTTCCTGAAGATTATTACAAAAGTATGACCTGCGCCTATGCTTAATGCATTCTTCTCTGCTTTCTCTATAAGTTTTGAGTCGTTGCCTTCTCCTCTTACTAGGCATTTGCCGCTTGCCTCGGCAAAAGCCACGCCAAATTTTATCCCAGGCACGCTATTCATCATTGCCTCATATAAGTCTTCGGCTGTTTTTATAAAACCTGCATGTCCTATTATAATCTGATCCTCGTCGTCTTTTGCAACCTTTACAATTTTTATTTCTGCCATAACAGCACCTAATGCTGGCTAAATATTTATCGCGCTTGCATCTATAAGTATTGAAGCAAAAATGCTTTTAGAAGTTGCTATGCATATGTTATCTGTTGTAAGGGCATCGATGGTAATTAAATGCCAAATGTGTCTACAATAATGCATAAGCACATTGTTGGAGTAGCTGAAACTACAAGCATAAGTTATGCTGCAAAGCTTATCAATGTAAACAAGGTTCCCAGCCTGCCTGTGCTCAGGGATGGTAGAATAGTTGGGATATTGAGTGAGGAAGCAGTTGACAAATTCTTTAAGAAGCATGGTAACAATGAGCAGGATATAAAAGTTGGCAGTATAATGGATGAGACTTTTTATTTCGTTGAGATGAATGATGATATTGCAGATGCGGCAAGAGTGATGGTAAGCAGAAAAATCACAAGGTTACCTGTTGTAAATAACAAGAAGGAGATGCTCTGCGTTGGCATGATAACCTCTACGGATATAGCAGCAAATATAAAATAATTTTAGAAAAAATAAAAAAAGAAGTTTATTTTGCGAGCATTATCTGGATGGCGCTTACCTTGCTCTTGGTGCCGTCTTCGTTTGTAAGCTCCTCAGAGCTTATTGTTATATTGTCTACTTTAACGTCTGAAACAAACCTGTTTCTTGATATTTCAGCTACATCGACAGCCCTTGAGATTGTATTTCCTCTAGCCTTTATAGTTACAACCTTTGCGCCGTTGTTGAACTGCGTCACTACTGCCAAAACATAGTTCATTGCTGGTTTCTTCCCGACATATATCACATTTTCTGGTATTGTTTGCTTCTTTTCTGCTTCTTGTCCGTCCATAGTTTTCACCTATTAGTATCATTGTTCATTTTTATTGTTTATTCTATATTTTCTTGGCTGCCAAATTTTAATGAACTCTTATTATTATTGGGAGTTAATATTTTAATAGCTTTGCCCATTGCTGATTATTTTTGCCTCTTTCAAAGACTTTTTAACTAATTCGCTTATCCTCATTTTTTTGAGCAATGCCGTTATGACCTTTGTGTCGGAGCTGGTGTTAGTCTTTGTTACATTAGTGGAACAGACGTCAATATAAGGCTTTATGGATTCGTTGTAGGTATTGATGCGCTTTGCGACACTTATTATCTCTTCCTTGTCAAATCCTATAAGGGGCCTTGCTATTGGAATCTTTATTCCGAATTGGGAAGCCGCGAGATTCTTTACCGTCTGCGAAGAGACTTGACCAAGGCTTTCGCCTGTATATATTATGCCTGCACCCTCTTTCTTTGCTATCTTCTCCGCAAGCCTGAGGAGGAAAGCTTTCATCAGCACTGGCTCATAGCATCTTTTTTTATCAACAGAAAATGCAGAGATTTGAAAGATGTGCGCAGGCACATAATAAATCTTTTGGCCCATGCCACTGGAATACGGGCTTAGAATAGAGAGGATTTTAGGGATTTTAGTGTTTTCTATTTTGTTGGGATTTTGATAAGAATGCAAGTGCAGATATATTGGCAATACTCCGCGCTTCATCGCATACCAGGCAGCGACAGGAGAGTCTATGCCTCCTGAAAAAAGTACTATGCCTTTGCCGCTTGTAGAGACAGGCAATCCTCCAATGCCTTTCGAGCTGCTGCTGAATATATATGCATTTTCCTTGGTTACCCTTATAAAAAGCATGCTATTATAGTTGTGCATCGCAGGCTTCAAATCAACAGACCTTGCAAGATCGGAGATCTTATTTATTATATCCAATGAATTGAACGCAAGCCCCTTGAAAGCCCTATGCGCATCGATTTTTACCTGCGTTGCCCCTGTTTTCTTGAGCTCTATGAGCAGCTTTTTTGATACAGTTAATATTGAATTCATGTCAGCATTCGTCTCATAAGCAAGCTCGTACCTGCTTATGCCAAAAAGATATGAGAGCTTGCTAAGCATGCTTTCAGTATTTGATTTAGGTGTTAGCCTTAAGACTATCCTATCGTATTGGCTTTCAAGTAGATAAGATTCTCCATTTAGCAGATTTATTAAGTTATTACGGAGTGCTTTTATATAATTAGACCTGTTGTGCCCGCGAAGCCAAAGCTCGCCGTAGTGTAAAAGGATTACTTTCTCAGAATTTGGCATAAGCATAATAGGCAAAAGCTCTATTTATCCTTTTCGCAGAGCTGTAATACGCTTTTATTAGCTTATACAAGCACTGCAGAGTATACAGCTTTTGCCCTTTGCTATTTAATGTTAGTAGCCACGTAAATTATATTTGCGCATATCTGAAGGGATTATTTTGCTGATTACTGTTGTTGCTGCTGCATCTGTTGCTCCTCTGGTTGCTGTTGTGGTTGCTGTGTCTGTTGCTGCTGCATCT
>JBMFHL010000013.1:0-18344 GCA_049976845.1 Candidatus Micrarchaeia archaeon | reverse complement strand
GTACAATTCCGCGCTGTATGAAAGCGCACAAAGATACAAGAAGGAGAAAAAAATTCTACTTCTACTATGACCTCTGCAATATCCTAAAAGGCAACGCACTGTACGCATTGCTGCCTTCCCAGACGGCACAGGCAGTGTTGCAGAAAGTTGAAGGTGCGATAAAATCATTCCTTAAACTTCGCAGAAACAATCCAAACGCAGCATATCCAAGGTACCACAAGAAGAACACGGCATGGGTAATACCATTCAAATCCCAACAGATAAAAATTGATGGAAACATCTTAATTGTTTCGATGTCGACATTTTTGAAAACGTCAGGTATGTATCCAAATTCTGCTTTTAGCGCCACTTGCAATTCTTTGTAGCTCATTGCCGCCAATTTTTCTGTCGAATAAGCTGAGGTTGTATACCCTAGCTCTTGCGCTGCCTTTTCTATTGATTCGTTAATCTTTCTGAGGTTTTCCTGCACCTCTGGATTGTTCAGCTTCTGGGCTGCCACATAGAGTGCGATATAATTTGAATTGAAGGCGCTTGTGCCCGATTTCTGGAGCACAGACTTCAGCTTACTGGTATCAGAAACCAGCTCCAGCATGGAGTTTACCCTCTCGGTTATCATTGTTTTTGCTTTCTCTTCCACGCCCTGGCTCTGTATCACAGTGGCTGCAGATGCTTTATTATCTTTTAATGTTGCCTCAGAAGGATTGCCCACCATCATCTCACCAATAATAGTAGCGCTATTTTCATATAAAAAGCTTGCTCCTTTGAGGGACTTTGCGGCAAAGATTTTAAAGTTAAGAAAAGGATGACCCGGTGCTTCCGTTTTTGTCAAAACTCTTGGATTCCTTTCTGAGCATCGATTTTATGTCTGTTGCAAGGCTTATTATCTGGTGCAGCTCGGCTTTTTCCTCTATGGTAAGCTCGCCTTTCTTGTTCTCGAGGTTTTCTATTATTGCGTCAAGCATTTCTATCCACTCCTCTGAATCCTCCTTTATGACCTCAAGAACTGCCTTGTCAGTGGCAAAGAGGTTGAGCAATTCCCTAAGCTTCATGTTATCCTCTACCTCCTCGTTATTCTCTAGCCTTTTCTGTATGTGCTCCCTGAGCTCCTTTATGTCACCCATGCTTATGCTCTTGTTCTTCTCTATGAAGCCGTTGATGTCTTTTGTAAAGGAGGACATTGCGCCATGCAGTTTGCCAAACAATGCGCCAAGGGACATATCCTTAAAATTGTTGAGCATTCAATCACATACCAAGACTATATACCAAAATAAGTTTAAAAATTCAACAGCTTAGATGCATAGCATAATGCTAACTATTTATAAATTTATATGCCAAATATATCATAACTCAGTTTTAATTTTCTTTTTTAGCTAACATAAAAAATAAGTATAGAGGTTATTAGATGAAAAATTTCGACGAGAAAGCAATAAGCATGTCAAGAAAGAACAAGGGCAAGATAGAGATAAAGCCAAAAGTAAAAATAAAATCATTCGAAGACTTTTCGATGATATACACGCCTGGTGTTGCCGCAGTGTCAAGGCTGATAAAGGAGAAGGGGGAGAAATATCTTACATACAAATGGAACAGCATAGCCATAGTGACTGACGGCACAAGAGTGCTCGGGCTTGGCAATATAGGCCCTGATGCAGCAATGCCTGTCATGGAGGGCAAAGCCCTGCTGTTCAAGTACCTTGGAGGCGTAGACGCTGTGCCAATAACGCTGGGCACTACAGATGCAGATAGGATTGTAGAAACGGTAAAGGCGATGGCGCCTTCGTTCAGCGGAATAAATTTGGAAGATATAGAATCCCCAAAGGCATTCGATATATTGGAGAGACTACAGAGGGAGCTTAATATACCCGTATGGCACGATGATAACCAGGGAACTGCTGCTGTTGCATTGGGGGCTTTCATAAACGCGCTGAAGCTCACTAACAGGAAGGCAAGCGATGCGAGAATCGTATTTATTGGGGCAGGCACTGCCAACATCTCCATACTTAGATTCTTCAGGGCATATGGCGTTGATCCCAGGAAGGTTGTGGTTGCGGATTCAAAGGGTGTTCTTTACAGGGGCAGGAGCGACGAGAACGAGCTCAAGGTTAAGAACAGGCAGAAATACGAGATAATACAAGAAACAAACGAGGATAATTTTACTACTGTAGAAGAGGCTGTGAAAGGCGCTGACGCAATAATAGCAGCCTCTGCCAAAGGAGCAGTAAAAGAGGAGTGGGTAAGAAGCATGAATAAGGATTCTATAGTTTTTGCGCTCGCTAACCCTGATCCGGATATAGATGAAGAGAAGGCCCTGCGCGCTGGCGCGAAGATTTACGGGACAGGAAGGAGCGACTTGCCTAATCAAGTTAACAATTCATTGGTTTTCCCGGGCGTGTTCAGGGGTGTATTGGATGTGCAGGCAAGGAAGATAACAGACAATATGGCAATCGCAGCTTCGCTTGAACTGGCGAAATATGCTGAGGAGAAGGGCCTGCGTGCAGATTATATTGTTCCGAGGATGGACGAGCGAGAGGTCTATTACAGGATAGCTGCTGGAGTAGGCATTGAGGCGCAGAAGGAGCATTTGACTGAATCAAACATGAGCTACGATGAATTGTACGAGAACGCAAAGAAGCTTATCTCAGGTTCGAAGGCAAAGCCTTAATCGGTTTTGTATTTATGAAAATTAAAGACAGGATAAGATCGATTCTCGCTGGCAAAGGCAAGAGAGAGGGTAGCAAAATTAGCGTAAGCAGTATAAGCATAAAGTACATGGGGCAAGTTCACAATCTCCCTGGAGTTGATTTCGATGGGAATGAATTCGAGGTAAAGATACCTTTCTCAAACAAGCCTGAGTATGATTTTATTGCGAAGGAGCTCAAAGGCAAGGCTGTCACAATAAAAAATATATCGGTAGAGAAGCCTTTCCAGATTGTCTCTATAGAGCCAAAGCCGCCTTGCGCAATATCCTTCGGCTCTAGCACTGATTTTGTGATTAAGGTGAAGGCGCCCAGTATTTCTTATTATGGGCCAATGAACCTGGAATTTGAGAGGGAGGAAGAGAGCGTTGTTCATCTCGGCATTTCGCATATTTCGCTCTTGCACAACGGCAATTCTGTGGAGATAGAGGATTCGGCAATTTCCACAAATGTAAACGCTGGAGAGATAATAAAAGTGGGCGTGCAGCTTTACAGAATACTGAAGCACAAGGATATTGTAGAAAGTATAAAGGTAAGCGAGCCTTTCGAGTTCGCATATACTGAGCCCAAGCTGCCCGTGAAGCTTGACGAGGAAGACAGCTATATATTGGAGATTTTCATGAAGGCGCCGGCATTCAGCTATTCCGGCCCTATAGAGATAGAGCTCAAAAATTGAATTAAAGCATTCCAATGCTTGCGCATGAATGCACTGAATTTGCATTTATGCTTTAGCCGCTTGGGTTATTGCGCTAGTTTGCTGCTGCTATTTCTCAATCATTGAAATGGTTTCTATGCGCTTAGAAGGGCTTTCAAGCCCGTATGTCTTCGCCTTTTCTATATCGGCACCCCCTTTCCTGGCAATGCTCTCTACGAATTCCATCATTGCCCATGCCCCAACAGATATAAGCGTAGATGTGCCGAACTTAGCGAGCTTGTTGCCACTCCTCTGGCTTTCGAGCCGCGCATTCCTCACAGCCATCTTGTAGAGGTGCCTGTAGCTAGCGTAATAAACTGCGAGCTGCGAAGGGCTCAGCGTTATCTGCGAGAATTCCCTGCTTTTTATCAGGCCCATAGGCACGTTCTGCAGAGGCGTTATCGTGAACTCGAATGGCCTATTGTCTACGTAGCCATTGCTGAGCTGATTTATCAATGCTACTGAATCCCAGTTGTCTTCATCTGTCTCCTCGGCCTGGCCAACCTGCAAAGTGAATGCAGGCCTCCAGAAGTATTTGTTTAGGTTTCTGGTGCCTTCCCAGACTATTTCTCTCCATGTGCCGTCGGGCCCGACATGCAGCGGCAGCGTCTTATTAGGCATATGCCTTTTAGCAAGAATATCGCTTCCTGTCTCAACGCCCACTTGCATGCCTATCCAATTATCTGGCCCTGCTTTTATTATCTCTGATAATTTTTTTATTAGATCGGGATATGCTGCGGCAGGGCTTATTCTGCCATGTGTCGGATTGGTCCTCTTGACGCCTTTTACAGACATTACTGTTTTGAATAAGTCTATGAGCGCTTCCTCATTCGGCTCGAAGTTTGTCTTTGTGTGCCTGAATCCAAAAATCTCATCGGTGTGAAGCCACGCATTGTCGTAGCCGCCACGCACGTTTGCTTCTATCTCCTTTATTATCATCTCGTTTGTATAGTATCTCAATGGCCTCAGCGTAACCTCGCAGAAGTCGCAGCCTATGCCGCAACCTCTCATTATCTCTACCATGCCGCCGTGAGCCGGAGCCACTATAGTTGGTATCTTTGATATAGGTGCTCCTAGGCCTATTTTTGGGCTTCTTGATATGAACTTTGGGTGTTTGACAAGGCTCCTGTGAAAGTTTTCATCCATAGTCACATAGCCTTCGAAGAACTCATCCTTGTTTAATTCGCCTTTCGGCAGCTGCTCGAAAAGGTCGCAGATCACGTCGTCGCTCTCGCCTTGGAATGCATAGTCTATATTCTCCTTGTCGAGCTCCTCAGGGAATAGCGTGAAATCCCAAACGCCTGGCCCTCCTATAAGCAGCTTCGCCTTTTTCCCTTTCCTGATCCTGTTTATTTTCCTTATGAGCCTGAGCCACTCCTGCGTGACCCAAGCGCCCTTCTTGCTCTTTAGCAATGCAATGTAAGACATTGTGACAGGGCCTGTGCCTAGAGGGTCCATAGTGTCGACGCCTATGATCTCTGTGTCATCGGTTATGAATCTGTCAAGGTATTTCTCGTGCGCAAGCACTACCTCGTTGCGCGGGAACCTCTGCAATAGCGCAGCCTCTATCTTCCGTAGCGCATAGCTTGTAACGCTTATCGAGCCGTCTGGGAGCGCTTTGTATGGCTTGCCCTTCAGGAAGTTGTATATTGGCTTAGGAATGCCTTCAACAGGCGCGCTGGGCAAAAAATCTAGGAGCGGGAAATTCCTATAACTAGCGTTCAGGCTAGAGTCTGCAACCAATACGAACCTTGCCATTATTACACCACTTTATGCGTTGTTGCTTTTTTTTGTCTTTTATTACTGAATTATATTTTGTATGGCAATCTGTATAAATATTTGTTTCTGCATCTGCTAAGTGATGTAATGCGTTGCTATTTTTTGCTCCTCTTCCTTCTCTTCGCCGCGAATGCTGTTGCCACTGCAACCACTACCACTATTATTGCTATATTCCATATGAGCGAAGAGTTGCCGCTTGAGCCGCTGCTTACTGTTGCGAAGTAGTTGTTGGAGGCGCTGTATTCCTCATTGGGAGTTCCGTTTGGCTGTTTCCACGTCTCGAAGAGCGTCACAGGATATGATCCTGGCAATCCGCTTGTGTCTATGTTTACCAAGAAGGTAACATTCACTTCCTCTCCGGGCCCAATGCTTGCTATGTAGGCGTTGCCGTTTATAGGCGTTATTGGGTATATGCTCTGGAAGCTGACCTGCACCTGCTTTGCTACTTCATTGCCAACGTTTTTTATGGTATATGTTATTGGTATGTCTGTTGCCCCTGGAACTGCACTGCTGCTCGTATTGATTATCTGGAACTGCGCAGAAGGAGCAAATGAAAGGCTTATGTTATAAGAATTTGAGAATTTGCTAGCATAGTTTGATGAATAATATGTTGCGTTTGCAATAATGTTTCCTGACGTTCTGTTGGAGAAGTTGGCTGCAACATAAACCTCTTCTGTCAAACTGGATCCCTGCGGCAGGGCGCCTATGAAGAATTTGTGCACCGAGCCAAGCAAGGATACGCCGTTTCCCTGTGCTATTGAAATGCTTATATTCCTTGCAGTGCCGTAGCCTATGTTCTGAATAGAGAGCAGCAGGCTCTGGTTATAGCCCGAATAGAGCATTGGGGGCATTGCGCTTGCCACTGAAACAGCTATGCTTGGGTTGCTTATCTCCGGAAGCACCTGCATATTCGTATTGTAGCTGTATTCCCTTCCTGTGCTTGAATAGTATGTTATGCTCACGGGCATGTAATATGAATTGTTTGCTATGCCCTGGCTTGCGATTACGCTTATTGGTATACTGGCTTCGCCTCCTTCAGGCAGCGCCCCGAGAACATATGTAGAACTGCCTATCGGCTTTAGGGTCCCGTTGCTGCTAGGGTAAACGTTTATTGTTATGTTCTTTGCGGTGTCGTAGCCCGTGTTCTGGAGGTTCATGCTCATGGTGAATGCTTCCCCAGGCTGTATCGGCGATGTTACTGCCGAGCTCTCGGTTATGTTGGGAATGCCATTTACATGAAGCGTTATTGGTATTACAGATTCGCCTGTTATTGTTTGCGAGTAAGAGGAGAGGCCGCTCTGCGTTGTTGATAAGGTTTGGTAAGTGGCATACAGGTATATTGTGTAAACGCCTGTTGGCGTATCCTTTGGGATTGTGAGGTTGTAGAATATATAGGAGTTAATGCCCCCGTATATGCCCTGGCCTATACTCGATATGAGATATGAGGATGCAGGCGAAAAGTTGAGCAGCGGATAAGCGCCTTCCATGTACAGGTTGACGTTCTGCAGAGGCTGCGTATAAGAATTGTATAGCTGGAATGCCATGTGCACAGTTGAGCCTGCTACGATTGGATTTGGGCTCACTGCCAGATTTGATAAAGAAAGAGCGCCTGCTGGCGCGGTCTGCGCATTTGCATTTGCTGCAGCTAGAAACATTGCAAAGATTGCTGCCATGCATATATACTTTGTATTCATCCATTCACCCTATTTTATTCTTAAATATCAAAAGCCCGAGAAGGAACATCACTATTGCGAATGCTGCCATTAAGCCCGCATCGAAAAGGAACGAAGACATTGAGATATAGCCTTTTAGCATGAAGTCCCTCACCGCATTCACCGCATAGGTCATCGGATTTACAGTGCTTAGCGGCACCATGTAGCTGGGCAGCGTGCTTGTGGGCAGAAATGCGCCTGAAAGGAACCACAGAGGCATTGTTATCGCCATGCCTATAAGGGAATATACCTCTATCTTGTTTATCCTTGCCGCAAGTATTATTGTTAAGGCGCCGAAGCCGAAAGCGCTCAGTAACACGAAGAACAAAATGCCCAATATGCCCAGGAATCCGCTTGCTATGGTTGCTCCGTCTAGAATGCCAACAATGAGCGCCAGAATGCCTGATAATACAGCTTGAGTAACGCCATAGAAGAGCTTGCTGAGCATTATTGCCGTTTTGTTTATCGGCGCGGCAAGGAAAGCTTTCAGATTGCCGAACTGCCTGTCAGTGAGCAGCGTCATGCCGCCGCTCCACATAGAACCAAATGCAGCTACCATTATTACTATTCCAGCAACAAGAAACGTTTTGTAGTTTGCTGAAGCGCCGTATGCATAATTTGTGTTTACGCCAAGCAGCTCCTCCCCGCTTGATTTCGCAGGATATGAATTCTTCACGAGCTGCGCGCCGAACTGCGTCACTATGCCTGTTATATAGGAGAGTGCAGATGTAGAAGACAGTGGCGAAGAAGAGTCAACATACATGTATATTGTTGATCCAGGCGATCCAAAATTTGGAGGTATGACAAGCACGACAGTGACAACGCCGTTCTGCAGCAGCGACATTGCATTCTGCTCAGTGGTAACGCTCTGCACGCTCACCACCTTTCCAGATTCGAGCTGGTTTATGAAATTTATGGAGCTTGCACCGTTGTTGTAATTTACTACTGCTATCGGGAGGTTTGTCACGTTGTTGCCCATGTTGCCAAGGAGCAGTATGAGAACCAATGGGAATATCAATGACCTCGCTATGCTTGTCCTGATATTCTTCTTGAATATGAGCATCTCCCTTATGTACAATGCATAGGTGTCTCCAAGCAATCCCATTATCTCCTCCTCATCATTGTTGCCCTTGAAACCGTTTCAGATGACACAGAGTCCCTAAGCGAGGAGCCTGTAAGCCTGAGAAAAACGTCGTCGAGCGTTGGCTGGTGCATGCTTATGCTCACCACTTTTATGCGCTTTTCCTCTAGGAGCTTTATGAACTTGTCCATAATGCCGACAGCATCGCCCTCGACATTTACAAGCAGCCTGTCGCCTTGCTGCTTAGGCACTTGCTTGAAAAACGATTTTGCAATGTCTAGGGTTTTCTGCATGTCGTTCTTTTCGACTGATATCTCAAGCACCGAGCCCTTGCTTATGCTCCTCTTGAGCTCTGATGGCGAGCCTAGTGCAACGACTTTGCCGTGGTCTATTACCGCTATCCTCTCGCACAGCTTGTCTGCTTCTTCCAAATATTGGGTTGTCAATAAAATCGTTATCTTCTTCTCCCTGTTTATGCTTTCAAGCAGCTCCCAGAACTTTGTCCTGTTCTGAATATCCAATCCAGTCGTTGGCTCGTCTAGTATGATTATGCTTGGTTCATGTATCAGCGCCTTTGCAACCGCAAGCCTGCGCTGCATGCCTCCTGACATGACGCCACCCATCATGTTTGCGAAATTCTCTAGGCCAACCATTTTCAAAAGTTCACGCGACCTTTTTTCTATAACATCGCTGGGCACGTGATACAGTCTGCCAAAAAGCCTCATGTTATCCATAGCCGTAAGCTCTGGCTCTATTATAGTTTCCTGCGTTACAAATCCTATTCTTTGCCTTATCCTCTCTATGTCTTTCTTTGCGTCTATGTTGTCAACCACAACTCTGCCAGAGGTAGGGTCAAGCAGCCCCATTATTACATTTATTAGCGTTGTCTTTCCTGCGCCATTTGGGCCGAGTAGCCCGAAGAACTCGCCTTTGGCTATTTTTAGGCTTATGTCGTTTACCGCCACCAGGTCTCCGAACCTCTTTACAAGATTATATATTTCTATTGAATTGCCCTCCATTGTCAGTCACTCAAAAGCCTTATTATTTCGCTAAGGGTCTTTGAATAAATTCTCTTCAGATTGCTCAACACACGCTTGCCCTTAGGGGTTATTGCATAATATTTTTTTGCCACTTTATGCCTTGACACTTTTATGTATCCCTTCTTTTCCAATGAGGCTATTGTGTTGTAAAGTTCAGATTTTTCGAGCTTGAAGAAGCGGCCGTGCTCAGAATTGCTGAGCTTCTTGAAGAGGCTGTAGGGGTATGCTTCCTTTTCGCCTATGCACTTGAGCACCCTAAACTCAATTGCCACGCTTCTTATCTTGCCCATTGGACCAATAAAGCTTTTGTTAAAAAGCGCCTCGGCCATTTTACCACGTTTAGTTTAATTTTAAACTATTTTAAAATTAGAATATTTAAGCCTTTCGCTTGCTACTTTGTTGAAAAAGTCAAATTTTGTTGGTAACTTAATTGTTGGCAAACAGGATAAATCAACAAAGCCGCTTGCTCCGGCTTAGCGCAGAAAGCTTGCTATAATTTTGCTGCCTCTATTATTAGCAATGCATGACAAGATAATATTTTCAGGTTTCCAATTTCAGAAAAATGCTTTCTTTGAATTCTTCAATTCGCTTATGTAATTCCACATCCTGTCAATATAATCCTGCATGCCTGCAAGTTCGGCTTCGCTGAGCCCCTTGAACCTGTCCTGCACCTTTATATATTCGCTGAGCGGCTTTCGCTTTGCCTTGTCAACATAATTTGCGCTTATGCTCGAGAGCTTAAGAATACCATTCTCTATTTCGTAAAGCGGCCACATTCCCGTTTCTACTGCAAGCTTGCCAATATCTAAGGTCAGGCTCGAGTCAAATTTCCATCCTGGCGGGCATGGAGAAAGCAGGTGTATGTACCTGAAGCCTTCTATAGATTCGGCTTTCCTGAACTTTGATATGAAATCAGGCATATAAGAAATTGATGCTGTTGCGACATAGGGTATGCCGTGCATCGCCATAAGGAACGGCATCGGCTTCTTGAACTCGTGCTTGTGCTCTGGCGTTGTTGTGGTCCATGCTCCATACGGAGTTAGGCTTGACCTCTGCACCCCAGTATTCATGTAAGCTTCATTGTCATAGCAGACATAGGTTATGTTCTCATTCCTCTCTGCGGCGCCGCTGAGTGCTGCAAAGCCTATGTCGCTTGTTGAGCCGTCGCCTGCCCATACCAATACATTTGCATCTTCGTTCCTGTGCCTCATTGCTGCGGCTATGCCAGATGCAATTGAAGCAGAGGCTGCAAATGGGCTATGCACAACGTTAACCGTAGAAGGCATTCCGTTTACAGTATCTCCCATTATTACTGTTGAGCATGAAGCTGGTACTACTATTACAGTTTTCTCGCCGTAAATGTTCAGTATTGTGTCCAGCTCCTTTGGTATAGGGCATCCTGGACAAGCCGCATTTCCTCTCAAAAATTTCATAGCAACCAGACCTCTTTATCCGCTTTGCCCTGCATGACATTGCTTACAATATCGATCATTTCCTTGCTCCCGACTTCTTTGCCGCCTATGCCTCCTATTGCACTATAAACGGGTATATTCAATTGGTATAGGCTTGCCTTTATTTCAGTTGCTAAAATGCCACCAGAGCCGTAAGAATATTCCCTGTCGAATACTATTATGCCTTTCATCGCCTTCAGCCCCTCTTCGAGCCTCTCCTTTGGGAAGGGCCTTAGCACCCTTATCTTTGCCAAACCTACCTTAATGCCCTGCTTCCTTAGCAACTCTACAGCTAATCTTGCATCGCCAGCCCAAGCGCCCATTGCAACAATTGCGTATTCTGCGTCTTCGCACTTGTAGAACTCGACAAGGCCATGCTGCTCCCTGTCAGTGAGCTGCGAATATTGATTTGATATCTCTTCTATCACCTGTTTTGACCGCTCCATTGCGAGCATTGCATTGTGCCTGTATTTTATGTAATTGTCTTGCGTTACTATCGGACCTATGCCAATAGGATTCTCAAAGTCTATCAAATTGAAATCGCGCTTTGGTATAAACGAATCAACATCATTATCTGGAACAAGCGAAAGCCTCTCCATTGTATGGGTAAGCACAAACCCATCAAAGCCCATCATCACAGGCATCGAAACCCTTTTGTCTTCAGATATTTTAAATGCCTGCAGCGTCATGTCGTATGCATCTTGAACATTCTCTGCAATCATCTGCACCCAGATAGAATCCCTCTTGCTCACAAAATCCTGGTGATCATCCCATATTGACCATGGCGCTCCAACTGCCCTTGTTGCTATTCCTGCAACAATCGGAACCCTCTGGCCTCCTGCCCAGTATATAACTTCAGTCATATAGAGCAGGCCTTGCGAAGAAGTGGCTGTGAAAACCCGCGATCCCGAGAGCGCAGCTCCGAAGATTGCCGCCATTGCAGAATGCTCGCTTTCGACCTTTATCAAATCTGCATTCATCTCCCCTTTTTCTGCATAATCCGCAAGCTTCTCAAGCATCGTGGTCTGAGGTGTTATGGGATAAACTGCAAGCACCTCAGGCTTTGCCTGCTTTACCGCATAAGCTACGGCATGATTCCCTACCATTGCAGTTATTTTCTCCATCACTTCACCTCCTGCACCATCTTTATCACATGAACAGGGCAGATGCTTGCGCATACGCCGCAGCCCTTGCAATATTCATAGTCAATCTTGGGCAAGCCGTTTGCGTCTTTATCTATTGTGTTTTCAACACAGTCTACTATGCACATATCGCACTTCTTGCACGCTTCAAGGTCTATTACCGGCCTCTCTACGCGCCAAGTTCCAGTCTTGCCTGCAGACCCCTTGCTGGGTTTTGACACTGGAATTTCTTCCTCAATATTTTCAATACTACTCAAGCTTCTTCACCTCATCCGCGCCCTTCTGCACTGCATCTGCATTGAGCTTGCCGTAGTCGCCGTGGAATTGCTCAGCTGCTATGTCCTTCAAGTCTGAAACATCAATTATGCCTGTTATTTTTGCAAGCGCGCCCATCATTGCAGTATTCACAAGGGGCCAACCCGCTATTGTCAACCCGAATGATTTTGCAATGGAAGTCGCGTCAACATAATAAAGATTTTTCCAAAGCTTCTGCGCGATAGGCGCATTTACAAGAAGAATGCCCTGCTCTTTGAGCATGTCCAATTTAACTATATTGATGAGCGAGATGTCGAATACTGCTATTATATCTGCGCTCTTTATGCTCTCGTGCGTGTAAATTGGCTCGTTTGATATCCTTACGCCTGAGCTCACAGGAGCGCCGCGCCTCTCTCCGCCAAAGAACGGTATTGACTGCGCAAAGATTCCTTGCTTGACTGCGCCTTTTACAAGTAGCTCTCCTCCTGCAACTACACCCTGGCCGCCTCTCCCTTGCAACAAGACCTCTATCAATCAAACCACACTAATATTTGCGTGGCAAGATTTAAAATGCAGAGTCCCCATTTCTTTGAATTCTAATACATGTTTTACTATTATGTTTTACAAAATTCTGTCAGGTATGTATCTCTTGCCAGTCGAGAAGAAGGAGTTGTAACGAACCTCGTTCCAATTGGCTGAACTCCGCTCTGCATCGCGCTTCATCATGTACAAGTCCTCTTTCAGCTCATTTTGTTCTATGCTGCCGCTAAAGCGGAATATGAAAGGCTCTTCCGCAGAAGGAACCTTCATGAAGTCAAGTTCGCAGTCCCACAGGTCTTCTGCAGAGACGAAGTACTTGCCTGTATATCTGTTGAAGAAATTGTATACGCTGCTTACCTTCCTTTCAAAAGGTACGTCAGAATCGTCTGAATAGGAGGTGATCCTTGTTAAGTAATCCACATGCGTATCCATGTCAATGTATTGCAGATACACGTCATTTCCTTGGGTAAACACAGACTCGAGTTTGTATGCGCATGCCTTCTTGAACCTTGGCTCGCCATGCCCAAATGCCTTGAACAATTGATTGAGATGTTCTGAATTGAAAACAGGGCTTATATTGGACTTTGGCTTCACGACTGCACCATTGAGCAATTCAAGAAAATTATTAAGCCTTGCCAAGTATGGCCCGTCGCCCTTACCAAACAATACATTGAGGGTGAATTCGTTGCCCCCTTCACTGGTAAAAGATGCTGTTAGCACGTCATATTGCCGATATTTGCGCCTGAGGACTTTTCCAATCCTATAGTAATTCTCCTTTGACATGTAGAGGTCAACGCTTCTGAAGCTGTATTCTGAAATAAGCTTTTTTATATCATTGGTTGCAAAAAGCACTTCTGCATTATCCTTTCTGCGGCAAAACAGTGTAGTATCATTAGAGAGTAGGTAATCTACAAGTACCTTGAATTCTAGCGATACGTTTTCGAATTTTGCCGTTTCGTTGCCTTCGGGCCCTGAAAAAATGAGTGCGTAATTTTCTTTTATTAAGCTCATTCCAGAAAAAGGGTCTTTATCGTCTATACTCGAAAAGGCTGCAACAAGGCGCTTGCCTTCGTTTAGCATTAGAGAAACCTCTTTTTCCATGGATAAATATAAAGTTTATAAAAATAAATAGCTTTCTTAACAAGCAAAAAAGGATGTGCTCCTCGTTCTGTGCCGCCACAGACCACTCACTCGATAATATTCTTTACTATGCCAGCGAATTCCTCCTTTACTTCCGCATCCTCAACGACAGGTATCTTCCCCATATCGCTGAGCATTGAGAATTTGGCAGAATTCTTTATTATGCCGAGCACCCTGCAGTTCAACGCCTCTGATACCTCTTTCGCGCCATCGCCAGAGCCATCGGACATGTTCTCTATAACACCCAATAGGGATATATTGAACTTCTTGACCATTATGCCAGAGCGGATTGCATTTAGAGAGGCAATATGCTGCGGCGTAGTGACTATTACAAAGCCCGTAAGGTCAAGCAGCTGCATTATAGAAAGAGGCGCATCGCTCGTGCCAGGGGGCAGGTCTATGATGAGGTAGTCAAGCTCACCCCATTCGGTATTCCTTAGGAAATCGCCTGTCATCTTGGCAATTAGCGGGCCCCTCCAGATTATAGGGCCTCTCGAATCAGTTAGCATTGCAGTAGATAAAACTTTGACGCCATTTCGCTCCAATGGAATCATTGGATATGAATTTATCTTGGCATTTTCCATGCCAAGGAAGAATGTGACATTCGGGCAGTCTATGTCAGCATCAAGCAGGCCTACTTTGTAGCCCATGCCAGACAATGCGTATGCAACATTAACTGCGATTGTTGTTTTGCCCACGCCGCCTTTTGCACTATATATGCCTATCTTGTGCTTTATGCTGGAGAGCTTTGCCTTAACCTCTTGCCTTTGATCAACAACAGTGAAAAAAGAGGGATGAATGCTTGCGCTCTTCGACTTAGCTATGTCTTCAGGGTTATATGAATCTGCCACAATATCACAGTGTTATATCATCGCTAAAAAGCTAAAAAGCGTTCGCACTGCATATTAGACAGAACTAAAGGAAAATTTATAAAGCATGAAATTCATAATATTTTCGTGGTATGATGGTATATAGGCATGAAAAAACCCATGAATGCTCATTTACAGAGCTTGTCAATGGCAAATTCCCTTATTATGAAACCATACGCGCCAAAGACGTGACTGTTGTGGGAGCAACAGAGATAGAAACTGAAAAAGGCAAGGCACTGATGCTTATTACAAATGAAAGATATAGGAATAGCAGCAACAGGGTGGCCATATTCATAGACAATATAGATAGGCATTCTGACGCTAATGAAGCTATCAAAAAACTTAGGGATGAAGTCAAGAAAGGCCCTGCCAAAATTGATATAACGCTTGAGAAGCTTAGAAGCATGAATGGCAATTATCCTTTCACGCTTGCCACAACTCCTAGTTTTTCGGAGCTTAATATAAAAGAGGTAACAGCATCGCTTTCCTATTTTGTACCTAAGGACGACACAACACTCGATGACTTCTTTGGCATGGAGAGGCAATAGGGCGTTAAACCAGCAAGACCAGCGAAAGCACAACATTTATAGAATTGGAATACTGAATACTTTTGATGGTTATGGAGAAAAAGACCAAAAGCGGCAGTGATAATATTGTGTATTTTCTGGCATACCTGCTCTTGTGGCTTACCGGCATAATAGTGTATCTCACAAGTGGCAGGAGCGACAAGAAGGCCAAGTTCCACGCAATACAAGCCATATTCCTTGGGGTGATAGGCATAATAATATCAGTATTCTTTTCAATACTATATGTTCCGCTAGTTTCAAGCCTGCTGAACTTCCTTATATGGATATACGCGCTTTATGTTGGCTTCCAAGCATACAACGGAGTTGAAGTGAATATACCATATATTACAGAATACGCAAAAAAGGCTTTGTGAAAGTAGCTTGAAAGTGCAGGGCTTTCCTGCACATATTTTTATTCAAGAAGCGGCAAAGTAAGGTGGCAAAGCAGCTGGCATGTTCGAAAACCGTCACTATTATTTGATATGCTTGCCTGACTTCAGCTTCTCTATTTTGTCAAAAATTATGGGCCAAAGCTCTTTGCTTTCCTGCTCCTCTAGATCGAGCAGCACAGGGCGCCACATCTTCTTCGAACCCACTACCACTTCCTCGTATCTTGGCACCCCCAGAAGGTAAAGCTCCTCTTTGCTGAACAGCTCGTCAGCAATGCCCTTCTTGTTCATCTCCTCTGCAATTGCCCTGCATTCATCTATCTGCTTCAGTGCCTCCAAGTCGTGCAACTCCGGATTCACGCGCATGATTAAGCGTTCAATAGGTATGCTTTTAAATATTCCCATATGGTTAGCCAACTGTCTAATCAAAATGCATAGGTTTGCACAGGCGCAATGCATCATCTAACGTTGAGCCTCCTGAAGATATACACCTTAACAACGTCTACAATAAGCAGAAAGGCGAGGCCTAAAGCCAATACTACAATTATCGGAATTATACCTATGCTCTGCATGAAGATGCCATAATATGCTATGAGCATTGATGCTATTATGCCCATGAAAGACGATAATACAAGCATTTTGCTCGGCTTCGATTTCCAGAAGAAGCGCTTCTCCCTTACATTGTATATTGTGAATTTGTCCGAAACAGATAGAAGGAAGAATGCCATCGTCTCGAAAGCCGCAGTGCTCATGTGGAAAATGCCGAAAGAAATTGGCAATAATAGGAATGCCTGCAGCATCAGTATCAAGCCTATTGCTATAGACGAATACATGAGCGGCCTGACATGCCATACATCTGGCTTTGCCGAATAATTCGAATTATCGGTAGCTATGGCCATATTGACTATGTCGTTGGTGAATATTAGTATTATAAGCTGGACAGGCAGTATGGGTATGAACCTGAATGCGAAGAAGACTATTGCAACAAACGAGAGTATCTGTATTATCTTCACCATTTTTACTATTGTGTATGTCACCATTCTCTCGAAAATCCTCCTGCTCTCCTTTACTGCTTCTACTATTACGCCTATGCCGCTCCTTGTGAGCACAAGGTCAGCTGCGCTCTTTGCAACATCGGTTGCGTTTGCAACGGCTATTCCGACTTCAGCCTGCTTGAGCGCTGGAGCGTCGTTGACGCCGTCGCCAGTCATGCCTATTGAATAGCCTTTGCCCTGCAGCGCCTTTACTATCTTGAACTTGTCCTCAGGGTATATGCCGGCAAAGCCGTTAGCGCTTCTCGCCTGGGCCTCAAAGCTCTCGCTCTCGCTTATGTCTGAAAAGTTCATTATTTTGCTTCCGAAGCCGAGCTCGGATGCAACCTCCTTCGCAACTGCTATATTGTCGCCTGTCAGCATTATCGGCTTTATGCCCAGGTTGACAAGCTCCTTGACAAGGGGCTTCGCCTGCTGCCTTGGCTGATCATATAACGCTATCAAGCCAGCAAGCCTGTATCCTTGCTTGTCCTTCTTAACAGCGACAGCAATGCTCCTCAAGCCCTTGCTTGAGAACTCTTCCACCTTTTTCTCGAACGCACGCAATGGATTGCCGGTGAGGCGGCACATGCCTGCAATAACCTGCGGGGTGCCTTTTGTCACATAGTAAAGCTTCCCTTCGATGCCTTTAACAGAAGCTTCAGATCTTTTTGTCTCTGGATCGAATGGGCTGAAATGAACAACGGCGCCTTGCTTTATGCCCAAAGCATGCGCATCGCTTATTATTGCCATGTCGATTGGATCCTTGTCTTCAACTCTTGAGCACTCGGCCGCGTACTCTATAACATTGTCTTTGCTTGAGCCTAATGGGAAAACCTCTTTGACGATTATTTTATCCTCTGTCAATGTGCCTGTTTTGTCCATGCAGAGAACGTTCATTGTTGAAGTCTCTTCTATTGCCTCAAGTTTAGTTACAAGTATTGATTTCTTTGCAAGCTTCTCGGTGCCGTACGCCATTGCTACTGTGAATGTAGCGGGCAATGCAACCGGAACAGAGGCTATGAATACTATGAGCAGGAACGGCAGTATTATGCCAAGGCCCATGCTCAGCATAAATGTTCCGTACAAGAACATTGCTATTACAACAAGTATGTCTATTGCTATTAGGTATTTCATTATCCTCATTATCATCTTTTCAAGATTTGACTTCGGCCTTGCCGTCTCCACGAGCCTTGCCGTTTTTCCGAAGTATGTGCCCGAACCAGTGCCAACAACTATGCAGGTTGCTTCGCCGCGCTTCAGCGTCGACCCCGCGTATATAATGTCTCCTGCGCCCTTAGCGACTGGCATGCTCTCCCCTGTCAGCTCCGATTCGTCGCACTCCAATGCGTCTGCTTCTATCACCTTTGCATCCGCAGGCGCAATGTCGCCAAGCCTAACCCTTACTATATCTCCTATAACAAGATTCTTTGAAGGCATCACGACCCATGCCCCTGAGCGCAGAACCCTTGCATTCACGCTGAGCCTTTCCTTTAGCAACTCTATAGACTTGTCTGCCTTGTACTCCTCTGCAAAGCTGACTATTGCATTGAATACAAGAAGCGCAAGTACAACATAGAAATCGACAATATGGTGCAATAGGTAAGAGAGTATTATTATCAGCCAGAGCACTATCGGTATGGGGCCAAAGAACTTGCCAAGAAACAAAAGTATGTAATTCTGCTTCTTCTCCTCTATCTCGTTGTAGCCGTATTTCTCCAGCCTTCTCGAAGCCTCCTCCTCGCTCAGCCCGTTCTTGCTGCTCCCAAGCAAGGAATAAACCTTTTCTATTTTGGCATCTTTGAATTCGCTCGTGCGCATATATTATTTTTGCAGGATAGAATATAAAAAGGTTAAATAAAAAATATGAATGATTTTATGAAAATGCGAGACAGCTATTTTGAAGCTGGCTATTACCATGCAACATTGGAAAAACCTTCCAAAAAATATCATGTAGTAGAG
>JBMFHL010000012.1:0-21171 GCA_049976845.1 Candidatus Micrarchaeia archaeon | reverse complement strand
TTAATATTTAAAAGAATTCCCTCAACTTCGTTGAGGGTTATATAATGTACTTTTACTCCTTATCTCACAATCTTTATATACTTTAGTGTAGTAAAGTAAATGATTAAGATGCAGCTTGCCGAAAGGATAGAGATAAAACCAACCAATGCGCAGGAGCAGGTGCTTGCGGAAATATCAGAAAAATGCAGACTGCTCTATAATCATGCGCTTGCGGAGAGGCTCAAGGCAATGGAAGAGGGAAAGCAAATCTCATATCTTGACCAGCAGAATTCCCTGCCAAGAATAAAGGAGATGCACAGCAACTCGCAGAAAGGCTTATCAAGTGCGGGGATACCGCCGACCTCATCGGCGGAGAGGGCCCGCACGCGATAAGTTTATAAGGGCGAAATCCTTATGTCATAGTATTTATTACTATTCCTTCAAATTAGATTGCAGTGGGCTAAATAATATCGTCGTTGCCATATAATAGGAGATAAAAGAAGTATCACGAATGGAGGCACAGGGAATCGAACCCGGATCTTCACCGTTCTTAGATATTCTTGTAAGGGTGACGTCCTACCATTAGACTATGCCTCCTTTGAATTCCTCCTGCAAAAATCGTTTATCTTATTGAGCGCATACTCTAATATATTTTTTGGTGGCAGCGCAACAATCCTTATATGCCCCTGCTCGCCAAATCCAGAGCCTCTTGTGAGCTGCACGCGCTCCTCATAAAGCAGCTTATCAACAAACTCTTTGTCATTCTTTATCTTAAGCATGTCAAGATTCACTTTTGGAAATACATAAAAAGCACCCTTAGGATTAACCGCACTCATGTACTCGCTCTCGTTTATTATCTTTGTGGTAAGGTTCACCCTTTTCTCAATCTCTCCTACCATGCGCTTTATGCTCCTCTGGTGCTCTCTAGCGTTGTTAATTCCTTCGGCAAGCGCATATTGTGCAGGCGCATTAGGCGAAAGCCTTGCCTGCGCGTATCTAGCGAAAGTGCTTTTTAGTGTTTTTGATACGCTATCATCTCCTGGAATAAGCATAAAGCCGAGCCTGAATCCGGTGGCATCGAAGTCTTTTGATGCGCCATTAAGTATTACGTGCGGCATGCCCTTCGCTACCTGCCCTATGCTTGTAAATTTGGCTCCATTGTAGACTATTTCGTCGTATATCTCGTCGCTTATCAATACAATATCATATTCGTTTGCAATTTCCACGATCCTCTCCAATGTGCTTCTCCCAAGCACGCTGCCTGTCGGGTTATTTGGATTTGTTATGAGCATGTATTTTGGCTTCTTTGTAGTTCTCCTCAGTGCGCTTTCAAGTCTATCAATATCTATGCTCCATTCCTTTTCTTCTTCATACTTACCAAAAACAGGCTTGCCTCCGTAAATCAAAAGATCTGGCAAGTATAAAGGGTAGTAGGGCTTGAATATCACCGCATTGTCTGATTCATCAATAAGTGCAGAGTTAATGAATTTCAGCGCTTCAGTAACACCCTGGACAACAATTACATCATCGCTCCCCGAGTCTATATTGTACATGCTTTTGTATCTTTTACTGACTGCGCTCCTCAACTCTTCTATGCCAAATGCCGATGTATAAGTAGTTCTCTTCTCCCTGAGTGCGGCAATGTACGCCTTTATAATATATTCCGGCGTGGGGAAATATACAGGAGGATCTCCCCTGTTAAGCTTTATTATCTTCCTACCTTTCTCTGCAAGTATGCTTGCCAATGCATCCTCTTCCTCTATAGGGTTGCGTGCATATCTGCTTCTTTTCGAAATGAGCATTGCTATGCCTCTTTATCAGCTAATACAGCATTCTCAATTATATACATTCCCCTAAAATTGCTGTACTCTTTTTTTGCATTTTTAACTATTACCCTTTTCCTGAACAGCGGCGCATCAAGCACAAACGTCTCTGCTTCTCCTCCTTCAAAGAGCATGTTTATTCCGAAGCGCCTGTTTACATTTTCGAGCTTCTTTATCATTTTGTAATCTATCCTCTCGCCCAGGAACGATGAATCAAGACCTTCAGCAGAAACAGCAGTTATTATAGCATTATATCTCTCAGACAATTCGTTCAGCTCCTTAATCGGGTCAATATGCCAAAGCGGCGCAAAGTGCTCTATGCCAAGCCTGTCCGCAATAGTATTTACCCTGCTTGCCTGATATTCGCTATAAGTGGCACCAGTGACTACTCCAGAAACATTATTTTCTTTCAAAGCCTTTTCAAGATCATCCAATTCCTTCTCTTTAACCCCTTTGGTATCATACATAACTTGTTTTATATTCAATGCTTCAGCCTGAAGTTTTGTGTATTCTATATTTGGATAATGGAACATGTAGCTTTCGGGATTTGCGCTCCTCATTGTAATGAGCAATTCAACTTTTATTCCGTTCTCGAAAGCCTTATGCAATGCAAGCGTCGAATCCTTGCCCCCGCTGAACAAGCAAGCCCAAGCCATAAAAGCACCTAAGCAGAAACCTCAACTTTGGCAAGTTTTTTCTTAACGTGCTTCAATGCCGAGAACATGTCCCTATCCATTTCATCCAGCCTCATTGTGATATATTTAACCTGTGCATTCAGGCTGGGCACAAGTATATACTCCAATGCGTTTACCCTCCTTTTAGTCTTGTCTATTTCTATCACTATTCTCTTGAGCCCTTGCTCCCTCTTAGCTATCTCAAGTATATTCTCTTCTACACTCTGGAAGGAATCACTGACATCATCCACAGCAGTGCTCGTGGTTATTAAGCTATAACCTCTGCTCAGCAATCCTATAAACTCTTTACTTCCCGCCCTCTTTATCTCCGGAACCTTGACGCCCATTATATTTTTCAGCACTATGCTTACCGGCGAAGTTTCAGTTACATGTGCAGCTATAGTCTCCAATTGGAAACTGCCCACGTAGGTTGACGCAATTGCTACAGTCTTATAAGATTCCTGTATGAGGCTTTGAAGGTAATCCCTGTCGCTTTTAGATTCCTGCAATAGCCTGAGAAACTCCAATACCAAAACCTCCCTCTTTCTTTTCAGTATGTCGTGACCTTTGCGAGCTAAAACTATATTCCTCTTCAAGTTTATCAGATTCATCCTTGTTGGATTCGGCCTTCTCAATGCATTCGCCTCATTCTTGTTTTGCCTCGCTGCCTTTCTTGTAATATTTTTCTATATACTCCTTTTTAATTCTGTTTAACTCGCCTTCCGGGAGCATCGAGAGCAAGTCCCAGCTTATGTCAAGCGTTTTCTCTATGCTTCTTCTCTCATCAGTACCCTGCTTTATGAAATTATTCTCGAAGCCTTCTCCAAAGTTTAGATACATTTTGTCGGCTTCACTTAATGCTTCTTCTCCTACTATCGCGCTCAGGTTTCTTGCATCAACCGCCCTTGAATATGCACCATATAGCTGGTCAGCAACTCCTCTGTGGTCGCTTCTTGTTTTGCCCTCGCCTATGCCATTGTTCATTAGCCTCGAAAGCGATCCCTGTGGGTTTATTGGAGGATATATGCCGCGGTTGAAAAGGCTTCTGTCCAGATACACCTGGCCTTCGGTAATGTAGCCGGTTAAATCCGGTATCGGGTGTGTGACATCGTCTCCAGGCATTGTCACCACATTCAATTGCGTGATGCTGCCTGTCTTGCCTTTTATTATACCCGCCCTTTCGTATATGCCTGCCAAATCAGTGTACATATATCCAGGGTATCCTCTTCTTCCAGGCACCTCTTCCCTTGCGCTCGACAGCTCTCTGAGTGCTTCGGCATAGTTTGTCATGTCATTCAATATAACGAGAACGTGCATCCCTTTCTCAAATGCCAAGAATTCAGCAGTAGTAAGCGCAATTCTCGGGGTGAGTATTCTTTCTATGCTTGGGTCGTTAGCCAAATTTATGAAAGCAACAGTTCTTCCAAGCGAGCCGGCTTTCTTGAATTCATCCGTGAAGAATACAGCATCGTCATATGTTACGCCTATGCCGGCAAACACAACGGCGAAATCCTTGCTTCCCATCACGCTCGCCTGCTTTGCAATCTGTGCCGCAAGCTGGTTGTGCGGCAATCCGGCAGCCGAAAAGATTGGGAGCTTCTGGCCCCTTAGCAGCGTCATCAAGCCGTCTATTGCAGATATGCCCGTCTCTATGAAATCGTTCGGCATTGCCCTTGAAGTCGGGTTTATAGGTGCGCCATTTACATCAAATTTCTCCTCATATGCGACGTCCGCTTTTATGTCGATAGGCTTGCCCTGTCCGTTGAATACCCTGCCTAGCATATCCTCCGAGACGCCCATTCTGAAGACATCTCCAAGAAACGTCACCGAAGTTCTATCTATATTTATGCCCTCTGTGGGCCCGAAAACCTGTACAACAGCATAGCCTTCTCCGCTTTCAAGCACCTGCCCAAGTCTGCTCTCGCCGTTTTGCAGGTTTATCCTTACTATTTCGTTATAAGCTGCATTTCTAATCTCTTTTACAACAACCAAAGGCCCTGCAACGCTTTCTATTGTATTATAATTTATCTCGAATTTCATGGCATCACCTATTTGCTGGATTTTTGCGCCGTTTCTGTGGCGCTGCCGCTTTCCTTGACTAGCGTGCTAAACTCTGCGTTAATCCTTTTTGTCAAATCTGCTTCTTCGCGCTGGTATTGATCTTCTTTCCACTCCTTCATTCTTGCAATTTCGCCGATTACCTTCATACCATATATGCTCTCCACGCTTGCGCCTTTTGCTATTGCGTCTTTCATCATCTCCCCAAAGTGCATTATAACTTCAAGCATCGCCTTCTGTTTTTTAATGCTCGTGTACATATCGGCTGCGTCGAAAGCGCTTTGCCTTAGGAAATATTCCCTTATCATCTTGCCTATAAACAGCGTGCCTCGCTCGCTGTCTGGCAGTGCGTCTTCGCCGACAAGCTGCACTATCTCTTTCAGCTCGGCTTCTCTCTGCAAAGTTGACATTGCCTGCTCCCTCTTCTTAAGGAAATCCTCACCAATATTCTTTTCATACCAACTTCTCATCTGCGTAATATATTGCGAATAGCTGTTGAGCCAGTTTATTGCAGGGAAGTGCCTTGCATCGGCAAGCGACTTGTCAAGGGCCCAGAAAACCTTCGTGACCCTGAGCGTGCTTTGCGATACAGGCTCTGAGATATCGCCTCCCGGCGGCGACACAGCACCTATAATAGTTATTGAACCAGGCTTGTTGCTCATAGTATTTACCTTTCCTGCCCTTTCATAGAATTCTGCTAGCCTTTTAGGCAAGTAAGCAGGATAAGCTTCTTCCCCTGGCATCTCTTCTAATCTTGCAGAAATCTCTCTCATTGCCTCGGCCCACCTGGACGTGCTATCTGCCATTAGCGCAACATCATATCCCATGTCCCTGAAATATTCTGCAATGGTTATGCCTGTGTAAATGCTTGCTTCCCTAGCCGCAACCGGCATGTTGCTGGTGTTGGCAACGAGAACTGTTCTCTCCATGAGTGGCTCACCGGTGGAAGGATCTTTGAGCTCCGGAAATTCCGTGAGTACTTCTGTCATTTCATTGCCCCTCTCACCGCAGCCTGTATAAATTACTATATTGCTATTTGCAAATTTTGCAAGCTGATGCAGTACAACGGTCTTGCCGCTCCCGAATGGCCCTGGCACCGCTGCGGTGCCTCCTTTGGCAACCGGAAAGAAGGCGTCTATAATCCTCTGCCCAGTCACAAGCGGCTCGTCAGCCCTGATCTTACTCTTGTATCTTCCCGGAGACCTTACTGCTCTCCTCTGCATCATTGTAAGTCTCTCATTGTCGAGACCTTTACCTGAAGTCAAGGTCGCAATAGTCTCTTCTACGGTATAATTCCCTTCCTTTATACTCTCTATAACGCCTGTGATGCCGTATGGCACCATAATGTAATGCTTTATCAGCGGTGTTTCCTGCACATATCCTATTATAGTACCTTCAGAAACTCTTGTACCCTTCTTTGCCGTCGGTATAAACTTCCATTTCTTTTTTCTGTCTATTGCATTTACAGATATACCTTTGCCTATGAAGCTGCCGCTCCTCGCAGCAATTGCATTCAATGGCCTTTGGACTCCATCGAAAATGTTGCCTAGCAATCCTGGCGCCAGCTCCACTGAAAGTGGCTTGCCAGTGGACAATACCTTCTCTTCAGGCTTCAGCCCTGACGTATCCTCGTAAACCTGTATCACTGCATTCTGTCCCCTAAGCTGTATTATCTCACCAATTAGCCCGGCATCTCCGACCTTAACTACATCATACATATTAGCTCCAAGCATGTCCTTTGCAACAACCAAAGGCCCTGCAACTTTCACTATTATTCCCATAACATCACCAATCGATTTATGATTTCAGCCTAGACATTTTAGTTATGTCTATGCCTACTGCTTTGAGTATAAGCCTCCTCAGCGTGTCACTTTCTTTCTCTTCCTCGTTGTATCCCGGCACCTCGATTATAAGGGGCATAAGGCTCGTGTCGATAACATGCTGCAGTCTTCTATCTTTTATCTGGTTTGCCAATCCTTCAGTAATAACTATTATGCCTATGTCACTAATATCGAGCATTTTTCGCAGCGCCTTTTCTGCCTCATCGCCATTTGAAGCATTTTCTGTAGCCTTAACTCCCGCAAGCCTGAATCCTGTGGTAAGAAGCTCATCTCCTATTATACCTATTTTATACTCGTTTGCTAACCTTTCCATACCATCATTCTCGAGATCTCCTCCTGCGATAGTCCATAATTCTTGCCGCTTATAAGTATCCTAAGCGTGAAAACCTCTATCTCCTTTATGTATGCGTATGCAACTATGGCTCCGAATGAGAGCAGCGCATGCTTGAGCAGCGTCATGCTCTTTCTAAATATTTGGTTCCTCATCTCAATCTCGAAGCCAAACAATCCCTTGCTTCTGCCATTCCTATAATCCTCTGCCGCATCGCCAAGGTCAAAGACCTTTGCGTTCTTCGCAATCTCATAAATATTGTTCGAGCTTTCGTATAGGCTTTGCAATTCGCTTATCTCAAGCTCGCCACCCTTTATAAAATTGTCCTTTATCTCGCTGAAATCTATACTATACTTCTTTGCCCTTATCATGAGCAGCAAATTTCTCATGTCTATATCAAGCTTTACAACGAATGCAGATTCGGGGCTCACATTCCTTATCCTTGGCATGAGCCTTCCAAGCTTCGAATAATAAAGCTTATCTATGAGCATGTTTGCTTCAACCACATCTTTGTTTCTTCTATAAACCTCGAGTGCCTCATAGAGCACGTCTTTGTATGGGCTGTTTATCATCATCCTCTCTATTAAGCCTTCAACGCTTGCTTCGTTCATGATATCTTTTATTACATTTACATTATACAGCCCATAATCTATGATATACTTAGATATGTCTTCAAATTTTTTCCCGGAGGCTTTGGCTTCCATTGCTATCTCTGCGTTGTATATATCCCACTTACCCGCTATCGCCCTTATTATACTCTTCTCCTCCATAGGGGTTATGGTTATGAGCTTGCCAACGTTCAACGCAAGGTTTTTGCTCAATGCAAAGTCTATCATGTTACTCTTTATATTGAGCCCACCGAATTCCTCAAGGTTTTTCTTGTACTCTGTCTGTGCAAGCATAGATAAAATAGTGCTTATATCCTTGGCTTGCACAATGCCTTTCATACTCTCCTCTCCAATAAGTCTGGCTTCCATCGCCTTGACTCTGGCAGTCGAGTAAGCGTAACCGCTTGAAATAGGCGAACCAACATTCATATTGCTCCTACCTTTTCCTCTTTGTTCCCTTCTTTGCTTTGGGCTTTGCGCTTTTATTAGATGCTTCCTTCTTTGCCCTTGCCTCTGCTGCTTTGCGGAAAAGAGAAATAGAAATCTTGCTTTTTGCAAGATCTGCATTCTCATCGAACAAGATTCCTGGGCTTAGATCTATTGTCGCCTTTCCATCCCTGCTTTTTACCACGATGCCAGTGCCTATGTCAACATCATATCCAACGCTTTTTATGAGTTTAGCATATTCCTTGCCCGCATTTATGGCAAAACCCCCGGAAGACGCTTCCATTGCCTTTGCAGCACGCTTCACTATCTCTCCAAATCTCCCGGAAATCCTCTTTATGAAAAGTTTTCTTGCAATTATAACTTCTTTTTCAACTGCAAAGCTCTGTGCAAGCAGCATCTCATTGTGTTTCTCTACTTCAAGCTCCGCCCTGTGCTCATTCAACATACCCTCCGCTTTTGCCTGTGCATCCTTCTTGGCCTGCTCTAGAATTATATTTGCCTGCTCCTTTGCTTCTCCGAGTATCTTGCTCTTCTGCTCTGCTGCATCTGCTTCTATTTCCTTGCTCTTTCTTTTCGCCTCGCTTATTATATTCTCAGCGATTTCTTCTATTGGCATGCGTGCACCTTATATCAAGCCTGCATCTATCATTATGAGTATTGATATCACAAAGCCGAAGATGAGCAATGTCTCTGGAAGAACCAGGAAAAGCAGCACCCTGCCCATTTCCTCTGGCTTCTCGGCTATCAGCCCAAGGCCTGCAGCGCCTATTGAAGACTGAGCCACTCCTGTTCCTATTGCCCCTCCTGCGATTGCTATTCCTGCTCCGATTGCTGCGATAGCAGCTTCCATTCCTATAGCCATATATATTCACCAATTTTAACAATCATTTAGTATAAACCTTTTTGTATGAAAAGGGTCTGAACTTTATGCCCCCTCCTATATAGAACTTGGAGAAGAACTCCACGAAGTTGAGCCTGATGCCTTGCACCACGCCCTCGAATATTGCCATTATCATATTAAGGAAGTGAAGCGTTATAAATACTATAAGCAGCCCGATGAAACCTAATACACCATAGCTCAGCGTAGGCGTGAAGCCCTGGTCTATGAGCATTGCTATTATCACGCTGCCCATTCCAAAGCCGAGTATTCTGGCATAGCTAAGCGGGTGCGTTATCAGGTTAGTTATCTCTGTTGCCTCAATTCCGCTCAGCAAAGCAGTCAACAGCAGTGCGGCCACGGCTATTATTGTAGAAACTAAAGTTACAGCACTTGTAACAAGGCCAAAGAATGCGCCTCCCACCGCAATCGTGCCGCTGAGTATTACAACTATTGAAGTGAGCTTGCTCACTGCGAGCTTAACCTCACCTTTCCTGTACCTGTTTATGAATCCGAAGAGCAAGCCTAGCGATACCTGAACGATGCCAAATATTATGGTTATGAGAAGTATTGTAGTTGCACTCCTGAGCCAATCGAATCCTATGCCGCCTAGTCCTATATACTGGTTCAGGTGGAAGCCGAAATATTCGTTTGAGAGTATGCCGAAGAAAATTGCAGATACGGATGTGAATTGCCATATCTTCGCAGTATTATATACAAGGCCTTCCGGATTTGTGAATGTTGTTATCCAGGTGACGAAAAGAAGAGAAGCAATCCCGTAGCCTACATCGCTCACCATCAATCCATAGAAAATAGGAAACGATATTATGAATATCCATGTCGGGTCTATCTCGTCGCTCCTAGGTACAGAAAGAAATTCCATCATATAGTCGAAAGGCTTCAGTATTTTTGGCCTTTTCACCAAAGTGGGCGCGAGCTCGCTTTTCTCCCTATCAATTATTTCAATCTGGCAAGCGCCTTTAGTAAGTTTTCTGATACCCTTTTCAATATCGGCAAACTTCTTCTTCTCAATCCAGCCTTCTACAACAAACGTCTCTGAGGTTTTTTTGAAATTCGAGACAACACCCTCCCTCTCTATTTCAATTTCAAGCATCTCCCTGTATTGCAGGAGCTCCTTGCGGTATTTCCTAAGTTCATCGAGCTCACTGCCAAGTTCAAGCACCTTCTTCTTGTCCCTTGCTATACCTTCTTTGGCATCCGCAAGCATCTGTGCCGGAGTCCCGGAAATATACTTTGCATTTAGATTAAACTCCTCAACCTTGAAACTCTTTATAACCTCCTCTATCTTGAAGCCCTTCTCTACAGCTACAAATATCGCTGCAGTATTGTTGGGCAGCTTATTCAGTATAACCTCGCTCCTAAACCTTGCATTTTTTATGCTTCGCTCTATTGCAACTTCGCTTTTCTGATCGACAAGGTACGCTCTGAATTCGAGCACCTTGCTGTTTAGCAATGAAAAATCAATATTCAAGCCTGAAAAGCATCCTGCAACGCGTGCAGCATACTCCAAATCCTTAATATCCTCTTTCAATTCTCTGATCGAGCCGTTTATGGAGAATATTTTTTCAACATAGCTAAGCTTGCTCACTTTCTCTATTAATCGCTCTTTGCTAATCTTTCGAGTTGCTTCTATGCTATCTTCGCTTTTCCTGTATGCGCCTTCTCCAAGTATCTGCAGCGCACCATTTATCCTTATTAAATTTTCATTGAGCATATTCAATTCGGCATCAGGTGCCTCGTCTGGAAGTTCCAATTTACTTTTCCTTATATCTATAAAGCCCTGCTCGTGCAGGTATCCTATTACCTCATTCTTCATATTCCTTAGGAAAAGCATCCTTACTTTTTCCATGGGCTCGGTGCTTAACATGCCTTATCTACCAATAATCAAATCAACCAAATCAGCTGAAATCCTCTCAATCTCGCGCTTTGGAAGCCTCATCTTCTTCATGCTAGCTGTCATCTTTGCTATCTCTTTCCTTTCCTGGACTTGCATCTTTTCAATCTGTCTCATAGTGTTTGCAATTGTTTCGTTCATTATATTAGTTCCCTGCTCTCTTGCCCTGCTGAGCATTGCATCTGCCTCCTTTTTTGCTCTATCAATTTCCTCCTCCCTGTGTTTTTCTGCAGCGGCAATAATATTAGATGCCTTAGCCTCCGCATCCTGAACACGTTTTATCGAATCTGCCTGAGACATATAATCACTCTAAATAAAATAAAAGGTGAAAGTATATAAATTAATTTCAGGGCGCTGCAAATATTCGGGCATGACGGGATTTGAACCCGCAACCACCTGGTCCGAAGCCAGGTGCGCTATCCAAGTTACGCTACATGCCCAATAACATTAATCTGCGAAGTTATTGGCAGTGGTTCTGCCGAAACAGTTTATTCCTCTCTCCGCTCTATGGGTTCCATGCCATCAATGAACTCCATCTTCATCTCATTCAGGAGTTCCTTGAAATATTCCCTTTGCCCTTTCTCCACAGCATAGAAAAGCCATGTTGAAAATAAGTATTCGTTTATGTTCGAATTTACAATTTCTTCAACGTCAGTTTCTGTTATATTCTTCCAGCCTTCGGAAAAAGCAGAATTCGCTTCTGTAATTATGGCCTCTTTGTCAAGCTCGCCGCCGTCATGAAGGTACTTGTAAGTCTTCCACGAGTGGTTTGAAGAAAGCGAAGCAATAAGCATGGCCTTCCTCCTTATCCTGTCGTCATCTTCATCAGTGTCATGCTTCTTTGCTATTTTTCTAACCTCAGCAACAAGCAACTCATATTTATTGAATATACTTCTGCTGCTCATCCAATCTTCCTTCTAATCAGATATTTGTAATGCAAGATATTTAACACTTATCAGTTGGCGTATTTCTAATAAGTTACGCCCCAGTCGTAAATACGATTGCAGGAGTCTACTTATTCAATTGCCCCTAATCTCTACCATGCTTGATGCAGAAACCTTTTTATATTTTAATGTTATAACATTTATTAACATTTTAATACAAGTGGTGCCATGGCAATAAAAAGAAAATATACTACTATAACAATACCTACACCTCTTTTCGAGAGGCTGCAGAAGCTCATAGCGAAAACCGGATTCTCCTCTGTATCTGACTATGTTACATACATACTGCGAGAAACCGCCGTGAAAATAGAAGAGGAGAGGAAAGGAAAGAAGGGTGAAGAGCACGATGAGCTTACAAAGAAACTGCGTGCTTTAGGCTACATATAAGGTGTTAAAGATGGCAAAAAAGAACGATATAACAGGGGCAGCGGAGTTACTATATAAAGATCCGAGCGAAAAAAATTGGGACAAATTTGCGAGCATGCTCAAAAAAGCCAATATAAAATATTATAGAGTTATCTACCAAAAAGGCTCGCTTAAGAATGTCGAAGATCTCACTAAGTCTTATGCAGAGCTTTACGATGCAAGGGAAAATCCTGTCGTTCGTATACCGATATTCAAAAAAGGTGCAAAAGGGGTAGAAGGAGCAACAATATACTTAAAAGGGCTTTTGAATCTGAATAAGGTTGATTAAATGATAGAGCAAGATCTTAACGAATTGGAAGAGAGGAGTATATTCATACTTAGGGAAGCTAAATCAAAGTTCAAGAACATAGCCGCACTTTGGAGCATGGGCAAAGACTCAACAACTATGCTTGCACTCGCAAGAAAGGCATTTTTGGGAAAGGTCCCTTTCCCTGTAATACACATAGACAATGGAATAGATTTCCCAGAGACCTATCAGTTTAGGGAAATGCTTGCCAAGAAATGGAAGCTTAATCTCATAGTGGCAAAAAGTAAAATAAAACCTGAAATATCTGGATTTAGCTGCTGCGGCGCGAATAAGACCGAGGCATTGAAGAAGGTAATGAAAGAATACAAGTTTGATGCATTGGTTGTTTCTATAAGAAGGGATGAGCATGGGATAAGGGCAAAGGAACGCGTTTTCAGCGAGAGGGATAAAAATTTCAGATGGAATTACAAGAACCAGTCTGCGGAGTTGTGGGACGATTATTCTTCAAAGCTTGACCTCTCTGGCCATATACGCGTGCACCCAATACTAGATTGGAATGAGATAGACATATGGAATTACATAAAAAAAGAGCGCATACCTGTAAATCCTCTCTATTTCTCGAGGAACGGCTATAGATACAGGAGCTTAGGCTGTACGCACTGCACTGTGCCCCTTAAGTCAAATGCAAAGAACGTAGATGACATAATAAAAGAGCTAAAGAGCACAAAAACTGAAGAGCGTTCTGGAAGAGAGCAAGACAAGGAGAGGGAATACGTGATGGAAAAGCTCAGGGCGCTGGGCTATATGTAAAGTGGATTCTATGATAGTAAGAAATATAGCGATGCTGGGCCACAAGGATCACGGCAAATCAACGCTGATAGGCAGCATATTGATGCTTACCGGTGCGGCTACTCAAGTGAGGGTTAATGAGGCAAAAGCATATAGCAAAAAATTTGGCAAGAAATTCGAGCCCGCTTTCATACTTGACAGCTTTGAAGAGGAGCGCGCTGGAGGTCTTACAATAGATACGACAAGGGCTGAGACGAAGTACAAGGACATGGCTTTAGAGTTCATAGATGTTCCAGGTCACGAGGAGCTTATAAAAAACATGATGAGCGGCGCATCGTATGCAAATGCCGGCATACTTGTGGTTTCTGCAAAGAGCAACGAAGGCATAAGGGACCAAACAAAAAGGCATGTTTTTGTTGCTAAAATGCTAGGCATAGAAAAACTGGTTGTGGCAGTAAACAAGATGGACACTGTCAGATACAGCAAGGAGAGGTACGATTCCATAAAAAATGAGATAGAGAATTTTCTTGTTGCTACAGGTTTCGAAAAGAACGATTTTAGCTTTGTACCAATCTCAGCTTATGGGGGCGAAAATCTTGTAGAGAAGTCAGATAAAATTAAATGGTACAATGGAAAGCCGTTGCTCGAAAGCTTATATGCATTATCAAAGTTAGGGGGCAAGGACAAATGTAGTGACCTTAGGGCGACAGTGCAAGGTTACATAGACCAGGGAGACAATACAGTATTAGCAGCAAGGATACTGAGTGGAACGCTGAAGAAGGGCCAGAAAATAAGCGTATTTCCAGGGGCTAATAGCTATGTGGTAAAGCATATCCTTGTAAAGGGCAGGAAAGTGAGCTCAGCTGTTGCAGGTGTAAGTGCAGCAATAAAAATTGATGCTCCATTGAGCAATCCGCGCGGCGCCGTGATCTCTTCAGGGAAAAAACCCATCGTATCAAATGAAATCAAAGCACGCGTCTTTGCAACACTGCATATAAGGAACAGGTCAAAGCTTGAGCTTAAGCTGAGCAGCGAAGAAGCACAGTGCAAGAGCGTGCAGATAAAAAATATAATAAATATCACAAAAGGGGTAGAAGAATCTGGCAGCAGCATAAAACCGCTTGGCGCTGCGGTAGTAAGGCTTACCCTTAATAAAGCAATAGTGATGGAGAAATATAGTAACTTAAAGAGCCTCGGAAGGTTTACAATATATTTAGGAGGGAAGTTCGCAGGAATAGGCATTGTGGAATAGTCAGATAAAATGACAAATCAGGAATTCTACAAGCGCGAAGGCATCAGATTCTCAAATTCTTAACAACATTAGTTGTGGCTAACCGCTTGTTTATCAAATCAAGGGTGTGTATGTCACGAGAAAACTCTTTCTCTATATATGTCATTCTTCTCAAGCTTGGCTTTGTCTATGCCCTTCATTATGCTCATGTTTGCTGGTATACCAAAACTTTCAGATCGCACCTCCTTGCTGTACAAGTTCCTCACAGCTTCCATGTCGCCTTTCACTGTGCTTAGCACAAAATTCCTAACATTCGCAAGCGTCAGGTACTTGCCCTTTTTGTGCGTATCAAATCCCTCGGGCATCTTTATTGCGAAAGGCACTTTTACTATCTCATCGTGCAGCATGACCCCATGACCTATAAAGCCGTGCTCATTAAACTCCTGCCCATGGTCTGAAGTTATTACATGTACTTGGTTGTCTCCAAACCTGCGCTGAAGATTATATGATATCCTGCCAGCGTAATTTATCGCCTTTCCGGAAGCCTTGTAGTAAAGCTTCTTCCACAGCTCTACTTCGCTCTTTTCAGGCTTTTTCTTCATGAAAGATGTTGACCAGTCGACATCCTTTTTAACTCCGATGTAAGGATCATGGGGCTCCATAATGTTTATGAAGAGGAAGAAAGGTTCCTTGAAATCCATCTTCTTTACCTTTTTAACTATACTTTTGCCGCCTTTCTCAATGGGCCAGCCTTCTATGAACTTCGCCTTGAATTTCTTGGCTGCGTTGACAGGCGTTAAAAAGAGCAGCCCTTCAAGCAGGTCTATGGCAAGCGCAGGGTTCTCCTTCAAAATTGACATGGATATTTTTGTCGGATCATTTCCATATAAGTTCCTATATTTTGCAGCCACGCCCTTTATACTTTTGGGTATCTCAAACACGCTTCCAAACACGTCAGTGAAATAAGTCTCTTCAAAGAATTTCTTGAATTCGGTGAAGCCGTAAATTGGGTGTACATAAGGGTTTGCAGATATGGCATAAGTGCTGTATCCAAGCCTGTTCAGGTCATTCACAAACGTCTGGTGCTTGAGCTTTATGTTGCTTATATCAAGAGATTTTACTGTTTTAGTCTCGTGTGCTCCATGCTCGCTCGGATACATCCCAGTGAAAAGCGATGCATGGCTGGGAAGTGTCCATGGCGCAGGCGCAATGCACTGCTCAAGGGATTCGAAGCCCTCTAGGCTATGATCTTGCTCAATTATCTCATTGTAAGTGCTCAGCCTAAGAGAATCAAGGACCATTATCATGATATTCGGCTTCCTCATAAAAATGCCTTCATGCAAAATTTATTAAATACTTATACATTAACATTATATATTAACATTATAAATTATTCGGATTAATATTGTTGTATTTGCATTACCTCTTGCTTCGGTAAAAGCATGAAAGTAAAATTTGAAGGCATTACAAAGGAATATTCGCTTGTGCTGTTGGCATATCTAGCGATAGCAATGCTGATGTTCTGGAATCTCACACTGAATTTCATAACATCTGTTCCTGGATACGGGGGAGACATATACCAGAGCATGTGGAACCTATGGTGGGTTGATTACTCGCTTTTCACACTGCACACAACTCCGTACTTTACCAATCTTATATATTATCCTGTAGGCGCTAGCCTCATAACGCAGACAATGGCTCCGCTCGCAGGAATAATAAGCCTGCCATTCCAGCTCGTGAGTCTTCCTTTTGCTCTCAATGTAGTAACATTCTTGGGCTTTATACTGTCAGGACTTTTCATGTATCTGCTAGCCAAGCACATATCAGGAAATTCGTACGGCTCTTTCCTTGCAGGGGTCATATTTGCATTCAGCCCCATTCATGTAATCCAATCATTCGGGCATTTGCAGTGGACCAACATAGAATTCATACCTCTATTCATTCTGTTCTTTCTGATGATGATTAAGGAGAAAAGGGTAAAATATGCCGTATACTCTTCGATTGCGTTTATCTTAGCTACATTCATGGGCGATGTTGAGCAAGGCATAATGCTCGGCTTATTCGCCATACTTATACTGGTTTACTACCTGATTTTTGACAAGCAGGAGAGAAAGAAAATACTTAGCATAAAAGTAATAGAACTTCTTGCGATAACCTTGGTGCTTGTATTTATCATAGGATCCCCCGCTTTCATACCAATGCTCAATGGAATATCAAGCGGCGCGCTCGCCTATGCAAATCAGCAGGCTACCATAGCCTACAACATGCTTTACAGCGCTCCACTGCTATCTTTTCTTCTGCCTGCGCAGATAAATCCAGTATTCTCTTCAATATCAAGCGGCTACAGCTCAATATTCGCAGCAGATCCGTCAGAGAGGACAGCTTATATAGGATACAGCGTTGCCATACTGGCTCTGCTCGGCCTCTATTTCGAGTACAAAAGCAAGTCCTTCAAGAAAATAGGGCTCTGGCTTTTCCTTGCAATAATATTCTTCCTGCTTGCGCTAGGTCCCTATGTGCAGATGGGAAACTTGCCTGCCACTACCGAAGGGCTTGCCCCTAGCTTATATCTTGCTTACCATAGCATACCAATCATAAACGTTTTCAGGGAGCCAGGCAGATTCGATTTCGCAGTAGAGCTCTCCATAGCAGTTTTGGCCGCCGTCGGATTTGCAAAGGCGTCTGAATTGCTTGATGCAAATAAAAAGAAGAATATGCTTTTTGCACTTTTCCTTATTCTAATACTGATAGAATACTGGGGCTCAGCATCGCCGGTAATACAGGCGCATATACCCAAGGCGTATAACGAACTTGCAAATATACCAGGAAACTATTCTGTGCTAATACTGCCTGCACTTCCTAACTATACAAGCCCTGCGCCAAATAGATATCCTGGCGTTGCCCTCTACTACCAGACAGCCCTAAAAAAACCAATTGTCGGGGGCTATGCGACAAGGCTCACTGCTAACGAGTCTGCGGCATTGGTTGCCGTGCCGCTCATCGTAGAATCTAATTACCTCAGCGAAACAGGCAAACTGATGTACATATATCCAATAAACGAGAACTATACTAATTTGACTATACTAATGCTTGCGTATTACAAGGTGGCCTTTGTCTCAGTGATAAGAAACGCCTATAATCAAAGCCAGCTGCTGCAGTTGGCGAGCTACCTGTTCAACACCTTTGGAAATCCGGTATATCAAAGCAACTCCACAATGGTATTCTCTACAAGCAATGCGATAACAACGGGCTTTGGTAAGTCCCTTGTTTCTTATACAATAGGCAACTGGTTCCCAGGCTATTATGCATGCACGTCTTATCTATGCAACTCAACTTTCAGCAACATGTGGTGGGGCTCAAACTTCAGGGGCGTTGCAGTGTTTGCACCGGCAAACATGACAAGCGTAACAATGAATTTCTCAGCAATGTACTATAACAGCGATTCGAAAATGTACATATACCTGAACTCGCCGAGCGGCCTTTTAAAAGAAATAAACCTGGACCCTTATGAAAGCAACTACAGTGTAAGCATGAAGCTGAAGCCTGGATTGAACACCATATTTTTCGCAACGCCAAACGCTACAGGCACAACCTCCTTATTTAACTTTGGCATGATGAACATAACGTTCTCAAAGTCGCGCGGCTAAATCTTTTCTACGAAGAAATCCCCTATAGAGAGATATTTTGAACCCGTGTTAAGCAGGGTCCATATGGCGTAATCCGGGTCCATTACTATAGGAACTCCGTGCTTGTTGAAGCTTGTATTAACCACGGCTCCGATTCCTGTTTCTTTCTTTATTGCCTTTATAAGCTCTCTGAACCTTCTGTTCTCTTCGCCCAGCACTTGCGGCCTAGTGGTTCCATCCACATGCGATGCCGCAACGAGGTCATTTCTATATTCTTTCACCACATTGTAGCCTACTGTCATGAACCTGTTCGGCCTTGGATATGGATCAAGCAGCTTTTTTGCATCCTCTTCCAATATCGTGCTTGCGAAAGGCTGGTAATACGGCCTCCTTTTTATTATTATGTTGAGCTTGTTCCTGTTTTCAGGATCATTTGCAAGAGCTATGACGCTTCTGTTACCTAGTGCCCTTGGACCATATTCCATGCGCCCCTGGAACCACAGCACTATATCATTCTTCTTCGCTATCCTCTCTGCAGTATATTTTACTATATCCTTCCTTTCTTCATATCTTATCTTTTTCTCATTGGCATATCTCTTTAGTGTTTTCTCTATCTCGCTGTTTGAATATTCTGGCCCGTAATAAAGGTTGTCGATCTGCTTGCTGTTGAACTTGCCATTCTCCTTGAAATCCAAATAATACGCAGCGCCTGTAGCTAGGCCGCCATCTCCCATGTGCGGGAAAACAAAAAAGCCCTTCACTTCAGGCAGCTCGTTTATCAGCATATTTGTTATTACGTTTGAGAAAAAGCCCCCTGATACTGCTATGTTCCTTATGCCTGTCTCTTTCATGTATTGCTTTACTATCTTGATTATCTGGTTCTCAACATGCCTCTGTACCGCATATGCGAAGGCTTCTCTGTTGTATTTCCACAGTATGTTGTCCTTCATATTTTCAGCAAGTAGGTACTCAAACTTTATGTTAGTGTTGCTCACAAGCTGTTTCTTCTTCTCATCGTAACGTATAATATTGTCAAGCTCTGGAATTTCCGAAGGGTATGAATATGCTGCAAGGCTCATAAGCTTTCCTTCGTCCTCACTGTATCTCATGTCTAGCGCTATTGTCGCGGCTCCGTATAGTATGCCTATGCTCGCGCTCGCCTTGAATTCGTTGACCCTCTTCAGCGTGCCGTTGTCTCCTATTGACACGCTCCCGCTCAGGCCATCGCCAGCCCCATCTATCGTCAGCACTATAGCTTCCTTGAAGCCAGAAGCATAATATGCCGTTGCAGCATGCGCAACATGGTGCTCTACAAAAACAATTTCTTTGTCAAGCCCATACGGCTTAAGCCTTTTTGCGAAAACGCTTTTTCCTACAGATGTGCCAACGCTTTTCCAGAGCCACTTCGGCCTCTGATCCTGCACAGCCCTGAAAACAACATTTCTCATATGCATACCAAGCCTAGATGGTTTTGGTATCTCCTTTCTCCAGAGCTTTCTCCTATTCACCTCCAGACTCGGCATAATCCTTGCAAAAAGTGCACTGCCTCCATACCAAGGCACAGCTATCTTTTCTATTCTACCTCCTGCAATGCCAAGCAAGTATTTTATTGAATTTGCAGGAAAGCCAACGTCATTCTTCTTCCTTGTAAATCTTTCTTCATTGATTGCCCCTAGTATTTCGCCATTCTCCACAAGCCCAGCTCCAGCATCATGTGCATCATGTATCCCAATTATCGCCATAGCATTCATCTTCCGATTTTATTCAAAATATTTTCTATTTTTTAGATTTATATACCTTGCTTGTCTACATAATAATTGCTTAGCGGTAGTTCGCGTGAACGCAAACAGTTTTTTCTCAAAGATTGCAGGGAATTATGATAAGCTCAGCCAGATGCTCAGTCTTGGGCTCGACAAGGCACTTATAAAGGAGGCAATAAAAGAATCAAAGGTAGATGGCGTAAGGAATCCAAAGGTGCTTGATATCGCAACCGGCACCGGAAATGTGGCAATAGCTATAGCGCAAAAGTATAGCAGCTACAGCATAACAGGTCTAGACATAAGCAGTGAAATGCTCAAAATAGCAGAGAAGAAAAGTAAGGGCATGAAAAGGATAAGGTATATGCTTGGCGATGTAGAGAGCATCAATATGCCTTCCAATTCCTTTGATATAGTGATATCGGCGTTTTCACTGAGCACGTTTGCAGACCTGCCAAAGGCGCTGGAAGAGATGCACAGGGTTTTGAAGCCTGGCGGAAAAATAATACTGTTAGACATGCTTAAGATAACCGACGCGACTCTGAAAAGGCTGATGAAAATATACTACAGTCTTAGTGTAATACCTGCGCTTGACTCTCATGTAAGAAGCGACGTTGAAAAATATATACAGAAGAGATTTGAGGTTGACAAGAAAAGCGTGATAAGAATGCTTCAGATTACCGGGTTCAGGGACATAAGTTCAAAGGAGCTCTCCGTGGGCCTCGCATTCATAGTCACAGCATACAAATAGTCATGCGAATATTATGCTCGCATATGCTACTACAGAACTGTAATCATTATTGGTCTCTCCAGAATTCGTGTACTTTAGCAGGTATCCCTTCTCGGCACCTTTCGATTTTGCGAATATAGCCGCAACTGTTATTGGGCCATAGCCGCACGCAGTGCTTCCGCTTTCCACAAGCTTATCATTGAAACCTATATAATCCATATTTAGCAATGCTTCTATAGCAGGCATATCCTTTCTCTCTGCAACTTTTGCAGATTCATAATGGTTGAAATCAGAGCTTGCTATTACTGCAATTTCCCTGTTTAATTTTTCCGCTGATTTTATTATAGCCTCTGCAAGCAATCTGCTCGAATCAATTGACTGGTTTCCCATACAGATAAATGTATACCTCTTATCAGCTATCTTCTGCAAGAACGGGATTTGCACCTCTACAGAATGTTCCGACCTATGCGCCTCCTCATCAATCTCTATCTTTTTAGAGCTCGAGGCTATGGCCTGCGAGAGCTCCAGGTCATTCCTTGCTATGCCTATAGGGGTATGCCAGTCCTGTGCAGAAACCGAAATAGGCGCCCCATAGCCCGTGTGGTTCGGCCCTATAACGACAAAAGTATCGATATTCCTTGCAAGCAGCGCTTTTTCGAGCGCCCTGTATGTATACGCTGCAACTGCCCCAGAATAAGCGTAGCCGGCATGCGGCGCTACGAAAGAAACTGCATCTTTTGCGATATCGCCTATATTCACGTTCTTCATCGCCTTTTCTATGAATGCTTCAAGCTGCCTTTTATCAGCAGGATAAAATGAATCTGCCACGGCTTCGTACCTCATGCTGCCACCATATATATATTTTCTC
>JBMFHL010000011.1:0-24141 GCA_049976845.1 Candidatus Micrarchaeia archaeon | reverse complement strand
CTGTTGTTGTTGTGCTGCGGACGCTGCAAAGCGTAAGTGGGAGCGTCGAAGCATGGGCTTCGGCCTATGTGGAGCGAACTTGTAACACCACTCTCCGTTTGCTGCGCATCTTACTAGAAATAGGACAGCTGCAGGTGGATAGTTAGACTGGGCGGTTGCTTTCGATAAGGAAACGAAAGTGGCCAATGCTCTGCTTAGGTGGGTTGGGAACCCACCGCAAAGCGCAAAGGCAAATGCAGGGCTGACTGTATCTCAAAAAGCGGGAGATGCAGACTGGAAACAGGGGCTTAACGAACGTTGGAAGCTCTTTTAATGGGGCTCCAAGCTGTCAGACAAGTTACTCTAGAGGTAACCGGTTCGTGGCTGGTGAGAGTACATATCGACCCAGCCGTTTGATACACCGATATGGGCTTAGGTCATCCTGGTGGTGCAGGAGCCACCAAGGGCTGGACTGCTCGTCCATCAAAGACCTACATGAGCTGAGTTAAGTACGCCGCGAGGCAGTACGGTAATATCTACTGGAAGTGTTAGTATCAGAGGATAAGGTGTTTTTAGTACGAGAGGAACGAAACACCGGCGCCTCTAGTCTACCGGTTGTCATTTTGGCACTGCCGGGTAGCCACGCGCCAAGCGGATAAGCCCTGAAAGCATCTAAGGACGAAGCCGCATCCGAAACGAGATACTTAGGGTGGCCATAGTACATGGCCTTGATAGGGTGGGCGTGTAAGCAGGGAGCTTCGGCGACTTGCGAGCGCACCACTACTAAATCCTAACACACAAGCTCACTTTCTCCATCTTTTTATTTTTTATATCTTTCATGCCTAGTATAACTCATGCATCTTAGAGGTAATAATATGATAAAAGGAGTTGTCTTTGATCTTGACGGTACGCTTGTTGATTCTGTCGGCATATGGTGCGAAATGTGGTCAAAAGTGCTGAAGAATGTAGGAATAAATGTAAATCCTGAGAGTATAAAGCCGTTTATAGGAACAGATTTGAAAAGCATATTGAAGAACCTAGGCTACCAACACGCAGACATAGAAAAAATTATGGCCGAAAGAGAAAAAATAAGCAAAAGCTATGCAGAGAAAGTAAAGGCATTTCCAGAGGCGAAACAAGTGCTGCAGCTTATACGAAGCAAAGGTCTAAAGATTGCAATCGCTTCTACCTCCCGCATTGAATGGATTGACTACATATCCAAGAAGGAAGGCTTTGCCGAGTTAATCGATGCGTATGCAAGCGGAGAAGAGGTTTCAATGCAGAAGCCAAATCCCGAGATATTTGAGCTTGCATTCAAGAAACTAAATATTATTCCTAAAGAAGGTGTTGTCGTTGGCGATAGGGAGACTGACACCATTCCTGCGTTGAGCATCGGCGCTTTCTCCATACTTGTAGACAGGGAATCTTATTACAAAGAGCCAAGAGCCGATCTATTTATAAAAAGCCTTGAAGAAGTTCCAAAAATAATAGACGAGCTGAATTCAAGGCGAGGCATGGTTCAATTCTAAGGCTTTGTAAAGTATTTATTATAGACAAGTGCGCAAGAATTGTTTATGCAGGAGCAGCTTGATGAGCCGGCAACGATGAACATAGGGCACATAATGGGTTTATGATCCCTAATGCTTTGGTATAGCTGCATATACTCAGGAACATATGCTATGTTTATGCATGCTTCCTGCCCTGGCAGATTATTCTGGCAGAATGTAGTTGGCACTAGAGCGCATTGGCTCGAGGTATCGCAAGAAAACATACCTATGCTAGCATTCGGATCTATATAACCAATTCTCATTATCTCGTATCCTGAATTATATATTTGCGTTCCATTTGAATATCCATTAACATTTGTGAAATTGTTTAGCGCTGAGATACTCCTGTTTATCTGTTTCGTAACATTAAGCATGTCTTTGCTGCTCCAATTATAACTGGTCCTGCATATTAAAATATGTTCATCTTCTATGCTGCATGTAATATTTCTGCCCAAAGCCCCAACAGTAATATTAATATTGCCCTGGTTAGAAACCTTTAAACCTGGATTTGATTCGATGAATATGGCATGAGGGCAATCGACTATAATATTTGGTATGCTATTGTTTGAAGACTCTAAGATCCTGTTTCCATTTATCTCAATATTGTAAGGCGCCGAAGCGTTTCTCTGCATCGTGCCGTTTGCAGACATGCCAAACACCTCAGTATGGAAAGTCTTGAAATGTCCGAAACCCATTATAAAATCTCCTCTCACATTTAACGTATTGTTTCCACCACAGCCTAATGTAACCACAGGCATCATAACTATTCTTCCATTGCCTGTAACATGTATGGATCTTTCTAGATTGAAATCAAAGTTTATTATGTTTGTAGAGTTGCCAGAGATATTAAAATCGTCAAATATTCTGAACCTGCCGCTAGGCAAGAATACGCTTTCATTGACTCCATTTATTGTCGCCTCTGCATTCGATACGTTGAGCACAACCTCATTGTAGATACCATAGGGTATGTCTGCCCCGGCAATCACTTTTGAAATATTCCTAAGCTCAACAAGGTTGAACGTTGCATATGAGGGTATAGTATACCATTTGCCTGTTGTCTGGCTGTGTATTGCAATGCTGTTGAGCTTTACATAAACGGCACTTATATTATACTGCATTGGCGAATCTGAAATAGTGAATACAGTTGCGCCTGCCGGCACAGCCATATTAGGAGACATTTGCAGGAGCATTGGCTCTACAGGCATGTAGGATGAAAGAACATATGCAATTATGAATGTGGCAAATATGGCGACTGCGGCAAATATGCTGGCCCTGCCTCTCTGGCTTGCAGCAATGCTGAGTCCTCTCTCAGAATCCCTTCTGTCAAGCTCATAGTACTGCCACTTCCTCGAATGCTGCTCGTCACTTTTCTTTATCTTTCCCGATTGCTCAAGCTCCTGGAGGTGCTGCGACACTGTCGAAGGCGCAAGATTAAGCCTCTCGCTTATCTCAGATAATGTCATATTCCTCTGGTTAAGCAAGTCAACAATCTTACTCTTCGTTTCTCCAAATTTTCCCATTGTAATCACGAAAACAATTTCATGCCAATAAATAAAAGAAAGGCAAGCTGCAAAACCACTTTTAATATTATAAAATCAAATATAAAAAGCACATGATATATTTCGGTTTTTAAAATCTAGCCCTTGCAGTTGTTTCGGTTTTACTTGTGCGCCTTTATTTTTGAGATCTCGTCTAATACGCTTTTTTCCTCATCGCTCAGCATGTCGCTGAATTTGTAGCGGAGCAGCCTCTCATTTTCGTCATTTATGAAAGTATATAGTATATCGTCGTCTTTTATCTGCCTTCCAAATGTTATATCTTCTATGGATATGGCTACGCTGTCACCCTTCTTAGCCTCCTGCAGCGTTATGCCATTATCCTGCATCTCCTTTACCCTGCCTATAATGTTACCATCTTTCTTCATGAGCAGATATGATTGCCTAAGCCTACCTGCAATTACATTTATTCCAAATATCGCAGGATGCGAGACCCTGAAGCAGTTGTTTGGAATAACGCGCACTATGCCAGGAAATATAAGCGATCTTTCAACCCTGCTCTTTGCATCCGCCTTCTCCTTCTCGAGCCACTCCTTGTAATCGTCTATTATCTTGTATATAATATTTTCGTTTATTATCTTAACTTCAGTTGCCTCGCTTTCGGCAAGGGCGTCTTCGTCTAATTTGACATTAAATGCAAGTATAATTGAGCTATACGGATCAAGTGCTCGCATCGCATACGCATCAAGCACGTCCCTTTTGGTTACGTTGCCAAGCCCCTTCTTGCTCACGCTGACCCCTATGCCTGCAAGCAGCTTTGATATCGCTTCCAAAGTGCCGATAGTGTCAGCCTTGAGAATTATGCCTTTTTTCTCTGTAGTGAAAACCTCCTCTATTTCAGAGCTTATCTCCTTCTCATAATCCTGAAGATCAGTAGAAATTACAAGCGATCCTGGCAATGCATCGTCTAATCCCGTTCCACTTATTTTTACCCCTGAAGCTGCGCTCACAGAATCTACATAATAGAATTTGCTTGAAGACTCCCTGAGCTCCTGCAGCGGCCTCGGCTTGAGCAAAGCTTTTATTTTTGATATGCCTACACCGGTGCTCGTGGCGAATGCGATACTGTCATTTACTTTGAGCGTGCCATTATAAAGTATTACATCTATTGTGGTGCCCAATCCTCTCTCTTCTTTTCTTTCTATGATGCTGCCTTTTCCAGGCCCGTTAACCTCTATATTTAGCCTCATTTCGAGGAACTTCTGCGCCAACCCTGTGGCATAGACAAGCAGTTCGGCGATGCCTTCACCTGTCTTAGCGCTCACAGGCACTATGACAATCTCTTTCTGGAAGTTCTTGACCCTGTCGAACCTCTCGCTGTTGAAGCCAACTTCGCTCAGCTTCCCTATAATATCATATACCTTGTTTTCTAAATCTGCAGCCACATTCTGTTGCTGCATGCCAAGCGATTCAAGAAAGCTTACAGTCTTGTTGCTGCGCCACCCTGTAATTAAGTCTATTTTATTGGCTGCCACTATGAACGGTGTTTTATACTCTTTGAGTATGTTTATTGCTTCATACGTCTGCGGTTCGAAGTTCTTTGTAACATCAACGACAAGTATAGCTAGGTCTGCAACACTGCCTCCGCGTTTCCTCAAATTGGTGAATGCCTCGTGCCCAGGCGTGTCTATAAATAAGAGCCCAGGTATTGTTATCTTGACGTTGAATTTTGCAAGCAGATTGCCGCATATCTTGTTTATTGCCTCTATTGGAACCTCGCTAGCCCCTATGTGCTGCGTTATGCCTCCTGCTTCTTTATGGGCTATTGCAGTGTTTCTTATCTTGTCAAGCAGCGAAGTTTTTCCATGATCAACGTGCCCCATGACTACAATTATCGGCTGCCTTATCATAATAAGCACCAAGAGGATGTATTATAAATTTTCTCTCCTATAACTATATAACTTCTCTTAATTTAAACTTAGCGGGGATTTTATGGAAAGAACTCTTGTGTTGATAAAGCCAGACGGTGTATACAGGAATCTAATAGGCGAGGTGATAAGGAAGTTTGAGCAAGCCGGGCTGAAAGTTGTTGCACTGAAGATGCTAAAGCCTAGCAAAGACCTTGTTGGGAAGCACTACTATGAAGACAAAGAGTGGCTCGAGTCTATGGGAAATAAATCCATAGCGTCTGCAGAAAAAGAGGGCAAAAAATTGGCAGAAACACCACTTGAAATCGGGATGCGCGTGAGGAATACGCTTATCACATATCTTGCAGAAAAGCCTGTCGTGGCAATGATAATAGAGGGAAACGAGGCTATATTCATAGTGAGGAAGCTTATCGGCTCAACCGAGCCAAGGACTGCAGATCCAGGAAGCATAAGGGGCATGTTCTCAAGCGATTCATATCAGTTAGGAGACCTGGAGGGCAGGTCTGTAAGGAACATAGTGCACGCATCAGGGGACAAGAAAGATGCAGAAAGGGAAATACCAATATGGTTCAGCAAGGAAGAAATTATCGATTATAAAAGCGCAGAAGAGGATGCGATGTTCAAAGCGGTCTAGGCACCAAGGCTCTGGCGCACATCCTGATTCATCATCTCAGGGTTCCATAGCGGATCCCAGACAAGCTCTATTTCAACTTTTCCTATCTCCGGAATGTTTTCAAGCCTAAGCTCTGCATCTGCAAGTATGGTGCTTGTCAAAGGGCACATTGGGCTAGTCATTGTAAGCTTAACCTTCACATTGTTCTCATTGTCAATGTTAATCCCATATATTAATCCAAGGTCCACAATATTGACTCCCACTTCTGGGTCTGTGCAATTCCTAAGCGTATCCACAACTTCTTTGGTACTTATCTGGTGCATAATACTACTTTGCAAATAAAATATAAAAAGAGCGCTAGTTTCAACTTGGGCTGCAAAGCGGCGAAGAAGAAAGCCAGTAACACCCGTAATTAGAAGAGCATGCATTTTTGCCGAAGTCCTTGTTAAGGCTCGTATTGTTCGTAGCATAGCCTGTGCATGCTATGCCATACCTCCCCATATCCTCTAGCGTGTTGTTCTGGAATATGTTTGTTGTGGAGTTTATTATGTACATGCCTATATTGCCATAAAGCGCCTTGTTGTTTGATACAGTGAATCCAGAGCCGCCTGCAATCTCATATGAAATATTCGCATCAGCAGCAAAATTGTTCTCTATAGTGCCATATTTGCTGTTTACCAATATCGCGCCATACGAAGAATTGAGCATAACATTTTTCATTACCTTTGGATATGAGCTGTTGGTGATTGCTATAGATACATTTGAATTGACTATTGTATTGTTCAATGCGGTTATGCTGCCGCCCCTTGCCGTTATAGGTGTCGTGAATCCTTTTATGTAGCAGTTTTCAACTTCAACCCCGCTCGCATTTGCAACGTTCACGAGCGTTCCGCCATTGGATGCAAGCATTGTGTGGCCATTGCAGTTTATCACTGTGCCATTGGCGCTGCTTGTTTTGGTATTGTAAACGTCAAAGCATATGTTGTCATATGGATATAGCATGTCCTGACTTAGCACAAGTGTAGACGAAGAGCTTATCGAGAGGCACGTAGGAACGAGGTTCAAGGAGTTCAATTCAACGAGCCACTTGCAGTCAACCTTGGTATTGCCGAAATTAACCCCTCCAGATTCTGCATATAATCCTGAGGAATCTGGAGAGCAGTAATAGTCCGATTTGAGATTGCTGGTGGCGGTGTTGTTGAATACGTTGTTGCCCCTGGAGTTTGATATGACAAATCCATAGAATATGTTTGCAGTAGCGTTGTTGAATGTAATCAGGTTTTTGCTAGAATTACTTATATAAAAGCCGCTTGCATTAGCAAAGCCATTCATTGCAATATCCCTACTAACAACGCTGTTGTAAACCTTCTTGAGCATGAAACCTGCATTTGTGAACATCGATGCATTGTCATCAAGCATCTTGCTATAGCTAACATTATTAAGCAATATCCCATATGAAGCTGAGCTTATGTTGCTGTTCTGTATTGTTATGTAGCTAGAATTGCTTACGTAGAAACCAGTTCCAAACCTGCTTATCCTGCAGTTTGATATGTCAATATTCGATTGATTAGATATCACTATGGCGCTTCCGCCTGCGGTGCCCACTATGCTTTTGCCATTGCACTCTAAGCTTACGTTGCTGGTCTTTATGTTTATGCAACCAGGTGTTCCTTGCATGTTGCTTGTCAAGCCGTACGTGCCAGACAGCGTTATATTCATGCAGCTGTCTATCGGATACATGCTTATTGGAGGCAGCGCATGCCTTGCGCACGAGGTGCCCCAGCTGCAATCGGTCAATCCGCAAGATACGCCTTGGAATAGGCTTGGCGTGACATTGTATGAAGCGGCGGTGCAGTATAAATCGCTGTATTTGTTTCCAAGCACCGCTCCATTGTTGAATATGTCGCTTCCTCCTGTGTTTTCATAAATTCCGTAGCCGTTGTCTGAGTAATTAAAGTTGTTCAATGTGAATCCGTTTGTGTTGTTTATGAACATGCCATATTTATTGCCTGCCGCTTTCGTATACATGGCGGTGCCAGAATTCATGTTGCTCACGTACATGCCATATGTGTTATTTGCCAAGGTCACGTTGCTTATCCTTGGGTAAAATGTGCCATTAATATACAAGCCATAGGTGTTGTTATAAGCAGTGCAGTTGCTTATGCTTGTGTTAAAATTGCCGGACAATAATATGCCATAGCCACCGTTGCTTATCCTGTGGCTATTGCAGTTTAGCACCACATCGGGCGCGAGTATGTTTATGCACGCTACGCTTTTAGAAAGTGGGTTTGACATGTTCAAATACTCATTTTCGTAAAGATTTGAATCGAGCGTGTATCTGCCCGGAGCAATTATGGCCCCGCATGTCGATATACTATTTGAAAGCTTTATGCTGCTAAGATTGAAAGGTACATTAGATACGGAGCACTGCGCGAAGCTGCAGCCACTGCTCCTCTTGCATGCAGTGTTGCTGAATAAGTTAGACGATGAAAATCCTGCAACACCATTGCAGATGAAATCGTTGGGGTTATTTGTAAGCGTATCATTCATGAACCTGTTGCCAGTAGAGTTGACAACAAAGCCCTGGTAAGCATTGTTAGATACTGTATCATTCATAAAAATATTATCGCCGCCCCCGTTTATGTTTACGCCTCCTTCTTTGCTTGCTGCAAGCATCGCGTAGTCATCTGCGAATATGTTTGATGATGAATTAGACAAATAAATATTTGACATGGTGTTCTTAGTTATATTGCTCGCGCGCAAGCTTGAGTCCTGCACATTTTCAAAGTATACACCATATGAAAATTGCGTAATATTGAATCCTGTTATGCTAACATTCCTTACGTTGCTTGCCTCTATGCCATATGTAAACGGCGGAATCCCAACGAAAGGCCCGCTCCCTTTTATCATATTGGAGTTGCCAATCAATTCAACATTGCTTGAGGTTATGTTTATGCATGCGCCGCTAGACAAGCTGACGCTCAGGTTTTTTGTCAAGTAATACCTTCCGGGGCTCTTAATATCCATGCAGCTAGTTATCTCTGCCATAGTAGGCTGCTTTACAGTAGTAGTCAATATGCTTGTCGTGCTGCTTGTAGTTTTTGAATGTGAGCTAAGCATGAACGCCGCAGCTGCAGCAATAACTATTACAATTATTGCAATCGCAAAGATAATTGGCATATGCGAGCCAGATTTTGGAGCTGTTGGCTTTGGCCCTGCCTGCGGGCTTGGACTAGGGCCTGCCTGTGGGCCCTGGCTTGCAGTGTTAAAATTGTTAGCATTAGGTGTATTAGGAATAAAACTCTCAAGCGGTGGTCTCTGCGTAGCATCTGCAGTGCCTGGATTATTATCCTGTTGTGGCGTACTGGGTTCGCTCATTCAATCAACGTATTTTTAAATTATTATCATACATATTTATATTTATCTCACCGCCCCAGTAGCTCAGTGGTAGAGCGCCTGTCTCGTAAGCTTCTCAAAGAAGCTTGGGCAAGAAGCGCAGGAAAACAGGAGGCCGAGGGTTCAATTCCCTCCTGGGGCTGAACTTTTAAAGAAAGATTATATTTAATAATGAAGAAAAGATTTTCAATTTGTCAGAATCCCCTATTACTTTCTCAGTATATTTTTATTTGCAATAGTCATTAAATATCCATAAACAGATTCGGCATCAACTAATAAATTCATAATTTTTATAGATTCTATGTTTCCTAATATCCCTTCATCATTTAGTAATGTGCCGTTTGTATCTGCAACAGCTCTAAAGTAGGCATAGGCAGCATCCCTAGTCAATAACTTTATGCGTTCTACATTTCTGAATATCCTTTTATCTTTTAGTAATTCAACCTTGCCTGTCATTTCAATAGCAAGGAAGTACGGATCGGAATAAATATCTCCTAATAGCTTTGCAAGCTCTATGACATCGTTGCTTGTTAATCCTTTGCTATCCTTTGTTGTTGCAATAGCATCGAAATAGATATAGGCGGAATAACTACCTAATAGTTTTGCAAGCTCTATAACCTCTTTACTTACTAATCTCTCAACATCTTTTGTTTTAAAAATAGCACTGAAATAGAAAATAGGACGTTCTAATGACCTCGATAAATCTATTATCTCTTTTAGCTTTTTATACCCTCCATCGCTTTCAATGGTGTTAATATAACTTATAATCAATCTTGCCACTTCTGCACGGTTTGCCATTTTGTTAGGAATTATCCCATACAGCTCTTTTTCCAGCTCTCTTTGTAAAATATAGCCACTATCGTTATTCCCATGCGACATTATTCTGTTCGCCATGCCAACACCTTATAAAAATAACCTTTACCATATTTATACCTTTTTTTAAAAGAAATTGCTCATAAAATCAGCATAAAAAATGCAAAAATATCCCTAAGCTTTAAGTAGTGAATTACAGAAATCTAATCGAACTAAAGAAGCGGACTTTTAGCCTTTATAGAGAAAACAAAAAGTGGCGTTTTTCTTTAGCTCCTCTTCTAGCAAGTTTATTTAAAACCTGCGCACGCTCCAATATACTTTGCATGTGTTTAAAAAACCTACTATGCAATTATAGATTGTAAGATTTGGTGATAACATGGAAGCATATTGTATGAAATGCAAGCAGAAACGCGAGATGAAGGATGTAAAAGAGGTAACAATGAAGAACGGCAAGACTGCATATACTGGCACATGCCCTGTATGTGGAACCAAGATGTTTAAAATTGGGGGCAAGTGAGCAGCTAAAACAGTGTCAATTAATTGGAGGGAAGACACCATTTGCCTAGCACATCAAGCGCAGGCGTTGTAGAAACCGCTTTTCAGCAGTCGCATTTATTCATATAGCTTGTTTATGAATCTGGCCGCTGCACACAAAGCCGCATCTGCAAATTCCTTATTCCTATCGTACATGCCATTTGTCAATATGCCATTGGTGCCAAGCTCTGTCCTAACTTGTTCTTTTGTTTTTGCTGAGAGCTCTGCAATAGCATCTGCAAGCCCATCTCCGGAATCTATCATCTTTGCCAATTTGTCAGGCAGCATGACCTTTGCGCTTGCGCCAATGCCTATCCTGTCCTCTTTATCTACTATAACTACATAGCCGTATACAAAAGTGCCGTAGCTGTTCTTTGAAGTAATCCCCTCTGGGCCAACACCCATATCCGCATGCTCCTTATCCATCGCATTTCTTGCCCTGTTTAATGCGCCTCTTATGCCTTCTTCATCACCTTTTGGATCATCGCTAACTCCGGATTCCACACTTGCAGACACAAATTCCGCATCCCTAAAAATCGGTCTCAATGCAGATGTGATTGCATCTACCTTGAGCTTATTTGTAGTTCCTATTGCAATTTTCATCAAATCACCTAAAACATAAATACGCAAATTAAAAATAAAAGAGTGCGAGTGTGGCAACCGCATAGAAAGAGACCTTAATTCGGCTATTAACATAATGGAGCGCTACCTCTCGCTGAATGCCCTAGTGACGGGGCTGCTTGCATTCGCAAGCAATCTGCGACAGACAGGGCTGCAAGTTAACCCAGATCTCCTGAACGAAGAAGTATGTAGGAAGTTTGTGGAGATGCACAGCAACTCGCAAAAAGGCTTACCAAGTGCGGGGATACCGCCGACCTCGTTGGCGGAGAAGGTCCGCACGCGATAAGTTTATAAGGGCAAAACCCTTATGTCATAGCGGAATACTCGATTAAAGTGAGGATTAAATGGAACCTAAAGTCAGCATTGTAATACCAACAATAGAAGAAGAAGCTGTTTTTGGCTTAATAGACAGCATAAGGAGGAGGATAAAGGATCCGGAAATTATTATAGTGGACAAGAGCAGCAAGGAATACGAGGAAAGGCTAAGGTCTACCGGTGCAACAGTAATAAGACAGCACGACAGGGGTGTAGAAAAAGCAGTGCTGCTTGGCTTGCAGCATGCACACGGAGACATACTTGCGAGCATAGATGCAGATGGTACACACGACATAGAAGGCATATTCAAAGGGATAAAACTCATAGAGAGCGGAAAGGCCGATCTAGTTCTCGGTAACAGGCTGTCTCACATAAAGAAAGATGCGATGAGCAGCTATATAAAATTTGGAAATTCTGTAATATCGAATGTATTCAACAAGCTCTACAACACAAACATTCACGACTTCCTTGTAGGGCTTTTTGTGATGAGGAGGTCTGCATACGAAAGTGTGAAGGATGTCGAGCCGTATAGGGCAGGCCATGCAGGCATATTCGCAATAGAGCTGGCTAAGAAAGGCTATAAAATAATGGAGGTGCCAATAAATTATTATCCGAGGAAGTATGGTGAGTCAAAGCTCACAAAATCAAAGTTTTTCTACGGTGTCAACGTGGTATCTCATATGATAAGGCTTGCCAGGGACTACAGCCCGCTGCTAATATTTGGAGGTTTAGGGTTAATATTCATAATTGCCGGCCTTGCGCTTGGGATATATGTTTTAATAAATTATATAATGTCAGGGTCATTCACCTTGATAGGAAGGTCCCTAATAGCGTTTATGCTTTTCATCACAGGCATATTGCTAATAATCGCAGGTTTTATAATAGACTTGCTTTTGGAAATAGAGAAAAAAGTGAGCAGGAAGTAAATTATCTCGGTGCAAATCCGAATTTGCCGAATGCACAGGTGAAAACCACACTACCAAGTTTTTCCTCATTGAATCTGTCCTCTTTTTTCCTCTCTATCCTAACTAGCTCCTGCATGCCCTCTTCTCCGACAGGCGCTATAAGGACTCCGCCTATGCTCAGCTGCTTTAGGACAGAGATTGGAATTTTTGGCATAGCCACGTCGTAAATTATCTCATTATAAGGTGCTTTATCTCCGTAACCTGCAGTGCCATCCCCTATAATAACTTCAACATTCTCTATATCAAGGCTTTTCAGGTTGGAGCGCGCGAATTCTGCCACATACATATCTTCTTCAATAGAGACTACTATCCCATCCTTGCCAGTGCAATATCCAAGCAATGCGGCAGCCCATCCGCTACCAGTGCCTACATCAAGTATTTTGTCCCCTTTCTCTATGCCAAGAGCTTCAATCATTGTAGCCACTACCGAAGGTTGAGATATGGTGATACCCTTGAGTATTGGCAATGGCATATCCTTATACGCATTATCTACCTCCTCTTTGCCTACAAACAGATGCCTTGGCACATTCATAAAAGCTTCTATAACCTCCTTTGTCCTAAGAGAGCCGCGCGAAATTAAATAGTCAACAAGTGCCTGCCTTTCATTGTAGAATTGGTCCTGCTGCATGATAAAAATGCATTAATAATATTATTAATCTTAAGCTTTTGCCAGCGTAAGTGCGATTATATCCTCGAAGAAATAATGCTCCTTTGCCAAGTCTTTTACCTCGTAGCCAAGCTCTTCAATACTCTTTTTCAATCCATCAAAGTCGCTCAGCGAGCTCGCTATAAGTATAATTCTGGAATTGGCGTCTGAATGCGCAGCTGCCTGATTTAGGAATTTAATAGAAATCTCTATGCCTCTTCTGCCGCCTTCCCAGGCCTTGTTTAGCATGCTGGGACTGGAATAGGTGCTCCTAAGATAAGGGGCATTGAAGATCAGCAGATCGAAAACACCATCGATATTTTCAAAAAGGTCGCTCTCTTTTATTTCCACATCCTTGCAGTTTAAACCGTTGAGCTCATAATTCCTTTGTGCAAGCTCTATGGCATGCTTGTTTATATCGCACAATACAAGCCTTTTTGCATGCGTTATGCTTGCCGCGTAAATGCCCAGTATGCCTGTGCCTGTGCCAATGTCAATAATGCTTGCAGGCGCTTTGAGCCCTTCAGCAGCTTTTTTTATGGCATTCATAGCCAAGAGCGTGTCCTCTGCGGGTTCGTAAACTAAAGCGCTGTTCTCTATTTTTACTCCTTCTACCTCTAGCATGATACTATTGCTACATAAGAGTTAAAAAAACAGTCTAAAAAACAAAAAAATAAAAAAGAAAGAAAGCAAAGGGAAGTGAAGCAAAAATTCAAACTTCCTTTATTGCGGCCTTTATCTTCGCCATTGTTGCGTCGTCTATGCTTGTCATATTGTGCGCAGTCCTTGCATGCTCTGCAATCTTCTTCATTAGCTTGTCCTCATTCTTGTCCTTTGCAACAAATCCGCAATTCATTCCTATGTCTTTGCATGCGAAACTCTTCATTTTCTCACCCAAACTTAATGCATGGCTCAACATATAAAAATGCCTATTGCGGTTTAGGCAAGATTTTAAGAACTGCCTATTTTTAGAAAATAATATAAATATATAATCTCTTATCGAATTAGTAGCGTGTTTCTATGCTTTTTGATGAGGTTTCAAAGTACTATGAAAAGCTTGAGAAAGTGTCTTCAAGGCTTGAAATGATAGACATACTCTCGGAGCTGCTCAGCCTGGCAAGCAAGAACGAGATCAAAAAGCTTGTCTACATGACCCAAGGCATACTGGGTCCGCCATTCGAAGGCATAGAGATAGGACTTGCAGAGAAGCTCACAGAGGAGGCAATAGCATCTGCAACTGGCTATACTCGGGCGCAGGTAGATGCAGAGTTCAAAAAAAGCGGGGATCTGGGAGAAACTGCCGGTATTATGGTCTCAAAGAGCAAGCTGCGGCGCATGAGCTCTAGGAAGTTTGAAGTATCCGAAGTCTTTGACACAATGAGGAAGATAGCAGATACTGGCGGTTCAGGTAGCCAGGAAACAAAGATAAAAATGCTTTCAGAGCTCCTTTCCGCCTCAAGCCCTATAGAGGCAAGGTATATAGTGCGATTCTCGCTAGGCACGTTAAGGCTTGGCGTTGGCGACGCTACAATACTAGAAGCGCTCTCAAAAATGGCAACAGGCGAAAGGAAGATAAAGGATTATCTGGAAAATGCCTACAATATCTGCAGCGACTTGGGAAAGGTTGCGGATATACTGGCGAATGAAGGCGTAAAAGGCATAGAGAATTTCAAGGTCGAGCTTTTCAGCCCTATAAGGCCGGCATTGGCAGAGCGATTACCAACAGCCGAAGAAATACTGGAGAAGATGCACGGCAAGTGCGCAGTGGAGAGCAAGTATGACGGTTTAAGGGCGCAGGTGCACGTGGATAAAAAATCGAAAAAGGTAGAAATTTTCTCAAGAAGGCTAGAGAAACTTACGCCGATGTTTCCAGAAATAGCAAAGGCAGCAATAGAAGAGATACAAGCGGAAACTGCAATAATAGAAGGGGAAGCGATATCATACAACGAGGTTACAGAGGAGTTTTCTCCTTTCCAAGAGACTATACAGAGGAAGAGGAAGCACGGTATAATGGAAAAGAGCATAGAACTACCTTTGCACCTTTTTGCTTTCGATTTGATGTATCTCAATGGCGAAGACTATCTAAACAAGCCCTATAAGGAGCGCAGGAGCAAGCTCGAGTCAATAGTAAAAGGGAACGGCACAATAATGCTGTCAAATAGAATAATAGCATCTAGCCCTAAGGAAATCGAGAAATATTTTCAGGAAGCAATCGAAAAGGGCCTTGAGGGCATAGTAGCAAAAGACCTAGAATCTAAGTATATAGCAGGGGCAAGGAAGTTCAGCTGGATAAAGATGAAGAGGAGCTACAAGGGCGAGCTTTCAGATACAGTGGACTTAGTCATACTGGGCTATTTCCTTGGCAAAGGAACAAGGGCAGAATTTAAGTTTGGTGGGCTGCTCTGCGGAGTTTACAATGAGGAAAAAGACCTGTTCGAAACAATAACAAAGATAGGCACCGGCTTCACCGAGGAGCAGATGAAAGAATTCAGGAGCATGCTTGACAAGATAAAAGTAAAGTCAAAGCCGGCAAGGGTAATAGCTGATGTTGCGCCAGATTTCTGGGTCGAGCCGAAATATATAGTTACGGTAAAAGCCGATGAGATAACAAGGTCTCCAACGCATACATGCGGAAGGACTGAAGCGGAGCAGGGCTATGCGCTCAGATTTCCACGTATGGTTGATGGCGTAAGGAGCGATAAGAGCGCAGAAGAAGCTACCACAACTAAGGAAATAATAGAAATGTTCAAGTTGCAGAAAAAAGAGAAACTTGAAGAAAAGTAGAAATGCAGTACAAAATAGATATAAAGGTTAATTTATCTATATCTAAATAAAACATATAACTTAAATCATACATAATAATACTATAATAAATTTAATCTCTTAATTTTTTTATCTAAAAGATACAAAAAAGCCAAACTGCAAGCTTTTTTTTCAAAAAAAGGCACAAAATAAAAGCGCAACCTGCGCTCTAATATTCGCGTCTTTGTTTTTATAATACAAATATATTGTATTTCCACTATTCATTTTTTTTACAAAAGCTTTTTAAATTTATACTAAACATTTATAATCGGCGATCGGTATGGTAGATTTCGCGAATGAATTCTTGGGCAAGAGTGGCAACGAGCAAGATCTAGGGAACTCACCACAGATAAAAATAGTTACTGTGGGCGTTGGAGGAGCAGGAAACAACACTGTTAATAGGCTCATAAAGGTTGGTGTGAAAGGCACTGAACTTGTGGCTGTTAACACGGATGCACAGCATTTCAAAATAATTGATGACAGGATCAAAAAGATACTTATTGGGAAGGGCATAACAAGAGGCCTGGGTGCAGGAGGAGACCCGAATGTAGGGGCAAAAGCTGCTGAAGTAGACAGGCAGAACCTCGAAGAGGTATTGGCAGGAGCGCAGCTGGTGTTCCTATGCGCGGGCATGGGTGGCGGCACAGGCACAGGTGCCATACCTGTAATTGCACAAATAGCAAAGGAGCAAGGTGCAATAGTAGTCTCAATGGTAACCTATCCTTTTGATCTTGAAAGAGTAAGAAAGCTGAAGGCTGAAGAGGGTATACAAAAGCTCAGAAAGTTCAGTGACAGCGTTATAATACTAGATAACAACAGGCTTGTGAAGCTTGTACCAAACCTTCCAATGCCAGAGGCATTTGCAGTGGCTGACGATATACTTGCTAAGGCTATAGGAGGTTTAGTCTGGACAATAACCCAGCCAAGCCTGATAAACATAGACTTTGCGGATGTCAGGTCAATAATGGGAAGCGGAGATGTGGGCTTCATCTCAGTAGGCAATGGCAAGGGCAATGAGAAAGTTACTGCAGCAGCAGAAGCAGTGTTGAAGAACAAGCTGCTTGATGTAGACTTCGAGAATGCAAAGGGAGCATTGATTCACATATCAGGCGCTTCAGATCTCACTTTGGGAGACGCAATAAAGGCAGGAGAGCTTATAACAGAGCGCATGGACCCTAAGGCAAACGTCAAGTGGGGCGCAAGAATAATACCTGGATATGAGGGCCAGATAGAGATAGTGGCAATAGTAACAGGCGTTAAAGGCTCCAGCATAATCGGCAAGGGAGAGGAAAGGAAAGAGAACGAATACAACGACCTAGAAATGATCTGATTCATTTTATTTTCTTTTATTTATATTTAGTGGTGAAAAAAATGGCCGAAGAAATAGACTACGGGTTATTTACCCCTAGGATCGCAGTCGTTGGAGTTGGAGGGCAGGGAAGCAACCTTGTAAACAGGCTCTTCTCAAGTGGTATAAAAAGTGCTGATACTATTGCTATAAACACAGACCTTGCGCATCTCAATATAATAAATGCTAACAAGAAGCTGCTGATAGGCAAGGATATTACAAATGGCCTTGGAGCTGGAGGATATCCTGAAGTTGCAGAGAAATGTGCAGATGCCAGCAGAGCAGAAATAGAATCCGCAATACAAGGATATGATCTTGTCTTTGTAGCAGCGGGCATGGGTGGCGGCACAGGCACAGGCGCAGCCCCTACAGTTGCAAGGCTTGCCAAGGAGCAGGGGGCAACAGTAATAGCGGCAGTAACCTATCCTTTCTCTCTGGAAAGAAGCAGAAAGCAGAAGGCAGAATGGGGCATAGAGAGGCTCAGCAAGGAGGCAGATACAACAATAATAATAGAGAACGACAGACTGCTTTCATATGTGCCTAATCTGCCAATTGAAAAAGCTTTCTCGCTTGTAGACAACGTAACTGGGAATGCGGTTAAGGGCATAGCAGATACAATAACATTGCCAAGCCTGATAAACTTGGATTTTGCTGATCTAAGGAATGTGGTAATGAACACAGGAACAGCAGTCATAAACATAGGCTCTGGTTCAGGGCCAGACAGAGTAGAAAAAGCCATAAAGTCAACGCTTGAGCACCCGCTTCTCGATGTAGAGATAGAAGGGGCAAAAGGAGCATTGATCCATGTGGCAGGAGGAGGAAATCTTACTATAAGCGAAGCCACAAGGATAGGCAATGGAGTTACTGAAGGCCTTTCAGCAAACGCAAACGTGATATTCGGGGCAAGGATGATGCCAGAATTCAATGACCAAATAAGAGTCATGTCAGTGGTGACTGGCGTTAAGGCGAAGTTCGGGAGCAAGATAGACAGGGAAAAGGCGTCTGCGCCCCTGAGAGTAGAAGGAATCGAAAGCATCTACTGAATCAATTGGATTTATGTTGTGTTGTTGCACCTTAGTGCGGTGCAACAGCTTTTTATTTTCTGCTGTTGCAAGCTACATACGGGTATTTAAAATTTTTTAGTGCTAATACTATACTCTATATTTTGGTGATTTAGTGTCAAATGAAATTATGTATGTTTCAGTCAAGGAAATAAAGGAAGGGAGATTTATACTGATAGACAATATACCGTGCAAAGTGGTTGACATAGAGACCTCTGCCCCTGGCAAGCATGGCTCCGCAAAGGTTAGGATAACAGCAATAGGCCTTTTTGACGGCCAAAAGAGAACCTTGCTAAAGCCCAGCAGCGCTGATGTAGAGGCTCCAGTGATAAACAAAAAGCGCGCTCAGGTTGTATCTGTATCTGGTGCTACAGCGCAGCTCATGGATCTAGAGACATATGAAACATACGAAATAGACATACCTGAGGAATTGAAGAACTCAATAAAGCCAGGAAGCGAGGTAGAGGTAATAGAAAGCATGGACAAGCGAGCCATAGCAAGGATAGTGGGTGCATAATATGGAAGAGATTGACATATCTATAAAGAAGGATTTTGAAAACAAGCTTTTGGAGAGGAGGGAGGTAATTGCCGAGGCGCTATATGCCGGCGGCACGCCTTCAAGGGAAGCCATAAAAGAGCAGGTGTGCAAGAAGCTTAATCTTGACCCCAAACTCACAGTAATAGTAAAGGTAAATCCAATGTATGGTGTGACAAAGAGCGACATAATACTATACTCGTATAAGAGCGAAAGTGCCATGAGCGTCGAGCCGTCTTTCAGGCAGAAGCGTGCTGAAAAGAAATCCGGCGCCGCGGCAAAGAACAAACCAGAAGCTAGCAATGCAGAAGAGAAGAAGGAAGCAGAAGACAGCAAGGCTGCGCAAGAATAAAAGGTAATAATATGGCAGAGGCAAAAACTGCAAAGAAAGAGAAAGAGATAAAGGCATACAAGCCGGCAGTCAAGCTGTGCCCAAAGTGCGGCTCGAGGCTTGCCGAGCATGCAGACAGGTATACATGCGGAAAATGCGGCTATACAGAGTGGAAGGTAGCTAAAAAGGAGGATGATTCAACTGAAAAGCAGCAGAAAAAGAAATAAAAATAAGGAGGGATCAGCTTACAAGATAGTATCCTATCTCTCTTTCTACTTCTTGCTTATGCTATTCATAGCTGCAATAATTCTTTATAACTACAGTTATATCTCTACCTTATTGGCCGAAGTGCTAACAACTGCATTGTTCTCCCTGCTTTTGCCTGCATTGTCTTTTGCTTACCTGGCACATAAAGGCATGAGCTTCAGCCAAGCTCTTTCTAACATGGGCTTGATACAAAAGCTAAGCGTGAAAAGGATAGTGCTTCTTGGCTTAATGGTCTTTGTGATAATCTTTGTGCTAGAAATCATGATTTCTATTTGGAGCGATATAACAAGCATAAGCATAAACACAAATTCTTGCTCTATTGTAACAGGAATGCCTTTGTGGTTTATACTTTTTGTGGCGTTAATAGGCCCTCTAGATGAGGAAATATTCTTCAGGGGCTTCCTTGTAAAAAGGATAGGTATAATACCAAGCGCGCTCCTCTTCGCTGTGCTGCACGCAGGTTACGGCTCTACCTTCGGGATAGACATCATAGCAGCCTTAATCTTCGGACTTGTAGCAGGCTATGTTTTCAAAAAGACAGAGTCTATTTATCCGACGCTTATTGCACATATACTTGTAAACGCTATAGCTGTAATAGGGTGTTTGTAAGTGCTCAGGCTTATACTAGTAGAGCCAAAATATCAGATGAATCTCGGCTACATAGCGAGGGTCGCAAAGAACTTTGGAGTAAAGAATCTTTTTGTTGTCAAGCCCAGGGCAAAATTGACTGGCAGCAAGGCAATAATGTTTTCGAAGCATGCCCATGCTCTTCTTGAGGATGCAAGAATATTTAGTAATTTTGATGATGCAATAAAGGGCTGCGACTTAATAATAGGTACCACCGGAGTATTGAGTAAGGCTTCTCCAAGCACGAGAAAAGTTTGCTTAGCTGAAGAGGCGGCAGATAAAGTAAGCGAGCTTTTAAAAAAGAGGAAAAATGCAGTAATAGCTCTGGTTATAGGCAGGGATGACATAGGATTAACTATAGAAGAGCTGTCAAAATGCGACATAGTCACATACATAGGAACGAACGAGAGTTACCCTGTTCTCAACATATCGCACGCGCTTGCAATATTGCTGTACCTTTTCACAAAAAGCGAATTTAAAGATGCATATGCATCTAGAATAAAGAAAGCCGCAGTGCCCGATCATTCAGAGTATTCAAGAGAAGTGAATGCTTTGCTCAAGCTTTTCAGGCGTAGCATAAGCAGGAAGAATATAAGGGACAAGGATGCAGTCTACAACGCTTTTAAAAGAATAATAAGCAATTCTCAACCGACGTTGCACGAGATAAAGACCCTTATAATCGCATTCAAATAAAGTATATCACTAGACAAATAAATCTCATAAGTCTCAAAAAGTAGAAAGCCCACGAAAAGATCGTGGGTTGCTCAAATAATTATCTGCCCTGTTTCTTCCTCTTTATTATCTTTACCTTGGCTGGCGTCACTATCACTCTAGAAGCATCTATCTGTGCTATGTCGCCATTTATCTTTTCAACGTATTTCTTGAGCGACGCAAGCATGTTATTCCTCGTGTTGGGCCTCTTGTTTATCTCGTCTATGTTCAGAAGAAGTATATTTTTCTTCTCAAGCTCGCTCTCTATGAGCTTCAGGTCCTCTTCTCCTACTATAGCTACTGGCTTCACGTACATGTCAGCAGGCTCATTCAGCACGTCGACGTCTTCCATCTCCGCTGAGCCCATATACTCCTCTATATTTATCTCCTTAGATGTCCCAAATGCTTGGCCAAGTTTATCAAAAACTCCCATTCATATCACGGTCGCCGTATTAACGGTCGTATTGAATATAAAGGTTAATTTTTATATTCTTTTGCTTATTAGCAGTGTAAGAGAGTAATTGCCCTGCATGTAGAAAAATTAAATTTTTGAAGCCGAAATATCCAAAATGCAATTGTAAAATACACATGCAGCGAAGATGCTAAACCTGCGAAAGTATTTTAACTGCAATCTCCTTTCCAAAAAGCCTCTCGACAATTTTATCAGAACCCTCCTTCCTTAAGTCAGCAACGCCTTTTATCCCGTTACTATACATGAGCCTTGCCCTTACCCTTCCGACCTGCTCTAATCTAACAAGGTCTAGAAGCTCCTCCTTTATGCCATATCTTAGCCTGAGCCTAAGCTCTATGAGTTTCATAGTCGGCACATGCACTATCTTGGCAAGCTCAGTCGCAGCGTATATAAGCCAGTCGGCATTCGCAAGTTTCGAATGAAGCGCGCCCGGTGTTGTCGAGTATTTTTCTATTATTTCCTGCTCGCTCCTCTCGTTTATCCAGTCATTTAGCATTAGCGCAGTGCTGAGCGCCCGCAGTGGATCATACAGGCCAACTTCGTTCATAGCGCCTTCCAGCCAGCTGTCGATAAAATTCTTATAAGCGTAGAACATTTCCTCCGCCTCCTCCACCGCCTTTACGTAAGGCCTCATCTCTATTGCATTTGTTATCATGAAAAGGTTTGCAATAACATCCCTCTCCTTTGGCAGCGTATCCAATATCCATTTAGCCGAAAGCGGATCTATGTAAAGCTCGCTTACCCTTTTGCCTAATCTGTTCGCATTGTACACGCTGCCCGATTTCTCCATGAATCCCCAGCTTACAAATTCAGTGAGTATGTCATTTATGATTGCATTGATCTCGCTCATGCTCGCATATTGGTAGCCGTAGAAGGTCTCGCTGAAGAATCCTGACATAGCCTCGCGGCTCCTCAGAAACTCGGTGGCGACAAATGCAAGTATATGGCTCCTAAGCACAGGCAGCATGCCTAGCGTAGAATCTATTGGCTCAGGCTCTGCCACCATATACCTATTGTAGAAATCAATAACTTCACTTTTTGATTTTGATATGAGCAATGCCCTGCCCTCTTTGTCATATTTAGGCCTTCCTGCCCTTCCGAAGAGCTGCGTCACCTCGTTCACGCTGAGCTTCTCTGCTCCGTTCATCTCGCTGTACCTGCTCGTATCCCTGACAAGGACAGTGTGTGCAGGCATGTTTATTCCCAAAGAGAGTGTGGTAGTTGAGCAGACAACCTTTATCTTTCCCTGCCTGAAAGAATTCTCGACAATCTTCCTCTGTTCATTTACAAGGCCGCTGTGGTGGAATGCAACTCCCTTTTCAATAAGCCTTGCAAGCTTTTCACACTGGCTTGTAGGCCTGCCCAAAACACCTTTAACCTCCTTAGCTATTTCCACAAGTTTTTCATCATCTTTTACATATTCCCCAACTATCTTTGCTATTTTTTCAGCCCCCGCTTCAGCATTTCTCTTTGTTGCGTAAAAGACAATTATCTGCTTGCCCTTTTCTATAGTATCCTCTACAACCCTTATCTCCGGTATCTTGCTTCTTCCGAGAAGCGCCTCTTCGCTATCCTGATAATACACCTTGTCATTGAGCACTATGCCTTTCTCAAGCTTCACCGGCCTGTAATCGCTCTCTACAAGACCGGCGCCAAGCCATTCTGCAATTTCTTTTGCATTGCCTATCGTCGCGCTCAGCGCAAGTATCTGTGCGCTGCTTACTAACCTCCTAAGCTTCGTTGCAAGTATCTCAAGCACCGAGCCCCTGCTCACGTCGCCAAGCATGTGTATCTCATCGAAGACCACGCAGCCGACATCGCTGACCCATGTTGCCCCATGCCTTATCAAACTATCAAGCTTCTCGGTAGAGACCAATATTATATCATATTTCGGAAGCCACTGGTCAAGCGAATCCAGATCTCCTATAGAAATTGCGATTTTAAGGTAAGGGTAAGCGCCCCTGAATTCGTCGTATTTCTCGCTAACCAGTGCTCTCAGCGGTGCAACATAAATTGCTTTCTTCTGCTCCCTTATAACTGTGTTTATCATTGCAATCTCAGCTATCAAGGTTTTGCCGCTGGCAGTAGGGCTTGCTACAACAATATTTCTCTTTTTAAGCAATCCAGCAGCTAATGCCAATTCCTGCGGAGGGGTGAGTGCACTTATACCGCGCTCCTTGCACGATTCCAGAAACTCGTTCGGTACGATTCCTTTCAGTTCAGAAACAAGCATAATATTATTTGTAAGTTCAATTATAAATATCCTAAGTTCATCTATTTCGAAACGTCTGTAATCTCGATGTGAAGCTTATTTGCAAGTATTTCAGGTGAAATGTGCATAACTGCATTAGGGGCTCCTGCAGCGCCCCATACGCGCCTGAACCTGAAAAGTGATTTGTCTATTAATATCCTAACATTCTTTTTGTGTGGGAAAGGCGGAACTCCGCCTATTGCGTAACCGGTTTCCCTCTTAACCTCCTCCGCATTCATCCTCTCAATATCTTCTGCGCCAAGGAATATAGTTAACTTTTTCTCATCAACCATTTTGTCTCCGCTGAGCACGACAACTACAGGTAGCATCTCACTTTTCTTAGTATAAAAAAACACTATACTTTTTGCAATCTCAGCAACAGTGCATTTCAGAGCCTCGGCAGCAAGCGCAGACGTCCTTGTGCTCTCAGGCTCTAACACCTTCACCTCTGCATCTATCGAATTGCTTTTTATGAATGCTTCAACTTCTTCGACTCCCATGGAAATATAAATAAATCACTAAATATAAATATTATAAATATCATGGGATTGTGCAGTATAATTTCATCTTCTACACATATCAAAAGGTATTTATTTTAGATAATTAAATTTAAATCAAGGGGTTGTGGCGTAACCTGGCAGCGCAATAGGCTCCAGAAAATGGCGTAAAGCCTGGAAAAATGTTTGAGCTTCGTGCGATGATTTGATTCTGGAATTACGATTAATGAAGTAACCTGTTGGTCTGGGTTCAAATCCCAGCAACCCCAAAATATGCCTTCGAGGAAGAAGTTAAAAATTGGGGACAACAACCACAACAAAACAAGCAGCAAGCGACAAAAACACATTCAGAGCAGGCAGAATCTAATGAAACTTCCGAGCAGCCT
>JBMFHL010000010.1:0-24551 GCA_049976845.1 Candidatus Micrarchaeia archaeon | reverse complement strand
GGGAAATAAGTCTTCGCTACAAAATCCGGAACTTCTTTTCCTATTTCAATCAATTTATCACCTTTTTTATTAATATATGGTACGAAAAGTATAAATACCTTCTCTGCATATCTTAATATATTGATGATTTAATGTTAGAAGAAATAAGCAGGAAGCTTGTTGGCATTCTAGAAAGAAACTCTAGTTTAACAAACAGCGAGATTGCGAAGATGCTGGGTTTAACTGAAGGCGCTGTTAGGAAGAGGATAAAGAAACTAGAGAGCGATAGAGTAATAGTTGGCTACAAGGCAAGAGTTAGGCATCAGCTAATCGATGAAACAATGCTTATAATAGGGCTCAGCATTGCGCCTGAGCATTTCAGGAGCGTTATTGAGAAGATAAAAAGGATTAATGAAGTGAGCGAGATCTATGCTACAACAGGCGACCACTCAGCAATTTTTGTAGCCTCTTTAGAATCTGTAAAGGCAAACAGTTTTGTAAAAAGGATAGAAGAGATAAAAGGCGTAACCGCAGTGTATCCGGCATTTGTGCAGGAGATAATAAAATGACCGCTGATGTTACTGCTCATGTTGCGAAGCGCCCAGAGGATTGCTTGGCTTTTGCTTGACTTGTTTCTTTTTATATTGGATGCAACGTGCCTGATCCTGCTGGTACTGTTGCTGGAAGCATGTATAATGTTGTAGCTGCAAAAATTAGTATCATCGCTATTGCCATTACGGATATCACTGTTGCTAATATTGCTACGAATGCATTGACCCTGCTTGTCTTTTGCTGTACTGCCAAACCTATTATGAGCACTATGAAATTCCATACGAAGATTATTGCCAGCGCGATTATGTTTAGTATTGGTATTGCAAGCAGCCAGTAAAGCATAGTTTGCGGCAGCACGCCGAACATGCTTGCAGCGAATGTCTTTTCATATGCGCCGTTCCAAGCATTGAATACGCGCTTTCCTATTATTTGGTAGAAAAACGCATTGATAAATAGGCCTATTGGCACAAGTACCCACATCGAAATTATTATTGCCAATGCCAATGCGGCTTGCATTCCAAAAACTGCAAAACTTCCGATCAGCGGCACTGTTATGTTTTGGATTCCTGCATCTAGAAGAAGCACGCCTATAAAGATTGCAAACAGCAGAGGGACAATGCTCGCTTCATAGTATATTTTCAAGGCGGAGCCTACAGTGAGCGCTTTTTTAGCATTTTTCCCAGGTGCGATAATTACTCTTAGGGCAAATCCTAGATCACTCCCAAATCCCATTTCAACACCAATTACACTTGTTATATAGAATATTTAAATATTGCTTTGATAATAGATATGATTGAATGCAGGACAAGGTAAGTGCAAAAGACAAGAATGAGAGGCTGCTGGTGCTAGCAGTAGATATAGACGACGACCTTCACAGGAAAACTAATATATCAGGGCCTGTCTTGGGCAGGGTGCAGAATTTAAATGCGGCAACGCAGCTGGCGCTCGCTGATCCTGAAGAAACTGATGCCAATACGATGTTCCAAGCAGTAAAGCTTTATGATGAATTGAAAAAAGACGGCTACCTTGTCAATGTTGCTACTATAACTGGTTCAGAGTCAGAGGGCTATGCCGCGGATAGGGAGATTGCAAGGCAGCTAGATCTGGTGCTTGCTGAATACAAGGCAGATGCATGCGTATTTGTGACCGATGGCGCAAGCGACAACAGGGTGCTCCCAATAATACAGTCAAGGATAAAGATAAACAGCGTAAAACTAGTTACAATGAAGCAGGCAGAGAAGCTGGAGAACACTTACTTTGTAGTGCTCGAAAAGCTCAAGGAGCCGCACTATGCTAGAATCGTGTTTGGTATACCTGCAATACTGCTGCTGCTCTTTGCAATAAGCTATGCAATAGGCACTGGTTGGGAGCTGCCTGTAGCACTTATAGGCATATATCTTGTGGTAAAAGGCTTTGGCTTGGAGGAAGCTTTCCTTAGCTCTTTCAGAGGGCTTGGCTTCAGCATAGACAGGATAAGCTTCGTTTTTTACCTGAGTTCAATAGTCTTTGCCCTAGCAAGCGTCTTTATAGCTTATGGCAATTATACGAGCGAGATAGGCATAACAAATAATGCGATAATTATATGGGCATATGTTATAGAGGGCTTCCTTCTGCTGCTGCCAATCACGCTTATATTCTATTTGATAGGCAGGGTAATAGACACAAAAGGTAGCAGGTACATATTCAGGAGCTTCAAGTACGGCATGTATATCGGCTCATCGATAATTTTCTGGGTTTTAATCTACTCGTTTGTGGCATGGATAATAGGCCAAATCTACTTCGGCCAGTTGCTGCTCTACACGCTTGCTGCAATAGTTATAGGCGCATTCATATCAATATCAACCAACTACCTGAGAGGCAAAGCGTTGAGGAAGAAGAGGGTGAAGGATAAGATTGTTGTCAACGAGCTTGGCGCTTTGATAGGGAAGGTTTATGGAATTGACGCAAAAAGGAGGAGGATAGTGATAAACACGAGCTTCGGGAGCCAGATTGCATACAGCATAGATAGGATAGTAGATATATCAGACAAGGTAGTAATCAAATGACCTTTTGCTGAAACACATGATATTTTTCTTTGCAGGATTTGCGCTGTATAAAACAAGGGTTTAAATATTTAATTAGATATAAAAATCTCAGCTGAGCATCCTATGCATGCAATACAACAATAGGAATATTGTGCTAAGCGAGCTAATAGGACTTAAAGTAAAATTAGTTAAATGCTCAGACAAAAAACAAGAGGGATTAGAGGGAATTGTCTCAGACGAGACAAAAAACACCCTAATAATAAATACAAAAACTGGTATAAAAAGGATAATAAAAAAGACAGCAGTATTTAAATTTTATGCTGGAAATAAATCATTTACAGTAAAAGGGATTGAGATTTCTTTCAGGCCTCATGAAAGAATAGAGAAAGCCATGAAGTATTATAAGAAAAGAGAGGTATAGGTGAATAGATTTGGAATGCAACGACCCAAGATGCCCAATACACGGCAGCATAAAGGTAAGAGGAGTTGAACTTATGGGCACTGTTGTAAGCGACAAGGCAAAGAAAACAGTCATAGTGGAAAGGGAATATACACGATATATGTACAAATATGAGAGATCGCTTAGGAAAAGATCAAGGATACCTGCTCATAATCCTGATTGCATAAATGCAAAAGTCGGTGATATAGTAAGGATAGGCGAAACTAGGAGGATGAGCAAGACTAAGTCTTTTGTTGTCACTGCAATAGTCAAGAAGGCAAAATAGGTGTAATATATGAAAGGAGTTTCAACTAATATTTCGAAGACCCTGATTCCTGGGTCAAAGCTATCGTGCGCAGATAATAGCGGAGCATTCGAATTCTCGATAATACATATAATAGGCAAAGGAGGCAGAAAAGGCAGGCTCTCGGCTGCGGGCATAGGCGACATAGTCTCTGCAAGTGTAAAGAAAGGTTCGCCAACGTATTTGAAAAAGCCTGTGAAAGTTGTGATAATAAGGCAGAAAGCACCAATAAGAAGGGCAAATGGCATGAGGGTCAAATTCGAGGACAATGCAGGAGTAATGATAGGAGAAGGAAACCTTCCTGTTGGCACTGAGATAAAAGGCGCAATAGCTAGGGAGGTTGTAGAGAGGTTCGCAAAAGTTGCGGGCATAGCATCTAGGGTAGTATAATGATAGCAAGCAGCAAACCTAAAAAGCAGAGGAAATTTAGATACGCAGCGCCGATGCACATGAGGCAGAGGTTTGTAAACGCCCACATTTCGAAGGAGCTTAAGGAAAAGCTTGGCATAGCAAAGAGAAGCATTGAGATAAGGAAGGGAGACAGCGTTAAAGTGGTTAGTGGTGGTCAGAAAGGTAAGAGCGGAAAGGTGAGCGAGGTAAGCATAAGGAGAGGATTTGTTTACGTTGATGGCATAGTCAGAAAAACTGCCAAAGGAAAGGAGATTATGGTGCCAATAAGGGCATCGAATCTTTATATTACAGACTTAGACCTAAGCGATAAATATAGGAAAGAAAGCATAGAGGGTTACAAGAAGGTGAAACAATGAGTAGAAAAGGTGGCTCGAGCCATATCAAAAGGATTGCTGCAAGCAGCTATCTCAGGATAAACAGAAAGAGCAGCAAATATGTCACAAAGCCAAACCCAGGCAGGCACACGCTTGAGGAGGGCATGTCACTTATAACATTTGTAAAGGAGAAGCTTATAGAAGGCACTTCAAGAGAAGCAAGGAGGATAATAAGCAGCGGCGCCATTTATATAAATGGCAAACCTGTAAAGGATTACAGGTATCCCGTAGGGTTCGGCGATGTTGTTTATGTAAAGCCTGACAATTCCTACTATAGGATAGGAGCTGGCAGATATGGAACGTTCAGCTTTAAAAAGATTGACGAGAAAGAAGCTTCGTCAAGCGTATTTAAGGTTGTTGGCAAATACACTGCAAAGAAAGGAGTTTTAATGCTAAGGTTGCATGACGGCACAACTGTAAAGGCTGAGAAGGATGCAAAGGTAAATGATTCTGTTGTAATAAAAGGAGGAAAGATAGAAGCAGTTCTGGGCTTCAAGGAAGGAGCAAAATGCATTGTATACCGTGGCATTCATGCGCCAGAGAGCGGGACTATAAAAAGCATAAAGAAGGGCGCAATGCTCAAGGATTCGACGCTTGAAATAGAGGCTGGAAAGAGGAAGTTTGAGACTGTTGTAAGCAATATTATGGTAGTAGGTGCTTGATTTGGCAAACAGCAACGAGAGTATTGTTCTTGAGAAGGTTTCGGTGAACATTGGCTTGGGCCAGAGCGAGCAGTTGTTTGACAATGCAAAGGCGCTGCTCAAGAAGCTCACCAACCACAATGCCGCTGCAACCAGGGCAAGAAAGAGGGATCCCTCGCTTAAGCTCAGGAAAGGCCAAGTCATCGGGGCGATGGTTACGATAAGAGGCCAAGAAGCGGCTGAGCTTTTGAAGAGGGCAATGGATGCAAATGGCAACAATATAAAAAATTCCTCCATAACGAGCAACTCGCTCAGCTTCGGCATAAAAGAGTATATAGACTTTGCTGGCTTAAAATATGACCCGAAGATAGGCATGCTTGGAATGAATATAAATGCGAGCTTTGCCAGGAAGGGCAGGAGGGTTGAAAGGAGGAGGAGAAGAAGGGCGCTTGCTGGAAAGGTGCACAGGACAGTAGGCAAGGAAGAGATTATTGATTATTTGAAGAAGAATTTCAATGCAAATATAATAAGCGAATGAGGTGTTTAAATAAAAGTAAGATATGAACTTAAGCAGAAAGGCAAGGGTGCAAGGAAGTGCAAGATTTGCGGCACCAGCAGGGGCCTTATCAGGATGTACGGAATATATGTATGCAGGAGGTGCTTTAGGGAGCACGCGAAGGAGCTAGGGTTCGAGAAGTATTCGTGATGTTATGAACATATTAGATGATGCGATAAATATAATAAAAGTGCACGAATCCATAGGCAGGGAGGAGTGCGTAATCAGCTCAACGAAGCTCGTGAAAGCGGTACTTGAGGTAATGAAAAAGAATAATTATATTTCAGACTATGAAGAGTTCAAGGATAACAAAATACCAAAGATAAGGGTAAAGCTCTCAAAGAGCATAAACAAGATAGGCGTTGTAAAGCCGCGCTTCCCTGTTGGGGTAAATGACTACAGCAGATATGAGACAAGGTATATTCCAAGCAAAGACTTTGGCATATTGATAGTGTCGACGCCACAAGGCATAATGACTAACAAAGAAGCCAAGGAGAAGCACCTCGGAGGAAGGCTGCTCGTTTACGTTTACTAGCTGATATTTATGAAAATAGAATTGCCTGATAAAGTAGAAGCCAAGAAGGAAGGAGACATTATAGTAATAAAAGGTAGGCTTGGCTCTGCAAGGATAAAAGTAAATGAGAAGTATTTGAACGTAGGCGTAGGCGCTAAGAGCATAGAGCTTGACGGTAGCAAATCTAAAAGCATAAGCAAAAAAGCAGAATTGGTAGAAACTGCCATAGCTTCACGCATAAACAGCAGCATAGAGGGAGTAGAGAAGGGCATAGAGAAAAAATTGCAAGTTGCGTATGTCCATTTTCCAATTGCCCTTGAAGTAAAAGGGGACACACTTCTAATAAAGAACTTATTCGGCGAGAGAATACCTAGGGAAGCCAAGATTGTGGGAGATACAAAACTTGAGATAAAGGGGCAGGAGATAATAGTAAAAGGTGTTGATGTTTACGATGTAGGTCAGACAATTACAAACATAAGGAAGGCCTGCAAGGCAAAGCAGAAGGATACCAGGGTGTTCCAAGACGGCATATATGAGGCACACGGTGAATGATATGACGCTTAAAAACAAAAAAAATCATCCAAGATTTGCAGTGCCAAATCTGGGTGCAAAGAACAGGAAAAGGGTCAAAGACAGATGGAGGAGCCAGCGCGGAATAGACAACAAGAAGAAGCTGAAGAAGAGCGGCTATGGAAAAATGCCGAACATAGGGTACAAGAATCCTGCAAGTGTTAGATTCAGGGAAGGCAGCGGGCTTATAAAGATGCTTGTACATAACGAGAGGGAGTTGCTTAGCATTGCTAGCAAAAAAGATAGTTATGAGATAGTAATGGCGCACGGTCTTTCGTCAAAAAAGAAGAGGGCATTGCAGAGGATTGCTGACATGCATAGCATAAAGGTTTCGAACAGGGTGTAATTATGAGTCTTAAATTTGCAAAAAGGGTAGCTGCTGAGATGCTGAATAGAGGAGAGTCAAGCATAAGGATAAACCCAAATGCAATAGAAGATGTAAAGAAAGCGCTTACCCGAGAGGATGTTAGAAAATTGGTAAAAGAGGGCTCAGTATTCGCGCTCAAGGCAAAGCACAACATAAGCATGAATTCAAAGGTGCTCAAGAAAAAGAGGAGTGAGGGAAGGAGAAGAGGTATAGGAAGGCGCAGGGGTTCGAGAAAGGCAAGAGGAGGCATAAGCTGGGAGAAGAAGGTGCGTGGTCAGAGGGCTATGCTCAAGGAGCTCAAGCGCATGGGAAAGCTCGATTCTGCAAGTTTCAACAGGTTTTACATGCTTGTTAAAGGCAATTCTTTCCATGACAAGTCTTCGCTGCTGTTGCATTTGAAGGACGAGGGCATAAGCATAAGCGATGAAGATAAGAAGAATATAGATGCAGTTATGAAGAAAAGATATGAGAGGTAATATTTATGAAAAGCAAAAGGCTAAGGTTTAAAAGAAGGAGGCTTGCTCTCACAGATTATAAGAAGAGACTCGCCCTTGTTAAAAGCGGGCTTGACAGGCTTGTTGTAAGGAAGAGCAACAAGTATATAATTGGGCAGGTTGTAAGATACGCTGCGAAGGGAGATTTGGTAGTAGTAAGCGTGAGCTCAAAGGAGCTTAATTTGTTCAATTGGCCAAGCAGGCCAAACAAGCCCACTGCTTACCTAACTGGGTTATTGTTGGCTAAGAAGTACAAGGCTGATGAGGAGCTTGTGCTTGACACCGGGCTTTATACGCCTGTAAAAGAATCTATTCCATTCGTGTTTGCAAAAGGCTGCATAGACGGTGGCATGCGCGTGAAAGCCGGACTTGACATTAAGGAAAGCACCTACGACGGCTCAAGCATAAGCAGCTATGCCAAAAAGCTGAAGGGCGATGAGAAATTGTATAAAAGGCAATTTGGAGAATATTTGAAAAATTCAATAAATGTAGAGGAACTCCCTAAACTCTTTGCTGAGATTAAGGAGAAGATAAAAAACTATAAAGGGGTTGTGAAGTGAATAACAACGAAGAGGAGCAATTTAGTATTGAGGAATGGAAACCCAGGACAAAGCTTGGCGAGCTCGTAAAGAGCGGCAATATAAGGAGCATAGAGCAGATCTTTGAGGCTGGCAAGCCGATAAAGGAGGTGGAGATAATTGATGCGCTGCTTCCAAACCTGGAAAGCAGAGTATTGGAAATTGCATCTGTGCAAAGGATGACAAAGAACAGCAGGAAGCAGAAGTTCAGGGCAACAGTCGTAGTAGGAGATAGAAACGGACATGTCGGCATAGGAGTCGGCAAGGATGTAGAGGTAAAGCCGGCAATCAGTTCAGCAACAAAAGATGCCAAAAGGAAGATAATTTCAGTAAATTTTGGATGTGGATCATGGGAGTGCAACTGCGGAACGCCGCACAGCTTGCCTGTAGTGGCAAAGGGAAAGTGCGGAACTGCTGAAATAGTACTCAAGCCGGCACCTAGAGGAGTAGGCATAGTCGCAGGGGATACGGCAAAGCAGGTGCTAGAGGTTACTGGAGTAAAGGATATATGGAGCTTTTCAAGGGGCAGGACTAGGGATATTTACAACATGGCCATTGCGACATACAGGGCGCTGAGGAGCATAAGCGAGATGAGGAGCTTGGACAAGCTTCACATGCCAGAGAACACAGAAAAGATAGAAGAAAAGAAAGAGGAAGCAAAACAATAATGCTATTGCCATTTATTGCTTAGCTCTTTTTTATTGTTTCTCTTTTTCATTCACTCGATTTTTATCTCTTCCCCATGGGTAGCCTTCTTCTTGAGCGATACCTCGAGCATGCCGTTCTTGAATGTTGCTTTTGCGCTCTTTGAATCGACCTCCACAGGTATCGGTATGCTTCTATAGTACTGCCTCGCGCTTCTCTCGCTGTAGTAATAATTCTTATCTTTCTTCTCTTTTTCTTCCTTGTTTGCGGCGCTTATTGTCACTGCATTGCTAGTTACTTTCAATTTTATATCCTGCTTGTCTACGCCTGGCATGTCTGCTTTTATCCTTATCGAATCCCCTTCGTCTATCATGTCTATCTCAGGGAAACTGAAGTCTGATCCAAATCTTGTCGGGAAGAAGTTCTTGAATGCTGAAAATGGATCTGCGAAAAAGTCGCTTGGCGCTAACCACTCCTTATTTTTCTTCTCCACACTATCACCCCACTTTTATCTACTCTTGTTATATATTATGTAGGAACAAAAATAAAAATTTTACTTTTTATCTGCTAGTATATATTATGCTTTATAGCTTTTCTCCTAGTAATAGGAATGATGAACATGCAATATATGCTTGCTAAAAAGATCACGCGCATATTCTTTAATAAGAGGAGCTCCAAAGCGCAAAGCGCAATGGAATATCTAATGACCTATGGCTGGGCAATACTTATCATTGCTGTTATCCTTGGCGCGTTCTTTTCAATTGGGGTCTTCAATCCAAGCCTCTTTGTATCATCCACTTGCGTACTATCTTCGGGATTGGAGTGCACAAACTATCTGCTTTCAGTAAACGGCATGCTCACGGTTAGCATAGAGAATTCCATGCAGGATCCCATTAACATCACTGGAATAGGCTGCTCTGAGAACAAGACTACAACTGGTATGACTGCGCTTTCGCCCCAGGCATATATCCCACTTGGCAGAACATACACGTTCAATATAACGTGCGCCGGCGCCAGCAATTCCATTATTGGCAGCTTGTACGAGGGTTACTTACAGGTAAACTATACCGACGATGTTACTGATTTCCCGCAGACTATTTTTGGGAGGCTGGCCTTAAAGCCCACTTGAAAAATGTATTCAAGATGCTCAACCTAGAGGCCTTTGAGACCACATTTGCCGCTTCGACAAATGCTTTTAAAGCTTTTAGAGCATTCGACAATCAGCAATAGCCACAAATTTGCTTAAAAAGGAGGAGGCAATAAAAGCATATGATATTATGATAAGCCAAAACGAAAAACGCGAAGAGAAAAGAGATAGCAGTGTTACTGATATTAATGATATTTTCGGAGACCTAAGGGATACATCGCTTGGAATTAATAGGGATTATACTAAATACAAAAATGATGCAGGGGAGAGTAATAAAGTAGAGTTAAAAGAGGCGCCCAATGAATTTGATGACTACCATGAAACGCTACTAGGCATAAGAAGGGACTACACAAGAAGAGGCAAAGCGTAAATTTTATCTTTTTCTTTGCTATTTTATGAGTAAATTGCTAGACAAGAGATTATTTTGCAGTTGCTGTAAGGGCTGCTACTTGGGCATATTCTATGTTGCCTGATGATGCCGTGCAACTGCCTATGCCAGGTGTAATTGTACTGTTTAGGGAATAGCATATCCAGATATTGCCTGCGGCAAATGTGCCGGCTTTTACGCTATGCAAAGAGGATGCAGGCAAAGATACATTTATTATTTCTCCTGCATTAAATGGATTGTTTGATACTTTGATAAAATCAACTTCAGGTATGCCTGTTGCAGTAGAGATGCTTGCATTGCTAGGCGCATAGGCTATAGCCCAGCTTTCAAAATTATTGGCAGAGGCTTGCACAAGCCCAAAATGTATTGTGTTAGTTGAAGCATTGTAAATTGGATTTGAACAGTAGTAGCCGGTGCTTGCAATGCATGAACTGCCGATTAAACCTGATGATGAAGTTGAAGGCAGGAATAGGCCAAAGGCAAAGAATACGGTGATTATTACTATTATTATCAAAGGAATAAGTATTACTAAAAATGCGCGGAGCATTGTTGTATTCTGCCTATTGGCAAGTGCTATAATCAGCACAACTAGCGACCAGATTGCAAATACTAGGCTAAGCGTGCTTAGCAATGCTACTGCTCCAAGCCACATGAAAAGTATTGAGGGAACTGTGCCATACACAGTTGCATTGAATGTATTTGCATAGCCGCTCTTGAAAACTCTGAAAAGTTTTCCAAATGCATGATATATTAATGCGCTTATGAAAAAGCTTATGGGCATTAGCACCCAAAATACCAAAATTGCTATTATTATGCTTGGGATTACAGCGACTGCTATACCTACAGAACTTGCAATAAAGATTGCACCAAATAATATATAAAGGAGCCATGGTACTATTGAGAGCTTGTAATAGAATTTGAGAGAATCTTTTATTCCTCTCTCTTTTTTCGTCGCTTGCGTAGGATGCAGCATTATGTTGAAACCTTCTTTTAATTCGTCTATTGCGAACATAGAATCATTTGATATAGTATAATAGGTATAAGGTATTTAAACCTTACACAACATAAAGTATCTGCCAAACGGCCATAGGAACAGGGCAACGCCCGAACCCTTACCGAACTCGGAAGCTAAGCCTGTTCACGATATGAAATACTGCCTAAAAGGGTGGGAACGCATATTGCTGTTTGGCATTTTTCCGCTTTTTATTTGTCTCTAAGGTATAGCTCCCCTATGGCGCTAAGTAGTATGCCCTTGTATTCATTCTCCGGTATTTCTTTACTAAACTCCTGAACTTCTGCTTCAGCGATTTTTCCATACTTCATTGCTATGTCCTTTGCGTAGCCTATGCCATTGTATTTTTCTATTATTCCCCTTAAGAAATCTATATCCTCAATTGTTTTTTGACTGCGTTCCTTCTTATATATTGAGTTAATTCTTTCCCTCTCTTCCGGAGTAGCATTTTTATAAGTATGCAGTATTATAAGCGTTAACTTGCCCTCGTAAAGATCGCCGAAGTTCTTTTTACCGAATTTCTTCTCGTCGCTTGTCATATCAAGTATATCGTCGGCTATCTGAAATGCTATACCCGCATTTTTTCCTATCTCCTTTAGCTTCTCGAGCACATCGTCTTTTTGGTTGGCTACGAGCGCACCTATCTGCATAGGACCATATACAGTATAATAGCAGGTCTTGCTATCTATAATCCTAAAATATAATGATTCGTCAGCCTTGCTCAGGTCTTTTGTGTTGTGTATGAACTCGTTCTCTATGTGCTGGCCCGCAACAGTGTACTCAAGCATATCGTAGAACTTGTCGTATATTCTCTTCCCTTTTACTGGACCGTAATTTATTGTATAGTCGTTAAGCATCTTCCACATTGCCATGTGGCCAAGGTTGCTTGCATTGACTGCATGGATCCAACCATGCAGTTTTTGGATTGCAGGCTTGCCTCTCCTCAAATCCGAATCGTCTTCCGCATCATCCTGCATTAGTATCCAGTCCTCTGAAAGCTGCTCGGCTGCCGCAGGGAGCATTAACTCTTCTACATTAGCGCCGAATAGTTGGCCGCTTAGCAGTACCAGGCCTGGCCTTCTGTAACTGCCCTGCCTGTCCACATAGTCCTTTGCTATTGCATAAAATTCCTTAGGCTCCTTTGCCGGCATGTACTTGCATATGGTTGAATAAACTTCATTCCTGTGAAACTCTATGTATTCCCTGAAATCCATCAAAATCACATATTAGATACTAATCTTTTATTCTTAATACTTTTTATACCTCTCTACATTAGCCGAATGCCTTTTGCAGTATAAGCAGTAGCCACTTACTGGACATTCGCTGCAATCCGGTTTGCTTTTGCAGAAATTTTTTCCAAGCTCGACAAATTGGGCGTGGAAGTCTTTAAAAAGGACAGTATTTTTCTTTATATTTGCCTCGAAAAGCGCCTTCAGTTCTTCATACTTTATGTCTTTGTCGATGCCATACACTCTGTTCATTATCCTTTTTGTATATGCATCAATTACAAAAGTCGGCTTGCCAGCTGCGTAGAGTATTATTGAATCTGCGGTTTCGTTTCCTATGCCGTTGAGAGAAAGGAGCTCCTTCCTGAGTTCTTCTACGTTTTTATCAAAAAAATTGTCGAGGCTTTTGTAGTTTGACGATATATGCTGTATTATATTTTGTAGCCTCTTCGCCTTCTGTCTGTAGAAGCCGCTAGGCTTTATTGCTTCTTCTATGCTTCTTATGCTCGAACCAGCAAGCTTTTCCATAGATAGCATTCGCTCTTTTTTGAGATTTGCTATCGCCTTTTCCACATTCTTCCAAGACGTATTCTGTGTAAGTATTGCCCCCACTACTATTTCCAATTTGGTGTCTCCAGGCCACCAGTCCAAAAATCCGAATTTATGCCTGAGTTTAACATACAGGCTACTTAGTGGCAGAGCCACGCCCTTAACGCTTTGCATTGAGATCAGCGGTAATAATGCCCTAAGATTTTTACAGCTTTATTTCCTTGCTGTTTATTTTCCCTATAATCTCTCTGGCATCCTTGCCTTCACATGTTATGTTCATGCTTTTGCATGTGCCTAGCACCTGCTTTACCCTTGACTCAAAGCTTTTGCCATAGAGCATGCTTTCCTTTGCCTTGGCTATATTTTTGACCTGCTCCAGCGTTATATTCCCTGCTATTTCTTCCTTGCTCTTGGCGCCGGCTTGCAATCCAAGCTCCTTTAGTATAAGCGCGCTGGTTTGTGGCGAGCCAACCTCGACCTTGTAATTTTTTGTAGCAGGATCTACTATTACTTTCACAGGTACTTTTATGCCCTCGAAGGGCTTTGTTTTGCTATTTATCTCTTCAACTATTTTTGCTATGTTTACACCTAATGGCCCCAGTGCAGGACCAAACGGTGGACCTCCAGTTGCTTTGCCGCCTTCTATTAATCCATTGATAACAACTTCCGCCATATTCAACACCATCATGCGCTTTGCGCTTTTTCAATCACTCTAGCAGTATTAGATTTTGTAGTAACAGGGATTGGAACCGCGACATCCATAAGCTCCACTGTTATCTCGTCTTTTGAAGAATCAACTTTGATTACCTTTGCCTTGTAGCCCTTAAAAGGCCCAGAGAGGAATTCGACCTTGTCATTTATGCTTATCTCCTGCAGCGACCTCTTTACCTCTAGCATTGAATTTAGCTCAGCTTCGCTTAGAGGCTTGCTTAGCATGCCCTTGACATGAGGCTCGTTCATTATAAGATCCCTGCATGCGACTTCGCTTTCTGCTTCTACTATAAGGTAACCTCGCATTCCCTCGACAAGAATTATGGAGTATATTGGCACATTCGCCCTTGAAACCTTATTCTCGAGTATATCAACAGTTATTTTTTCCTGGCTTGATGTTACCCTTATCACAAAATACATTGTTTCGAACCCATTATATATTTTAAACCTTTAATTTTTAAAGATATGTTATGGCATACTGCATAAAAGTGCGCAAAAAGAACGCAGAAAAGGCAAAAAGGTACCTTGTAAGGAACGGCCTTTTCAATAGAGGATATAAGGTATTTAGTAGAAAATCTTTTATATACTTTCCTATATTGCACGTACCAAATGGTAAGGATGCAAAAGTATTAAAAACACTTGGAAGCGTAGAAGTTGAGGATTTTGAGAGAGGTAGCATAAAAAGTTATAAGGATCTGCTTACTGAGGAGTTCAGGGATATTGAAAAATTGCCCACTGGCTATGACCTCCTTGGCAATATAGCAGTTATAGACGCAGAGGCAGGCGATGCAAAGAGAATTGCCAGGATTGTGATTAGAGTTAACAAAGGCGTTGAAACTGTTGTAAGGAAGGCAGGCGCAGTGACAGGTCTGTATAGGACAAGGAGATATTTATATGTCCTTGGTAAAAAGAATTTCATTTCCAGGTACAAGGAGAATAATTGCTTGTTTGTATTTGACATAAGGAAGGTCTTTTTCTCAACAAGGCTCGCTTATGAAAGGCAGAGGATATCAAAATTGGTCAAGAAAGATGAGCAGGTTATTGTGATGTTTGCAGGAGTGGGCCCATTTGCAATAGAGATAGCTAAGGCAATGCCAAGCTCGAAAGTTATAGCAATGGAGCTCAACAAGCATGCATACGAGGCCATGCTCAACAATATAAAATTGAATCATGTTGAGAATGTTATTCCAGAGCTTGGGGATGTAAATAGGCTTGCGGCTAGGCACAAGAATTTCGCAGATAGGATAGTCATGCCCTTGCCTAAGGACTCTTACAATTTTCTTGGGGCGGTGCTTGCGGTTGCAAAGCCGAACTGCATCGTGCATTACTATACATTTGGGAGCAAGGAGAGCGCTTTTGAAGACAGTGAGAAAAGACTTAGGGAATTTTTTAATATGCACGGGGTTAAAATTAGGATTGTTGGGAAGAGGGTTGTGCGGCCTTACTCTGCCAAGGAAGTGGAAATTGTTATGGATTTTAAGCTCGTTAAATAATTCAGAACATTTTTTATATATAAAGATGCAATAGGTGTTCAGATTCCATGAAGGCGCAGAGTGCTGTAGAATTCCTTGCGACATACGCGTGGGCTTTCCTTATACTGACTATATTTATAGCCGTTATAATAGTGCTCGTCACGATAAAGAACCCTTCAGGATACTCGCCTTCTTCTTGCTATATTACCCCGGAGCTTGCGTGCTCTGAATCTGTATTTACATCGAGCGCCTCTGCGTCAAGTTTTGCTATTGTATTCATGAACAACCTTGGCGCCAATCTCACTTTCGGATCTAATTCAATTATATTGTATCCAAATTATCTCAATTCTAGCTACAAAGGAGTGTGCATGCCCTCTTATGCGCCCAAGGGTTCGGCAGTTATTTGCAATGTCACGCTGAGCGGTGTTTCTTATTCGCCTGGATCCCAGATAAACCCCAATTTTAAGATAATGTATGGAGTATGCACAAACCCAAATTCGTGCCCTAGCGCCATATATAATACAAGCGGTTCGGCTTCTGATACGATAGTATACAGCAAGGGCTTGCTTAGCAGGGTGACATTGCTTACAAGCACAGGAACAGGCCACATTGCGTTGGGAGGCGCAAGCTATCCGAGCAATACTGTGGTTACACTGATAAATAATGTGGAATATACCATATATGCGCAGCCCCCAAGCGGTTATATTTTCAATGGCTGGACTGCAAGCAGTAATGTCACTATAAGCGGTAATACGATTTCTGCTTCTGCAAGCGCCAGAGGCTCAGGCAGCATCACTGCTTCGTTCGTTACATGAGCTATTGGACAAGCTTGCCAAGAAGAGAGATTATTTTCGTTATCCTTGCACTTTCATTCTCTCCCAGTTTTGCATCGCTGTCAAGGAGTGATTGCGCTGCATCCTCAATAAGGGATATGCTTTCTTCTGCACTGCTTCGCCTCTCTAAACCCATTACACTTTTGAAAGGAAACCAGGAATTGTTTATTAGCTTCCTGCCCTCTTCTGTTATTTTATAGTATTTCTTGCCTTCAGTTTCTTCCACCTGGAGGTAGCCTTCCTCTACCATATTCTTGAGCATCATATATATGCTGCCTGGCCCTGGCCTCCAATTGCCGTTGCTTATCTCTTCTATGCTATTTGCTATCTCACCGCCAGTGGCTTTGCCTTTAGCTGTAACAGCAAGTATGAAATACCTCAAGCCGAAGCCTGTTCTGAATCTTCCGCTCTTGCCCATGCCATGGGAATGCATCATGCCGTGCATTGCGTATCCTCTTCCAGCACCGTGTCCGTATCCGCGCCCATAGAACCTATCGTCTTCTTCATATTCGTCTTCCATGTTTATCACATTTTTACTATTTCATATACCTATTTAAGATATCGTTTTAAGATATCTATTTAAGATATATAAGTAAATATATATAAAGCTATGCTTTTTTCTTTTTGAAATAATCGAAACGACTTTAAGAGCTAGATGCCAAGACCAAAACAAAAGGTTAAATATCTTCGTGATGCAATTACTAATCTGTAGATGTTTTGTGCTGCATTTGCTCACAAGAGTTAAAAACCTTTTCAAATAAATAATATTACACTTTATTATATCGTGTTTTTATGGCAAAGAAAGACCTTGAAAATAAACTGCTTGCAGTTATAAGAGTAAGAGGCAGGGTAAACGTAAGGCACAGTATAAGCGAGACGCTCAAGAGACTCAACCTAAACAGAGTAAACAACCTAGTGCTTGTACACGCAACAAAATCAAGCTTGGGAATGATAAATAAGTGCAATGACTATGTTACGTATGGAGAGGCCAGCAAGGAAGTGGTTGGAAAGCTGCTCCAGAAGAAGGGCATAGAAGTAGATGAGGATAAAATTAATGATTTGTTCACTGGCAAGAAAAGCGCAAAGGAATTGTCAATAGGGATGCCAATAGGCATGAAGCCGCCAAAGCATGGCTATGAGCATATAAAGAAAAGCTTCTCTACAAGCGGATCGCTAGGATACAGGGGGGAGAAGATCAACGACCTCATAAAAAGAATGATGTGATATTATGGTAATTAGACAGGAGAAGAAGAAAAGAAAGTACTTTGGCTCGCGCAGCTGGGGCGCTGGAAATATAAAAAATAGGAGAGGTGCTGGAGACAGGGGCGGCGTAGGCAAGGGAGGCAGGAAGCATAAATTTACGCATATAGTGGTATATGAAAAATATAATGTGGGAAGAAAGGGATTCACGCATTGGGGGGAGAAGAAGCTTAAGGAAATGGATTTGCAGGGAGTTTCAAAGCTTGCTATTAAATCAGGCGAAAGCAGGCCCACTCTAGAGCTTAGGGGCTATAAAGTGCTAGGAGACGGAAACATGGAGAAATCTGCCATCGTCAAAGCTTCTGGCTTTTCAAAAAGGGCGATTGAAAAGATCAAGAAATCGGGAGGAGAAGCAGTAGTATTTGGAGAAGCGGTGCATGAAGATAAGGAAGCCTAATAACGAGCTGCGCATTTATATTTTAAATTTGAAAGTAACAAACAAATGTTAGTGATTCTGGTTTTATGGATAAAATAAAAGTGGCATTTTATACTGATACGTATCTGCCCGCTATAGATGGCGTAGTTACTTCTATGCTGAATTTCAAGAGAGAGCTTGAGAACAGGGGTCACGAAGTTTACATATTTGCGAGTGGGGATGCAGACTCTAAAAAGGTGTATTCGAACAGCCATGTTTTTATAATGCAGGGCATAAAGTTCAAGCCCTATCCGCAGTACAAGCTTGCATTCTTCCCTTATCATACTATACTGAAGCTTCAAGCCGAAAATATTGATGTTGTGCATGCACAAACCCCATTCTTCATGGGATTCACAGCACTTACCATATCAAAGCTAATGAAATACCCTATTATAGGATCATTTCACACGCTTGTAAACAACTCAAAGGTTCTCGACGAGTATTATCCGAAAAATAAGACACTTAAAAAGTTCACAAGCAAATATCTCTGGAGTTATACCAAATTTTTCTATAGAAAGTGCGATAAGGCAATTGTCCCTACAAAAACTATAGAGGAACTTTTGGCAAAGCAAGGCATGAAGAATATTGAAGTGGTGCCAAACAGCGTTGACATGAAGCGCTTCAACACTAAAATAAACGGTGACACAATAAGGGACAAGCTTGGATTGAAGGATAATGAGAGAGTTGTGCTGTATGTTGGGCGCATAAGCAAAGAAAAGAGGATAGAGGTTATGCTAAAGGCGGCAAAGGTGCTTTCAAAGAAAAGGGATAATGTGAAATTTGTCATAGTGGGCACGGGACCTGCGATGAAGTATTATATGACACTCGCAAACAAGCTCAAGCTTGGGGATAAAGTGAAATTCGCTGGATTTGCAAGCGAAGGCGCGTTGCCGAAATACTATGCTATGTCAGACCTTTTGTGCATGCCCTCGACATTTGAGACTCAGGGCATTGTCGCATTAGAGGCGATGGCAAGCGGAAAACCTGTAGTTGGCTCAGATTATCTCGCACTTAAAGAGATGATAAAGAATAATTATAATGGAGAAAAGTTCAAGGCAGGCGATTACCTGCAATGTGCAAGCAAGATAGAAAAGGTTTTAAATAATTCTAGCGTATATAAGAGAAATGCTGTTGCCTTTGCAAGCGGGTTCTCAGTTCCGAAGGTAACTGATAGATTGCTAGAGGTTTACAATAAAATCTTAAATGACTACAAGGCGATTTACTGACAGATAGAAAAGATTTAGATGAAAAAGCCAAGGCGGAAACTTCTGCTAAAGATACCTCTGTACATGCCAATGCCACTCCAAGTGCTCCTGTTAATGAGAAGGCAGAGCTTATAAAGAAGAGCATAGATGAGGAGAAAAAGAGAAGGTTTGGGATGATAGACGATGTAAAGAGGATAAGGAGAAGGCTTAGTTTCAAAAAAGCAGAGCAGGCTGCCCTCTCCAAATTGGTTGAGATGGATAAGGATAATGGAAGAAAGATAGGATATTTGATAAGGCTTAAGGAAAAGCTCGAATTCAAGATTTCTACGGAGGCGTCTACATTAAACGCTGAGAAGGATTTAGTAAGGAGGATCAACGAGGTTGACGCTGAGCTAGACCATGCAATAAAGAGCAGGAGGCTCAAAAAGAGGGTTGAATTGATAGGCTCGGATATTGAAGATCTTTCGAAGCAGATAGAGGAGAAAGAGAAGCTCATAAAAGAGTCTGAGAAGAAGCTTGATGAGTTATATTCTAATCTTAGGAGCACGATGGGAAGAAGCAGTTCCAGGCCGCAGAGGGAAAGGCAAAGGAGTGCTCCAAAGCAGCAGGAGATAAGCCTTGCTGATATAGCAATAATAAAAGAAAAAAATGGAAACAATTCTGACAATAGTGCAGAAGAAAATGAAGATATAGAAAGTAATTAGGTGTTAAAGTGAAAGTAAAATTTTTTGGCGCTGCCCATGAAGTTGGGCGGAGCTGCATAATGATAGAAGACAATAGTACGAAGATTCTTCTCGACTGCGGGGTAAAACTCGGAGAGAAAGAGGAGTATCCGATAATAAGTGATGAAGAACTAAAGAGTATTGATGCAATAATAATATCGCATGCGCATTTGGACCATATGGGCTACTTGCCGCACGTGTTCTCTACAGGATGGAAGGGATTTGTATATACTACCAAGCCGACATTTGAGCTTTCAAACGTGCTCATAAGCGACTATATGAAGATATCAAATCCGAAGAATGTGACCAAGGAGGGTCTTTCGCGCCTCCAGCGAGGCTACAAGATAGTTGAATACCACAAGGAATTCAGCATAAAAGGATTGAAGGTTAAACTTCTTCCAGCAGGGCATATACTAGGCAGCGCACTCACAGAAGTTGAGGGCAATGGAAAAAGAGTATTGTATACTGGAGATGTGAATCTTAGAAAAACCAGGCTCCTTGATGGAGCTTATACCGAGCACCTGCATGCAGATGCACTCATAACTGAGAGCACATACAGCGGTGAGAAGGATATATTTCCTCCGGAGCGCTCTCAGCTAAATGCAATGCTGGCAAGCATTAAGGAGACGATAAACAAGGGGGGAAAGATAATAGTGCCGAGCTTTGCAGTTGGTAGGGCACAGGAGGTGCTCTTTGTTCTTGACGATTATATACACTCTGGTCTTTTGCAGAAAGTTCCCATATACGTAGATGGAATGATAAACAAAGCGATGCGCATACACAGGCACAATGTAATTTATTGCAGGGACGAATTGCAGAAGAGGATACTGATGAGCGAAGATGACCCATTCAAGAGCGATAATTTCTACCCCATAGATACAAGGCAGAAGAGGAGCAAGGTGATGAACAGCCAGGAAGCATGCATAATAGTTACAACAAGCGGCATGATAACTGGAGGGCCTGTAATGAAATATATAGAAAAGCTTGCAGGAAATGAACTCAATAAATTAATTCTTGTCGGCTACCAGGCAGAAGGCACTGGTGGCAGGGCGCTTGCAGATGGCGCCAAGGAACTTACAATAAATGGCAGAAAAGTTAAGATAAACATGTCAATAGAACAGTATCATTTGTCTGCACATGCGGATAGACCACAGCTGGAGAGATTTATAGGCAGCATAAAAGGGCTTAGGAAGATATTCATTGTGCATGGAGAGCAGGGGAAGTCTGAGGAGCTTGCAAAGGCGATGTCAAAGCATTATGAGACACATGTGCCGACCCTTGGAGCTGAATTTGAGATATGACAATATTGTTCACCATGAAAAGAAGCTTTTTATATATTTTCTTACATATAGCTTACAATATCGCTTGTTTTCCCGCAAGCACTGCATCATTGCAGGAGGGATTTAAATGCTAGAGGATAAGTTTGACGAATTTGCAAAGTTTATTAGCGAAGAGAAGGGCAAGAGGAAGTTCAAGCAGAGCGTCGAGTTGGCAATAAATTTCAAAGGCCTCGATTTCAACAAGCAGGACAACAGATTAAACCTTGAAGTTTTGCTGCCTTATGGGAAAGGAAAATCCGGGAAGGTTGCAATATTTGCCACTGACAAGCCGCTTATAGAATTGGCGCAGAAGAATAATATAGAAGTATTTGACGGAAGCAAGATTGATAACATCGCCACAGACAAGACGAAACTCAATTCACTGCTTAACTATGAGCTGCTTGCGCAGCCCAACCTTATGCCGGATATAGCGAGGCGCCTTGGGCAATTCCTTGGACCGAGAGGCAAGATGCCAAAGCCTATATTTGGAAATGAGGATCTTTCGAGTTTTGCTGCAAATGTTACTAAGAGGATAATTATAAAGAGCAAGGGAAGGTTTCTACCTACAGTGCACTGCGTTGTTGGCAGTGAAGACATGAAGCCAGAAGAGATATTTGGCAATGTGAAAGAGGTATTGAATAGCATTATAAAGAAAGTCAGCCAGAACCATATAAGATCCGCATACGTTAAGCTCAGCATGAGCAAGCCTATGAGGATAATGTAGGTGTTTGCATGTTAAAGGCACAAAAAATTGAATATGTTAAAAAGCTGAAGCAGGAGATAAAAGAGTATAAGACAATTGGGGTAATGCCTTTGGAGAGCATACCTGACAGGCTCCTGCAGAGGATAAGGAACCAGTTGAGATCAGATACAAAAGTTGTTATAGCAAGGAGAAACCTACTGCTAAAAGCAGTAGAAGGCGATGCAAATCTATCAAAGCTTGCCGATTATATTACAGGGGACTCTGCGCTTATACTTTCAAATAAGGAGCCGCTTGACCTTTACAGCAGCATAAGCTCAAACAAGCTCAAGCTTGCGGCAAAGCCCAACCAGATAGCGATTGATAGTATAAGTATAGAAGCCGGAGAAACGGCTATACCTCCAGGCCAAGGAGTAACAGACCTCAAGGCAGCAGGCATAGATGTCCAGATACAGAAGGGCAAAGTGATTATATCAAAAGGCAAGGTGCTTGTCCAGAAGGGCGCTAAGATAAGTACAGCAGTTTCAAAGGCACTTAGGATGCTTGATATAACGCCGTTTGAGGTTGCTCCGACGCTTAAAGGGGCCCTTTCAGAAGGCGTGCTTTTCAATTCAGAGGTGCTTAGCATAAACAGCGAGAGTGTCTCGAAAGATATTGCTGTTGCGTTTGCTGGCGCATATGCGCTTACCTTGGATATGGGTTATGTTACAGAGTTCAATGTGGGCGCGCTGATAAAGAAGGCTTACCTTGGCGCGTTAGGCCTTGGCATAATGACAAAAGCTTATGAGCCAGGAGTAGTAGAAATGCTCATAGCGAATGCTGTTGCTGAAGCCCTTAACATAAAAGCGGCAGAGGATAATACTAAATAAAGGTGAAAATATGGAATATATATATGCTGCACTTTTGCTTGATGCAGCCGGAAAAGAAATAAACGAAGCGAATTTGCTTGAGGTAGTGAAAGCGGCTGGAATAAAGCCGGACGAGGCCAGGGCTAAGGCTGTGGTCACATCACTGAAGGGAGTAAACATAAAAGACGTTATAAAGAACGCGCAGAACGTACAGGTTGCTGCTCCACAGGCTGCTGCAAAGCAAGAAGCAAAAGAGGAAAAGAAAGAGATCGCTGAGGAGAAGAAGAGCGAAGAAGAAGCCGCAGGAGGACTTGCAAGCCTCTTTGGCTGATTCCAAGGAGCCCGACAGTAGATAAGGCGAAGCAGTGCTTGAAGATACAGATTCGCCTTTGGTCAAGGCGCCCTGTTGGCGCCCTTTTATTTTTATTTTAAATTGTTGTAGAAGATGTTAATTTTGCAACAGCAGAGTTTTTATATATAAATATATTATTTTCCTTGTATATAATGTAATTGGTGATTTATTGAAGGTATGGGTTGACAAGCCTAAGTGCACAGGGTGTGCTCATTGCCATGATGTGTGCCCAGTTGCGGTATTCGAAATGAAAGATAGAAGTGCTAGTGATGTAAACAGCGATGCTGCGCCTGCAGAGCAGCAATGGAATGGAAAAAGCGATCCAGTTATAGTAGAAAAATGGTCAAAGGTACAAGATGGCCACAACCATTTTGCTGAGAAATATGCCAATGGGAGCGGAGGCATGTCTGTTGCTGTCAATGGAGATGCATGCATATTGTGCCAAGCATGCCTGATAGAATGCGAAGGCGAGTGCATAACTATAGTAGACGACACTGGCACTGAATACCACTCTATATACAAATGAGCTGACGCTGCGTTTTTCTTGTCTTTATTTTTCTGCTTTTGAGCATTTGCAGTTTATTTCTTGTTGCTCTTATTCTGCGCCAAGCCTTCCAGATAAATTTCAGAGGATAATTTGAATCTTGAAACACTGTGGAGTATTACCCTGCCTTTGCCTGTAAACTTTGCGAGAAATAAGCCTACGCCACCAAACATGGCGGTTTTTATGTTGTCCACAAAGCGGATTTTGTAGCTGAGCGTTGAATCAAATCCTGCTATATGGCCAGGATCAACTTCAAGCGCGGTGGACCCATCAAGGCTGTATTCGATTATATCGCCAACCGTGTGTATAAAGACGCTTCCTGGGCCTTCAAATTTTTGCAGAAGCAATCCAGCTCCGCCGAAGAAGGCTGCGCTTATCCCTATTGCTTGCATTGAAAACTTCACCGAGTCTTCTGCCGCCAAGAATGCGTAGTGCTCGGCTATAAACGAGTCTCCTTCTGCGAGGTCTATGTTTTTTATCTTGCCGGGCATTGCGCCGGCCATTGAAACTATGCCTTTATTGTCTTTGGGCATAAACTCTGTAAGAAGCGCCGAAGCACCGGTGAATTTCCTTTCGACTGCACCAACTATGCCGCCGACAAGGCGTGGAGTCATTATGACGTTTTCGCTCTTGCTCACAAGCTTTCCAGAATCACCATATACTTTCTCCCCTTCATCAAGCTCTATGTCAAGGGATTGCATTGAATTTCCAGCAATAGTATATTTCATAAAAGCACCTTATTTTCTTAACATAACATTTACAAGCTCTCCCAGCTCTTCGCCATCTATATTGAGCCTGTGCTTTGACATTATCCGGTTAATTATAATACTCTTATCATTAAGCCCTTTCGCCTCCTCTTTTATCAAAGCTATGAGTTCGTCTCCAGATATTCTTACAAGCTTTTTTTCCTCTATTATTGAATCAACGTCGCTGCATTCTTGAGGAACTGCTTTGATTACTTCTTCTATGCCCGATTTTGTTATTATGCGTGCCTTATATCTCGAGAATACGCATGATAGCACTTCATCGCTTATAGAATCTGTATTAATGCCTAAACGCTTGAGCTCCTTCATCTTTTCAACCAGTATCGTGGCAACAAGAGCAGGATTGGCATTTGAATCTTTGATTATATTGAAGAAGCTCTGAAGCTTTGTAGACTTTAGCAATTGGTCTGCTATTTGCGGATTGCCTATCTTGTCCCTGAGATCCGATGCAACTTTATCTATATCAGGGGCATTTTTTACAAGAATATCATATTTTTTAGCATCAAGCAGTATAGGATTTGCGTCCGTCTCCGGATACATCCTTGAACCGCCTGGCAGCGGCCTGAGAAACTTTGTTGACATTGTCTTAGAATCGGCAGCGCGGGTTTCTGGCGGCACGCCTTCCAAAGATAGTTT
>JBMFHL010000009.1:0-27453 GCA_049976845.1 Candidatus Micrarchaeia archaeon | reverse complement strand
AAACGGCGTAGGCGCAGATAAAGAAACTAAGGAGGAAGTCGCACAATTTGCAGCATGCTTCTCTCGTGCATGGGATTCTGGCATGTCCTCAGCAGATGTCTACTGCTTGCACCGCAGTCAAATAAGCAAGTCAAGCAACAAAGGCTATCTTGCCACAGGCAGTTTCCTGATGAGTGGGGAAAGAGAGTGGTTCAAGGGAATGCCTTTGGTTCTATATGCATTCGTAGAAGACTCAGAATACGGCAAGCTTTTCAAGCTAATCCCAAAGAAGACTTATGAGGTGCTCAAACCCAAAAATTCAATCGAGGTAAAGCCAGGCAAGCAGAAGAAATCCGATGCGTCGAAGCAGCTCGCGAAGGAATTGGGATTCAATGATATAGATTACATAATGCAGCAGCTGCCATCGGGCAGCTTCCAGGTTAAAAAATAAATTGCGGTAGAGAAGCGCTGGGGGTGGGAATCGAACCCACGTAGGCCATTTCTAGCCAAACAGCTTAGCAGGCTGCCGCCCTTTAGTGAGCTTTGCAAGGAGCAAAGGCCTACCACTAGGCGACCCCAGCATGTGCAGCAGAAGCCAGCATTGCATTATACAAGTATATGGAGTTTCTATGTTTCCACTCGGTCCTGTATCTCCAGAGCATGGCCCTTTGTACGCTTTTAGCTATATACTTAGGGTTGCTCCTTCCGGCCTGGCCCGGTTCATGTATAAGACCACCGCTAGAGGCAGAGCCTCATCGCTTCCACATAGTCTACATATACCTGCATAATACTCTGCTAGCATGCGGCCCGCCTATAGGGGATTTGCGGTGCGGGAAACCCCTAGCTTCCCTGCCTTTCTGCTGCAATATACTTGCTACATAAACATTAATAATATTTCCAGAGCCCGAATTTTTATTGAAATACGGGAAAGAAAATATAAACGCCTAAAGGAATCAAATAAAATGCTATAGATTTTTATATTTTGCATAGTAATAATTTTGTGCAAACCAAATTCATAGTAGTTCTTGGCTCTGTGATGAGTGGCCTCGGTAAAGGCGTAGCCGTCGCATCTATATTGAAAGTGCTCTCTTTCTACGGATACGATGCGATACCAATAAAATTTGATGGGTACCTGAACTACGACTGTGGAACAATGAACCCTTACAGGCACGGCGAAGTCTTCGTTCTAGACGACAAAAGCGAAGTGGATATGGATTTTGGCATGTACGAGCGCTTTAGCGGCAAAACGCTCTCAGGCGACCTGTCGATAACTGGCGGCAAACTATTCAGTGAGATAATAGAAAAGGAGAGGAGAGGCGATTTCCTAGGCGCAGATGTTCAAATAATACCACATCTGACAAACACAATAATAGAAAAGATAGAAGGTATTGCTGCGAGTCGCAGGCCAGATATAATAATTATAGAGGTAGGCGGCACTGTTGGCGATATAGAAAACAGCTATTTCATAGAAGCAATGCGCCAGCTTTCGCTCAGACACAAAACTATATTCATAGATGTAACTTATGTGCCAAAGCTTGACGTAGTAGGAGAACAGAAGACCAAACCATCGCAATTCGCATTCAGGAGCATAATGCAGGCAGGCATAGCGCCAAGCTTTATACTCTGCAGGAGTGCAGATCCTCTTGAAGAAAATGCAAAGAAAAAAATCGCACTGTATGCAAACCTGAGCCCAGAAAGGATAATAGATGATTCCGACCAAGGCACAATTTACAAACTGCCCCTGCATCTCATTGAGCAGAATTTCGACAAATTGTTATTAAGCGATTTGGGCCTTTCAAAAAAGGTTTTAAATTCTGCAAATCTCAGAAAGTGGAAATCGATAGTTGACAAAATTGAAAATCCTTCTAAAAAAGTAAGGATTGCGATAGTGGGGAAGTACACCAATCTTAGAGATTCATACATAAGCGTAAAGGAAGCACTTGTCCATGCAGGCGCGCATCTTGATACAGGCATAGAAATCAAATGGGTGGAGTCAAGCAACCTAGAAAAAAAGAATTCATTGGACGTGCTCTCTGACGTTGACGGCGTAATAGTCCCAGGCGGCTTCGGCAAGAGGGGCGTTGAAGGCAAAATAAGCGCGATACAGTTTGCAAGGAAGAACAAAATTCCCTATTTGGGATTATGCCTGGGGATGCAGCTTATGGTTGTGGAATACGGAAGAAACGTCTGTGGCTTGCAAGGCGCAAATTCAACAGAATTCAATCCAAGGACAAAATACAACGTAATCGACTTAATACCATCACAGAGAAAGATAAAGGTAAAAGGTGCATCGATGAGGCTTGGCTCATGGAAATGCATGATAACAAAGAAAAATTCCATAGCATATAATGCTTACATGAACACATATATTTACGAGAGGCATAGGCACAGATATGAGGTTAACAACAGATACAGGCGTCTTCTCGAGAAAAACGGACTGCGGATATCTGGCATTACTCCAGACAACAAACTTGTAGAAATTACAGAATGGAGCAAAAGTTTTGGCATAGGCACACAGGCCCATCCAGAATTAAAGTCAAAACTCGAGGCGCCAGCTCCATTATTTGTAAGTTTCGTAAAGGCGGCCTTGGAAAAGTCAGGTAACAAAAGACTTGAATAATGCAATGCCTACTTTAACCCCTGCCTTAGATTCTCCATATTCCCTTCTATGAAAATGGTAGGGAACTTCACCTATGCGCACACTTTTGTGATCAATGCATTTGAGCGTGTCAAAAAGCACCTTGTACCCCTCCATTACAAATCTACCCCTATTTGCCTCAAAAACCTTCTCGAATAAATCCCTTTTAATTCCAAAATACCCGGAGAAAATATCACTGCACCTCGCTTTTCCATTGGCAAGTAATACAGTATAGCCCAAATAGATTAAGCTTCTTGATATAAGCTTCCTATAAAACTCCCAATTTTTGACGCTTTCCCTTACTGCAACTACAAGCTCGTAGCCCTGTTCAAACTTCTTCTTGATATTTATAATCTCTTGATATGGGTGTTGCATGTCTGCATCCATCACTATTACATATCTAGTCCTGCACATCATAATTCCATCAATTATAGCCGCAGTCAAGCCCGCCTTCTTTCCTTTCCTCTCAAGCAAACGAACGTGTTTGTCTCTTGACATTATACCATTGACTACGGCTATGGTGCCATCTGTAGAGGAATCGTCAACAACAATTATGTTTATGCCTTTGTACCTATTCAGTATCGCTGATATAAGCTTGCCTATTGTCTTCTTCTCATTCAGCGTAGGCAATACAACAGTTATATCTTTATAATCCATCTGTCTCCCTTACGAATAACCCTGCATATACAAGTATGGCATTTATCCACGTGCCAAAAAGCGGTATCTTATCGCTTATGCCTTTTAGCAAATTTAACTCCTTGCTCCCTATGGCTTTTGTGAGCCCTAAGAACATGGGGTACACAAAAATAACTGCAACGAAGCCTGCAATGAGCTGGTATGTGGGCTTTATGCCACTTATTGCTAAAGGCAGCAATACGCCAATCAAGACAAGGTTTGCGAAAGTAAGCCTAAATACTTTAGGTTTAACTTTTATGCCAAGCGAATTCTTCACGAGCATTACATATAGGTAGTCAGACAATATTCCCCCGACAAAATACAGGGATATTATGACACCTAGAATACCCATTGCAGGGGTTAGTGCAAGCATGAAAGCCAATTCTACAACTCCAGTAACCACCGCATACTCAAATACCTTTTTTATCATCCCGGCGCTTATCACCAATGAAGAAGCATAAGACCCTATCAAGCCTAAAAGTATGCCTATCCCTATAAGTGCCATATATATAGAGCCAGAATAGTAAGTGGATGTAAATACCGATATTATAATCGAATTCGAGAAGATTGCAAGGTATATTACCAAAGGCGTTGCGAACAATAATCCAAAATAAATAGAATAGTTATAGAAACCCTCTAGCCTTTTCTTTATTGCATTGCTTGCCATTGCAACCGAGAACATTGGTATTAATACAATGCCTATTGAGCCTATTATAAGGTCAAGGTAAACTCCTATTTTGGAAGCCATGCCGTATAATCCAACCGCACCAGGAAGGAAGAGCATCCCAATGTACAGTACGCCGAAGTTGCTTACCAAACCTCCGATTATGCTGGATCCTGTTATTGGCAAAGAGAATGAGAGCATCTCCTTGGCGTGCATCCTAAAATTGTGAAATACTATATTGGCTTTGCAATTCAGCTTTAGGGCAAAAAGCTCGAAAATCAACCCACATAACAAGCCTAAAATCCACCCAGAAACCGCACCAAGCGCCCCAAAGCCAAGCAGTATTAATCCTATGCTAACAATTGCCTGTATGCTGTTGTTCGTCACAGAAGAGAGTGCAGCATCCTTTCCGTCTCCAAAGCTCACAAGTATGGCATACAGCGTGCCATAAATCATAGAAACAATTATGCTTGTAAGCGCTATATCTACAACAAATCCGCCATTTGGATTGTGGAATACTAGCGTAGCTATGGGCTCAGCAAAAATCAAGCCTATGAAAGTTATTATAGTGCTAATGGCAAGCATCAATACAAGCGCAACGCCTATAATTTCACTTACTTTCTTTTCTTCTTTCTTGATTATTAGCTCTGGTATGCGCCTGTTCATATACTGGCTAAGGCTCAAGCTTCCAAAAGCCCCAAGAAATCCGGCTACGCCTACAGCAAGTATATACACCCCATAGCTGTTTGGCCCAAGCAATCTTGCCACTATTATAAAGGTCATGCCCCCTACAATAAGCGAGAAAACCTTCCCAAATGCAACAAGTGAAGCTACACCTGCGCTGTGTATGCCCAACTCCGTGGCAGTCATTCCCTCATATACATTTGGCATATAATCACTTGCTCCTAATAAAATGTTTCATGTACAGTGTTATATACTCTACTATTGCATCAAGGCCTCTTATACCAGCAGAGAATTTCAAAATGTCAGAAATAAAGGGTTCGTCTGCTATGCCTAACAGTACCAGCAGTACAGGATAAATTAATGCTGCAACCGCAATCCCTATAGCAACCTCTGCAATACTGCTTCTGACTATAAGCAAAGACGCCAGAAAAACTGCAAGCAAAGCATTTGCAAGGAAGATTCTTGCAAGCCTGCCAAGTTCAACCTTTATCCTAAATATCCTAAATATGCTGTAAGCGAACAAGAAATCACTCACTATGCCACCTATTAAGAAGAGCGCAATTATGTTTCCTAACGCCAGCATGCGTGGCACCAGCACGAAAAGCGATATGAGCTGTAATAAAACAGAAATAAGACCATATTTAAGCACCTTATAAACATAGCCATTTCCAACTAGAAAACTAGACAGATAAAGCGCCGGCATCCCTATTATCAGTCCTGAAGCCATCAGCAAAAGATATAAAGGTGCTGCAGAGTACTTGCTTGTTACCAAGATAAATATCAAAGGCTTTGCAAATACTCCTATGTATACAAGAACAGGGAAGGTTATTATAAGCGAGTACATCAGAACCTTGTTAAGCGCCTTGCTAAGGTCAGCGCCTTTTTTCCTTTTTGCTATCATTGCAGCGAATGTTGGCAATAATACTACTGAGACTGTGCCATACATTGTCTGCATAAGGTTCATGCCTCTTGTGGCAGTGCCGTAATTGCCTAATACAAAAGATGTGCCGTAGACTCCAAGCAATATTACCGCAAAGCTGCTTACACCATTATTGAGCAGATTGTTCGCAGCCATAGGCAATGAGAACATAAGCACTTTCTTTATCTTTCCAGCATCATACTTTGGCAGCCTCAACTTGCCAAATTTAGCCGCCGCTTTGAAAACGAAGTAAAGAGAGAAGGTAGCCCCTATAACATAAGAAATAAGCATGCCAAGCAGCGCGCCATTAAATCCTAAACCTCCTAAAATAAAGAGCGTGCTAAATATTAGATTTGTAAGCTGCGTAGCAAGCAGCGCGTAAATTGCCCACTTGCCTTTGCCAAAGCTAACTAGCGCAGGATAAGAAACCCCATAGATCATCGAAAAGAAGACTATGCTAGATGCGATGATTACAGTTATTACAGGAATTGTGATACTCTTGAAATAAGATGAGATATATCCACTGCACAGTATACCTGTAATGCTTAATGCAAATGCTATCGGTATTATAATACTATAACCATACGACACAACATCTACAACGCCCCTCGAATTGCGTTTGTATATATACTCTGCTATAAATTTGTTGAAGTACGTTCCTATTCCGAAATGCCCTGCAGCCCCTATGAAGGCATAGATCCCTACCGCGAGCGTGTATATTCCGTAATCATTTGGCCCAAGTAATCTTGCTATTATTATGAATGTGAGTGCACTTACAAGCACGCCTCCAAATTTTCCCACAAGCAGCGAAGACAGTGTCCGCACGCTTCTCCTGCCTATGCTCTCTTCTTCCTCTAGCATGTAAAACATATAGAAATTGCATACAAGAATTTTTAATATCTTTTGAATCTACGCATTACCCCCTAAAAAATTACAAGTTGTATGGCTTTAGAAAAATAAAAATAGGAAAGATTATTAGACAACACCCATTTGCACAAAAGATTTATATAATATATACAGCAAATATACTTTAGGGCAGCCGCTGTTATTGTTTTGAGCGTTAGTGTTTATTCTTAAAGTTTAAGTTCAGGGGAGTGGGAATATGGAGACAGTCGGCATAGAAGAGGGAGAGATGTACGATGTAAAGGTAGATGCAAAGAACCCTCAGGGCGAGGGTATAGGAAAGCTAAATAACTTCGTAATCTTCGTGAAGAACGCAAGAACAAAGATAGGCAAGATATATAAAGTAAGAATTACTAAAGTCTATAGGACTTTTGCATATGCAGAGCCCATAGAGAGCGGAGAAGGCAATAAGTATTTTATAGGAAGCGGCACATTAATAATATAAGCCTTCACGAAGCATAAAAATCAGCAAGCCCTGTATAGCCTAAACGATATCATCTTTGAATTGGCCATTATTTTTAAAACTTAAGCTTATAAAATATAAAAAAATGTAATTTTGTATATTCTAGGTGTATTTTGATGGATTACAAGGATATAGCAGAGAGGATAATGAAAGGCACAACAACCGTTGGGGTAATATGCAGCGATGGCGTAGTAATGGGCGCCGATTCAAGGGCAACAATGGACACATTCATCTCGAGTTCAGAAGCGATAAAAGTCTATAAAATAGATGATAATCTGGCACTCACAGTTGCTGGCGTAGTCGGAGATGCAGAATACATAGTTAAGATACTCAGGGCTCAGAATGAGGCTTACAAGATGGAGGAAAACAACTCGCTTAACCCTACATCAGCAACGTCTCTTTTGCATCTGATCCTGCAGGAGAATAAGATGATGCCATTCATAGTCCAGCTCATAGTCGGTGGCCTAAATAAAAATGTGCCTGAGCTCTACAGTATGGACCCTTACGGTGGTTTCACAAAGGAGTCAAAATTTACCTCCACAGGCAGTGGCTCGCCAACAGCGCTAGGTTACTTGGAGGACATATACAAGAAGGAAAGCACAACGCAGGAGGTTGTCAAGGGCGTTGCAAAGGCGCTAAAAATAGCCATGAAAAGGGATTCCGCAACAGGAGACAGGCTTACCATAGTGTCGATAACAAAAAGTGGATATAAAGAGTATACAAGTGAAGAAATAGAAAAACTACTAAAGTAACAACTATTATTTTATTTTTATATTGCTGGTTTAGTTTCTTTTCATTACGTAGTCCTAAGCAAGAGTGATTATTTGAACGGAGAAAGCGAAAAGCAGGAAGCAAAGAAAGATCTCTTTGAAATTTTGAAGGAAATACTGCCTAAAGAGATAGGTTACGTTAAGGCAGAGTACGAAGGCCCTGACATAGCACTGTATGTAAGCAACATAGCCGCAGTATACAATGACGAAGTTGTAGTCAAAAATCTGTCTTCTACAATAAAAAGGAAGCTTATAATAAGGAGCGATCCTTCAAAGTTGACCGATCCTGAAAAAGCGAAGGAAAAGATCCTTGAGATAATACCAAAGGAAGCAGAGGTAAGCAATGTCAGGTTTGTGCCTGAGTTCAGCGAGGTTTACATAGAGGCGCTTAAGCCTGGGCTTGTCATTGGAAAAGGAGGCTCCACTTTAAAAAGTATAGTTGTAGAAACTAAATGGATGCCTAAAGTGTTAAGAACGCCTACCATGAATAGCGATGTTATAAATGGCGTAAGACAGCTCATGTTCAAAGAAAGTGATTTCAGGAGAAAGTTCCTTGCAGGCATAGGCAAAAAAATAAGCAATCCAATAATGAAAAGCGAATGGATAAAAGCTACGGCTTTGGGCGGTTTCAGAGAAGTCGGGCGTAGCAGCCTGCTGCTTGAGACAAATAATTCAAAGATACTCATAGACTGCGGCATAAGCCCAGAGCCTGGAGTAAAAGGCATAGATGCTAATAACGGGGAAAACAAAGCTTACCCCTATTTAGACAGTGCAAACATAACAATAAACGACTTGGATGCTGTAATAATAACACATGCACATATGGATCACATAGGCTTCTTGCCATACTTGTTCAAGTATGGTTATGAGGGTCCTGTATATTGCACTCCGCCAACAAGAGACCTAATGGCACTCTTATTGTATGATTACAACAGGCTCGTTCAAAGATCTGGAGGCACGCCTCTTTACGAAGAAAAAGACATAAAGAAAATGCTAACCCATACTATAATAAGGGACTACGGCGAAGTCACAAACGTGACAGACGAAATAAAATTGACATACCATAACGCAGGGCACATACTCGGAAGTTCAATAGTGCACCTTCACATAGGGGAAGGGATGTACAACATAGTCCACAGCGGAGATATGAAATTCGGATTCACAAGACTTCTGGACCCTGCAGACGTGAGGTATCCAAGAATAGACTCGCTTTTCATAGAGAGTACATATGGTGGCCAAGCCGATATTACTCCAAACAGGCAGGATTCAGAAATAATGCTGATGGAAAACATAAAAAGGACCATAGATAATAACGGCAAGGTGCTCATACCGCTGTTCTCAGTAGGAAGAAGCCAAGAGATAATGCTGGTCCTTGAGGCATATTTATCTAACAATCCAAAGTACAAGATTGAGGCACCAATATATCTTGATGGCATGATACTCGAAGCGAGCGCAATCCACACCGCATATCCTGAGTATCTAAAAGCAGGGCTTCAGCACAGGATATTGAGCAACATGTCTCCTTTTGAAAGCGAGATATTTGAGATCGCAAAGGGAGAAAGGAGCGACATAATAGACAAAGGCCCTTCGGTGATATTAGCTAGCGGAGGCATGCTCAATGGGGGAGCAAGTTTAGAGTACTTCAATGAATTGGCCGAAGACCCGAAGAATATGCTTATATTCGTAGGATACAATAGTGCGGGTTCATTAGGCAGGAGAATACAGAACGGCTTGAAGGAGATAACGCTTCCTGATGAAGACGGCAAATTGGTGCAGCGCAGCGTGAAAATGCAGATAAATACTGTCGAAGGCTTTTCAGGGCATAGTGACAGGCGCCAACTAATGAGCTTCGTAGAAAACATAAAACCTTCGCCAAAGAAGATATTTACGATGCATGGGGAGGAGAATAAATGCGAGGATCTAGCAAGGAGCTTGGGCAATAGGCTCAGAGTGGAAGCCCGCGCCCCAATGAATCTCGATACTATAAGATTCAAGTAATCAAAATGTAGTTTTGCTTCTGGGTATTGAGTAGAAAGAGAAAGCAATAAATATAGCCGAAGCATTAGCACTATTATGAGAAGGCTAGCTGCTGATGTAATGCTTGCAAAGCTGGCCCGCTGGCTAAGGCTAGGTGGCGTAAGCATAGAGGATGTGCCAAATGCTAGCGATGCAAGAATAATCTCTTTTGTGAGGCGCAGGAAAGCGCTGTTGCTTACTTCAGACAAGCAGCTGGCACTGCGATCCAAGAAGCAGAGGTTCAGGGTACTGCTTGTTGAGCATTCCGACATCGAGCATCAGCTGGCATATACTTCTGAAGCCCTTGGCCTAAAGCTTAATGAAACCCCAAATAAAATATGTCCTGAATGCAATGGCAGATTGAAAAAAACAAGCAATAAGAGGCTTTTGGGAAGGGTTCCAAAGCATGCCCTCGAATCCAATAATGAATTCTATATCTGCAGCAAATGTGGCAGAATATATTGGAAGGGTACGCATTGGAAAAGGATAAGCCTCAGATTCAAAAGAGTAAATAAGCTCGCATGTAAAAAAGCAAAGTCATCTATTTAAGGATTAGACTAGGCTCTCTTCTTCTACTTCAACCTCTTTTACCCCCTCTACTTTCTTGAGCTTTTCCTCCAATACTGAACTGCCTTCGCTGTCTTCGTGTATAAACAGCACCTTTATTATTTTTATGCCAAATGCAACATCTTCAAGCTGCATGCCTGTAGGCTTGAGCTCCTCGGCAATCCTCTTGCCTACTACCTCCTCCTCCCCGTTCTCAGGGTAGACTTTAAAGAGTACGCTAACTTTTCCCATTATGGTCCCTCAAATCCGCATTTTGGGCATTTATACTTGGCGTAAGTTTCTCTGCAGTGTTCGCACCTTATTATCTCTACTTCTCCACAGTTCGGGCATTTGAATTGGGAGTACTTGCTAGTAAGTTTACCGCATGATATGCATACCTTTCCTGGAAGTGTTGTTATATAATCACCATTATTAAACAATTAGGTTAAATAATACTTTTGAATCAAAATATATAAAAAGCAATTGCATTGCATGGGCATATGGTGTAACTTGGATAGCACGACAGCTTGCGGAGCTGTTGGTTGCGGGTTCAAATCCCGCTATGCCCGCTTCATGCTCAATAATCTCAAGAAAAACATCTGCGCAGCTAACGAAAAGCAAGCAAAATAAACAAAAATCAGAGAGCGAGAGAGTATAATAGACAAAAAAAGAAAAGAGAAGAAAGCAAAAAAGTAAAAGGAACTAACTTACCTCCTTCCCTTCCTGTTCATCTTTGCTCGTGCTACATATCCGCCCTTGTCTATGAAGTACAGGTATCCCTCTTGTCTTGATATTTTCTCACTTCCTACCTTTCCCTTCCTGCCTCTTGAATTTGTCTTCATAGGTGTCCTCCATACATAGCCGTCCTTTCCAAGGAAATACAGATATCCGTCTTCCCTGTCAATTTTCTCTTTTCCAATTCTTTCAGCCATTTATTCACCCTATTATCTTATACAGTAATAGATTTATAAATTCATCGTCGGAAAATCGACAGCAAAATAAATACCTCGGATCAGCATCCAAAAGTAGAATTGCAATGCCAATGCCATCCTCATTTAAATTTTTCCATCTATAAACATACAGTGATATAATGATACAGATAAAACTATTTGGAAAATATAATTTTGAAGGCTATACTTTGCTTGAAGGTTTCCCAGGTGCAGGACTTGTCGGGCCTATGGCAAACAGCTACATAATAGAAAAATTGAACATGGAATATATAGGTTATATAGAAAGCGACAAGTTTCCGCCAATAACAGCAATACACGACAAGATCCCAATGTTTCCCGTGCGCATATACAAGGAAGACAAATACAAGCTAATTGCAATAATCTCTGAATTTACCATACCAACAGAGCTTATCTACGAGCTGGGCAGCGAGCTCATGGACTTCATCAGAAAAAACAATCTATCTAATATAATATCAATAGGGGGCATTCCGACTCAGAAGCCAACAGAAAATGCATTCATAATTTCTTCTGAAAAAGATATGTTGCAGAAGGCTTCTAGTATGGGCATAAAGCCCATAGAAGAAGGTGTGATAGCAGGAGTAAGTGCCATACTCTTAGCAAATGCCACTGAGTTTAAAATTCCTGTAATAAACATACTGGTGGAAGTAGACCCAAATATAATGGATCCAAAGTATGCTGAGGTTGCAATAACAAACCTCAAGAAAATCACAGATATAGATATAAATATAGATGAATTGGAGAAGGAAGCAAAACTTGTCGAAGCAAAGGTAAGGGAAGCAATGAAGAAGACAAGGGATTCACACGAAACATACAAGAGAGCATCTGAAGCTACCGGTCCGTCTATGTATGCATGAACCGCTTAATGCAGGGGTGGCAGAGTCTGGTCTGGCATAGCCACAGAAAAATGCGCAGGACTTAAGATCCTGTGGCTTAGCGCCTTCGAGAGTTCAAATCTCTCCCCCTGCAAATTACAGAATAAAGATTTATACCTTCCTTATACTATTCTTATTGATTTGATGGATATAGAAACAAAGATTAAAACAATAAAGAGCTTTGCCGCAGAGATAGTGACAGAAGCCGAGCTCAAAACCCTTTTCGAGACGAATGAGCATCCAATTGCATATGACGGCTTCGAGCCTTCTGGACTCGCAGCGATACACTTTGGCCTTCTCCGTACAAAAAACCTAAGGAAGATGCTAAGTACAGGCATAAAGTTTAAGCTCTATATTGCAGACTACTTCGCAATGATAAATAACAAATTTGGCGGGGATTTAGAGAAAATAAAAAATGCAGGAAGATATTTCATAGAGGTTTGGAAGGCAGCGGGCATAGACCTCAGCAAGGTCGAAGTAATATGGAACAGCGAGCTCATGGACGACTTCTCATATTGGGACAGGTACATAAGGATAGGGCGGCTTTTCTCTGTCGACAGGGTAAAGAGGGCAATCACAATAATGGGCAGAAAGGAAGGCGAAAATATTTCGGCATCGCAGCTCTTTTATCCAATAATGCAGGCTACCGATATTTTTCAGATGGATATAGATATATGCCAGCTTGGCATTGATCAAAGAAAGGCAAGCATAATAGCGCGAGAGGCTGCAGAGAAGCTGAACTTGAAGATACCTATAATAGTAAGCCATCCGCTTCTAATAGGCCTAAAAGGAATGCCTCAGAATCTTAAAAGCGCCAGTGAGGAGGAGTTGATAAACTACAAGATGTCTAAGTCTGATCCTAAGAATGCGATATTCGTCCACGATTCATATGCCCAGATAAAGGAGAAAATAAACAGCGCATACTGCCCCGAAAAGATAATTGATGGGAATCCCGTATTCGAGTATCTTGAAAAGCTGATAATAGAAGATAAGTCAAGCTCCATAACACTCAGCAGGCCAGAAAAATTCGGTGGCGCAATAGAATTCGAAGACTACAGCAAACTGGTCTCAATGTATAAAGAAGGCAAAGTGCATCCTGCAGACGTGAAGAATTTTGTGGCAGAAGAGCTTGAAAAGCAGATAAAGCCCATAAGGGAGCATTTTGAGAAAAATGCAGAGGCAAGGAAATTATATGAGGAGGTAAAAGGATACACTATAACAAGGTAGCAGAAGAAGATGATCAATTGTATGCTGTCGAATGTAAAAATGTAACAAAGGAATTTTCAGAAACAACAGCACTAATCAACATAAATCTAAAGTTGAAGCCCGGGGCGAAGCTGATACTTCTCGGTCCAAACGGTGCCGGAAAGAGCACACTCCTAAAAACCATCTCAGGGCTGCTTAAGCCGACTAAAGGGCAAGTGCTCTTATATGGGGTAAATTCAAATCCATACTCACAGAACATAGGGCATACTCTCTCATTTGTAGGCGAAAACTACGCCTTGTACGACAATCTTACTGTTTACGATAATCTAATTTTCTTTTCAACGCTATACGGCCTTCCAAAGGTAGAAGCACTGCCTATGATAAAAGAACTCTTAAATTATCTAGATGCTAGCGAATATCTGAATAGAAAGGTAGGCATGCTAAGCAGAGGCACAAAGCAGAAAATAGCGATATGCAGGGCACTAATGAACAAACCCAAAATACTGCTCCTAGACGAACCCACTGCATTCCTTGATGCCAGAGCTGCAGAAAAAGTGCACGATATAATAGAATCTGAAAAAATTACTATAATATATGCTACGCAGAGGCTCGATGAACTCTACAGAATAAATGGCAGCATAATGCTGCTAAATAAAGGTAAAATAACTTCCCAAGGGAATCTCAAATCTATTTTGAATAAACTAAAAGACATAGAAGTAGAGGTGTATTTGGTGGAGCCCCTGAGTGCAAGTGCCATAGGCAAGATGCAAAGGTGGAATATTAAGCAGAGCGGGCGCAAACTGTCAGCGAAGGTGGGCTCTGTAAGTGAGATCCCAGATCTTGTAGAAGATCTAGTAAGTGCAGGCGCAAAGATATTAAGCGTGAGCTACGTGCGCGAAACCATAGGCAAAGAATTCGGTGATAAGAATGTATGATGCTTCTAAAGTATATGCAATAGCGCTTAAGGATCTTAAAGAGGCATTCAGCAGCATATCTATATATGGACCAATGCTTGCTATACCCATAATATTTTCCATAGCCCTCCCGATCTTCACCTTTTATGTATCAAAATACGCGGCACCGGGAATTCTGTCTTCCATAGCAGGCATAAATATCATAAATATGCCTTACAACATAGGCAACATGTATTTCATAAAGTTTTTTGTTTTGAACATATTGGGACCAATATTTCTCACAATGCCAATAATAACAGCATCGGTAATAGCTGCGGACAGCTTTGCCGGTGAAAAGGAGAGAAAAACAGCAGAATCATTACTGCTTACCCCGACCTCCAATTTCGAGCTGCTTGCAGGTAAGATCCTTGCATCGCTGATACCTGCACTGCTGCTTACAGTGGCAATATTCATAATATATGCATCCATAACAAATTATATGTCTATGAAAGACTTTGGCGTTTATCTATTTCCAAACGCAAGCTGGTATCTAATGCTCCTCAATGCGCCGTTTCTGGCCCTTACTACAATAGGGTTGGTAGTACTTGTATCTGCTAAGGTAAAAGGCGTGAAAGAGGCGCAGCAGATAAGCACCCTCCTTATACTTCCAATACTTGTAATCCCGTTCATTTCGATATTTAACATAGCCAATCTCACAGTGGGCTTCTTTCTAGGCATGCTACTAGTGCTCATAGCAACAAGCACGCTTGTCCTTTACCTTAGCGTCAAATCTTTCAACAGGGAAAGTTTTATATCTATTTAGAATAGAATCCATTGTGATATATATGGCAAATTATCTTGCATACGCATTGATTGCAGTAGGCATAATACTGCTTGCAGTTACGTTTCTAATAGGCTACGGCCTTTACATGGATCTAAATAGTCAGTTCTCTGCATATGCGCCTGCTACTTCTTCACCTCAGAATTCAAGTATAGCAAGCTCAATCTCTAGCCTCACAAGCGGGTTAGGAAGCACGGCAAAGACGTCAAGTTTCATAATGTTACAAATAATAATCCTGTTCCTTTTCGCTAGCATAGGATACAAAGTGGCTTATATTGGGGTTAAGCTAATTGGCGAAAATGCCGCTACAAACGTCTCAACTTCAAGCAAACAAGGCAAATAAAATAATGCAGCAGTATCTTAGCTAAATCCTATGAAAGCAGTTCCTATTGCTATTACTATTACGCCAAGCCAGCGCATAGGTGTTATAATTTCTCCTAGGAAGAAGAGTGCGAAGATATTTGCGAATATGTAAGAAAGGCCGCCAAAACTGTAAACCCAGCTCAAGTGTGCCCTGCTAAGAACATAAAAGTAAAACACGGTGGAAACAATATAAGATACAACTCCTAATCCTAACAAGACATAAAAGTATAAAATCGAAGTGCTACTTAATCCAAGTTTGAAAAGGAACTGTCCAAGGCCTCCCAGGAAAGTGCTCACTACAAGCACGCTTGCAAAAAAAACCTTCGAATCTCTATTCATATCTAAGCACCACCTAGTATGTCATCGCTATTATAACTATTCCAAGTATTACGAATAGCACTCCCAGAACCCTAAATCCGCTAATCTTTTCCTTCAGCGCATATTTTGATATGATAAGTATAAACACAAAAGAGCTGGCAAATGTAGGATATACAAAAGAAAGCTGTCCGTTGTCAAGCGCAAATAAATAGATTGGAAGCCCTATGAAATATATAATAACCCCTATAATAATCCATTTATCCTTAAATACTCCTATAACCTCATGTATGTTTCCTCTGAACTTATGCAAGTGCTCTTTGAAGACATACTGTGCAATTGCAACTATAAATGCTGCAAATACCGTCAGCCCAATTACTTCTAGTTCTCCAAGCACAATATCACTAAATAAAGCATAAAACCTAGTTTTTAAATTAAGAATAATGTAGAATAAGGTTATTTAACCTTTTAGTTAAATAAATCATTAGCCGTGATACCATGGATATTTCAGGAAAAGACCGCATCTCGATGTATATGTCGTTAGCCGTGGTAGTACTTACAATAATTGCTATAATCGCATTTGCCTATTCTGGAGGTAGTGTAGCATTTTACATAATAGCATTAGTCGCAATAGTATTCGGATTCATTATGGCCTACTACATATCAAAACCAGAAAAAATCGTAAAGAAGCAGAAAAAGTCAAAGTGAAATAATAAGCTGCAGCAGTTAAGTTGGTTGCAATGAATAAACTAATTATAGCTGAAAAGCCAAGCGTAGCGCAGAGAATAGCCGCATCTTTAGCCGAGGGCCCTTACAAGCAGCTGGCATTTAACGGGATACGATATTATGAAATAACTAACGGCGGAGAAGCGCTTTACGTAGTTGCAGCCGCAGGCCATCTTTTTACAATAAAGCAGAAAGATTCTGCAAAAGGCTTTCCTATATTTGATATAGAGTGGGCGCCCTCATACAAAGTAAATGCCAGCGCGTATTTTACTAAGAAATACCTTGATGTTATAAACGAAATAGGCAGGAAGTGCAGCATTTTCATAAATGCATGCGACTACGATATAGAAGGAACTGTAATAGGCACTAACATAATACGTTTTATCACGGGCAAAGACGTAAACTCAAGCTTAAATCCGTCTAGTATACTAAGAATGAAATTTTCTACCACAACAAAAGAGGACTTGGTAGATTCTTACAAGAATATAAACCAATTTGACAAAAGTAACTTCGATGCTGGGGAAGCAAGGCACATGCTCGATTGGATGTGGGGCATAAACCTAAGCCGGGCATTAATGAGGTCTCTTTTTGCTAACGGTATAAAAAAAGTTATAAGCATAGGAAGAGTCCAAGGACCTTCGTTGGCAATACTCTCAAAAAGAGAATTAGAGATTAAAAATTTTGTCTCAAAGCCGTACTGGAAGATATACCTTCTTTCAAAAGGTGTTGAGTTCGAAAACAAGAGGGGCGAGATATATAACGAATCTACTGCTGATGAAATTCTTAAGAAAAGCAAAGCCGCGCGAACAGTAGTAAAAGAAGTCGAAAAAAAGGAGAATTACATAAGGCCCTATCCCCCATTTGACCTAACCTCATTGCAGCTTGAAGCTAGCAGGGTATTTGGCATAGATCCTACAAAAACGCTTGCCATTGCCCAATCACTTTATGAAAGGGCATATATCTCATATCCGCGTACATCTTCGCAAAAATTGCCATATACGTTGAATCTACCAAGGATAATAATGGAGATATCAAAAAATGAAAAGTATAAAGCGTTAGCGGAAACCCTTATAAAAGAGAGAAGGTTCAAACCTGCAGAAGGCCAGAAAGAAGATGAAGCCCATCCGGCAATATTCCCTACTGGCATTGCGCCAAAGGAGCTCAGTCAGGAAGAAGAGAAAATATACGATTTAATAGTTAAAAGGTTCTTAGCATGCTTCGCCGACTATGCCACTATAGAGAATACAAAAGTCACTCTTGATGCAGAAGGAGAAATCTATGCGGCTAGTGGGGAGGTTAATAAAAAGTTAGGTTGGATGGATCTATACAAACCTTATGTTCAACCCAAGAATAATCCAATAGACAAGTTCATAGAGAAAGAGGAAGCAAAGGCCGAAAAAATCTTCAAGAAGAGCCTAAAGACGCTGCCCCCAAAAAGATATACAAAAGCAGGTCTTATCGCACTGCTCGAGAGGAAGGATCTCGGTACAAAGGCAACAAGGGCAGAGATAATAGACACGCTATTCAAGCGCGGCTATATATCAGGCTCAAGCATAACTGTTACAGATTTCGGCATGAGTGTGTACAAAGCTTTAAGTGAAAGCTGCAAGGAGATATTAGACGAGGAGCTTACAAGAAAACTTGAGAACGACATGCAGGGCATAATACACAACAAGACTACGAAAGAAGCAGTCATAAATGAAGGAAAGGAGATAATAAGCAAGATAATCAGCGAATTCAAGGAAAATGAAGTTAAGATAGGCAAGAGTCTAAAACAGGGATTGGATAAGAGCGCAAACAGCGACATATTAGGTAAATGCACTTGTGGTGGAGACCTTGTAATAAGGCGCTCAAATAAGGGCAACAGCTTTGTTGGCTGCACAAATTGGCCCACATGCAAAATCACATATCCGTTACCTCATTCTGCAAAGATAGTTCCGACTGGCAAGGTTTGTGAGGTTTGTCATACACCTAAAGTAAAGGTTTTTAGGAGAGGCAGGAAGGTCTTTGAGATGTGCCTCGATCCAAACTGCCCTACAAAGAAGGATTGGGGTAAGAATACCACTTCAGAAGAACCTCTGCAGGTTAAGACGGCGCTCGAGCTCAAAGAGACAGGTGCTACAACTACAAGTGCAGAGCCAGAGCCAAAAGCGTCAAGGGCTAAAAGCATAAAAAGAATAAAGAAAAAAGCAAAGCGATAACATGTTCATATACCCTAGTATTTATAGAAAAATGAAAAGGGGCCCGCAAGTAATTTTGCCTAAAGATATAGGCATAATATTGGCGTATACGTGTGCGAGCAAAGACAGTATATGCATTGATGCGGGCACAGGCAGCGGATGGCTCTCCATAACACTCGCAAGGGTCTGCAAGCACGTGTATTCATACGACATAAGGCCGGAGTTCATAAGCATAGCAGAGCAGAATGCGAAGGCGCTTGGATTAGAGAACATTACTTTCAGGAACCTCGATGTTTTTAAGAAAATTTCAGACAAAGGTGCAGATATATTTACATTAGATCTTCCAAATGCAGAGCGGGCGCTTCGTAATGTCAAAAAGGCCTTGAAGCAAGGAGGCTATGTTGCAGCATATATGCCTCACACTGAGCAGGTAAGCAAATTTGTAAAGAAACTCAATGCACTGAAATTTTTTGACGTGCATGTTGTCGAGGCAATAGTAAGGGATTTCCTTGTAAGAGAAGAGGGTACAAGGCCCACAACAAAAGGCATTTGGCATACAGGCTATCTCGTATTTGCAAGAAATCAATAATTATGCAAACCTTTTTTATAACTATTTTTTAAAAGAAGGGTGCGGATCTCATCCCAGCTGTCAGCAAAGGTTATCCTATCCTTAAATTCATCATCAGAAGCAGAAAATTTCGCATTCCAAGGCTGCTTTAAAATTATTACTTCCTTGCCTCTCTTTGCCATGTTCACGGCAGCTTCATAATAATCATCAATATAAATTGAAATATTGTGGATGTTGCCTTTCTGCATGGGGCTGCGCACATAAATTATTTTGTCAAATTCTATACTGTGCTCTCCAAGCCACATCCTCACTGTTTTGTCCTCCCCAAGCGTGGCAGTAACTATATAAATTTCAAATTTATTGTGGATGTCGCTTATTATCCTAGGTATATTGGAATCCAAAAGCGGTATCGAATCAGGCGAATTCCACACCTCCTTGAAGAGCCCCATTACATCTACTTTTATAGCTCCTGGATTCTCACTGAATAAGTATCTAGTCCAGTCTTCCCTTCTCATTTCAAAGCCGTACCTGTTTCTAAGTATGTCTAGGAAAGGCTTAACTGTGTCAGCAATTGTGTCATCTAAATCTATTCCTATACTTTGCACCTAATCACTTCGCAGAAGCAGCAAGAGATATATCAGCAAGCATAGCTTCTAGTTGTATCCTATCATTTGCGCCTTCAACAATCCTAAAGTTGCACTCGCCTATGAGGCTTACGAGCTTGAGCTTGAGTTTATCCTCTACATCAAGGTTTGATGCCTCTCTGTAGCATTGCAGCAAAATGTCCTCTCCACTCATTCCGTAAACAAAAACTAGCGTATTAAGCTCTTCGCGCGCCTTGGCAAAATCGCCTGAAAGTGCATACCTAAGCATTGAAACTATTTCTTTAGGTCTAGCCCTTGACGCTATGTCGTATATATTTCTCTCATTAACCTTCTTCTCCAGCGCGCTGGCGCTCTGCATAACATTGGTAAGCTTCCTAAGGTCGCCGTCGCTCACGTAGATAAGCGCCTCCTTGGCCTTTTCATCAACCTCTATGCCTTCACCGTTTGACAATCTTTCTATATACTTCTCCATGTCTTCTTGGCCAAGAGGCCTAAACCTCAACACAACGCACCTGCTCTGTATTGGCTCTATTATCTTGCTTGCATAATTTGCGCTAAGCACGAATCTCGTAGTAGCTGCATACTTCTCCATGGTCCTCCTCAGCGCATGCTGCGCTTCAGGCGTGAGCGCATCAGCTTCGTCTAGGAAAACTATCTTGACCATGTCTTTCTCGAATGGCATTGTCCTTGCAAATTCCTTCACTTTGCCTCTTATAACATCTATGCCCCTGGTATCACTCGCATTCAGCTCGAGAAATGCCTCATTTATTTTATCCCCATAAAGCTCCTTTGCCATTGCTATGGCGCATGTAGTCTTGCCTACGCCTGCAGGACCTGCGAATATCATATTAGGAAAGTTGCCATTTTTCACAAAAGCCTTGAGCCTTTCCACTATCGCTTTCTGCCCTATTACGTCGCTCAGCTGCGCAGGCCTGTATTTCTCTGTCCAAGATAAGTCAAGAACCCCCATGAAAATCAACATAAATTAAGCATTAAAATTGTGAATTAACTAATATAAATATTTTATTAATTTTCTTTGAGAACATCGTATACCTCTGCAGCGCCTCTGAGCAATATATATGCAACGAGCACTGTAATTAAAACATAGCCTATCCAGAGAGGATAGTTTGAAACAAATATCAATACAAAATATGCAAATGCAAGGAACTTAATCACATTTATGCCTCCCCTGCCTATATTGGAAGAATAGACAACGCGCGCAAACTTTGTCTTTGCTTTCGAAGAGGTCCCTCTTGAGGCCATAAACGCATCTACAAAGGAGTGCCTGAAAACTACAATGAAGAGCACAAACAAGGGTATAAGCCTAAGATACGTGAACGTTATCCAGAAAGTATATTCTATTACCCTATCCCCTGCAATATCCATTCTGGCTCCAAATTTTGAAGATGAGCTTAGCCTATGCTTATATACACTTATCTCCTCTTTTGCTTTAGCGTTGCCAAGCGCGCCATTCAAATACTTAATGAAGCTTACTCTGCCTTTGCTCTCGCTCCTCACAGCAAGGAATCCATCTAATCCGTCAAGCACATACATAACAAGTATTGTAAGTATTATTATTGCTGGATTTATCTTAATGAAAAGCATGTAAATTACTAGGAATACCATCAATGTCCTAATGAGCGTTGCCGCATCTGCACTTCTCATAGCATATCACAAAATGTATAAAATATTGCACACAAAGTTTTAATACCCTAAATGTATAATCATATTTCAATGGAATAGCTAAAGGAAGGGCTAACAAATGTAATAGATATTCCAAGGCTTAATCTAAAGTGTTTTAATGTCTGAAACAAGGAAAGACGAAGAGGAAATACTTAAATACTGGAAAGAGCACAGCATACTAGATAAAGTTAGGGCAAAGAATTCAGGCAACAAACCATTCTACTTTCTTGATGGGCCTCCATACGTGAGCGGTGAGCTGCATCCAGGGCAGATTTGGGTCAAAGCAGTGAAAGACATAATACTTAGGTATAAAAGGTTCAGAGGCTACGACGTTCACGACAGAGCCGGCTACGATGTACACGGGTTGCCAACAGAGCATGCTGTAGAGAAATCGATGAGCATAAAATCAAAGCGGGAGCTCGAGAGCAATCTCAGCGTCGAAAAATTCATAACGGCATGCAGGGAATATGTCGATTCGTTAATATCAAAGATGAATCGCGATTATGAAAGGTTTGGAATCTCCCTTAATTTTGAAGATGCTTACATACCATACAAAAGCGAGTATATAGAAAAAGCATGGGGGATGCTGCAAAGGATGGAGAAAAAAGGCCTTCTCTACTCAGATAAAAAACCGCTGACATACTGCCCAAGCTGCGAAACAGTACTAGCACAGGGCACGCTGGAGGTTGAATACAAGGATGAGGAAGACCCATCTTTATTGATAGCGTTTAAAATAAATCTGCCAAAATCGAAGCCAAGGATAGAAATAGACGACAATACTTATTTGCTTGTTTGGACTACAACACCTTGGACAATACCTGCAAATATTGCTATTGCCGCTAATCCTAAAGAGCTGTATGTCAAGGCAAAATTCGGAGGCAAGCATCTAATACTCGCAAAACAGAGGCTAGATTCAATAGTAAGCATTCTTAATGAAAGCGCAGTGGTAGAAAGTGAATTCTACGGCAGTGAGCTTGAGGGTATATTCTACACAAGTCCAATAGAGGACAAGGTACCAATGCAAAAGGCATTTAGGAGATACCACAAGGTAATCTTTTCAGAATCCATGGTATCAATGGGAGAAGGCAGCGGCCTGGTACATGTGGCTCCAGGGCATGGCCTAGAAGACTATATGCTCGGCAAGAAAAACAACCTCCCTGTATTCTCCCCTATAAGCAGCCATGCTAAATATACTGAAGAAGCTGGTGTATATGAAAATCTAGCTGTGCCTATAGAAGCAAATGCAAAAATCATAGAAGACCTGAGAGCGAGCGGCGCGCTGCTAGATTCAGGGAAGCTAACCCACAGTTATCCTCATTGCTGGAGATGTGATAGCAAGCTCATCTATCTCGCAACAGATCAATGGTTCCTTAACATAAAGAAGGTAAAAAAGAAGCTGCTTAAAAACAACAGCAAGGTTTCGTGGCATCCAAAAGAAGCAGCGCAGTGGCATGAGAATGTATTGTCAAATTCGCCAGATTGGTGCATATCAAGGCAGAGATACTGGGGCATACCGTTGCCAATATGGAAGTGCAGCAAATGCGAAGAGGTAAGAATAATAGGATCTAAAAAAGAGCTGCAGGAGCACGCAATAAACAAAGAATACGTAGAGTCTATGCAAGATTTACATAGGCCGTACATAGATAATGTTGTGTTGAAGTGCAGCAAATGTGCCGGCGAAATGCACAGGGTGAATGATGTTTTTGACGTCTGGTTTGATTCAAGCGTGTCTTTCGAAGCGAGCCTTAGTGAAGAAGAGTTCAAAAGATTGTTCCCTGCCGATCTAATCCTAGAAGGTATAGACCAGCTTCGCGGATGGTTCTCAAGCATGCTCAAAAGCAGCGTCATGCTCTACGGCAAGTCGCCGTATAAAGAGGTAGTTGTAGATGGTATGCTCCTTGCTGAAGATGGGAGAGAGATGCATAAGCACCTTGGCAATTACATATCATTAAGCGAACTTCTTAAGTTTACAACGGCAGATGCTTATAGGCTGTGGTGTTCAAGCCATACGCAGTGGCTCGACTTACCTTTCAACAGGGCCGAGATAAGCGACGCAGACAAGCTTCTTAACATATTGTACAATATAGCCAACCTAATAAACGAGTACTCTGATGCAATAGGATATAAAAATGAAAGCGCAAAGATTCCAAGCAAGATTGACGGGGCAAATGAATGGATAATTTCAAGACTGCATACTGTAATAAAGACCGTGAATGACTCGTTAGACAGGTTCGAGGTGCAGCTAGCTACAAATGCACTTAGGGATTTTGCAGCTAATGACTTCAGCAGGTTCTATATAAAAATAGCAAAGAAAAATATATTATATGGGAGCAAATCAACAGCAAATGCCACAATAGCCACAATGAGATACGTATTTTACAATCTGATTATATTAATATCGCCAATTGCGCCTTTCGCTTCGGAAAAGATTTACCTGGAAAATTTTGCATACAAGGAAAGCATATTCCTAGACGAATGGCCAAAGTACAAAAGCAGGCTTGTAAACGAGCAATTGGAAAAAGACTTCAGCATTGCAGTAGAAGCAATAACAGCAATACTCAGCAGCAGAGAGAAGGCAAAAGTCAAGCTAAGGTGGCCACTTAGCAAGGCAATTATAGAAGTAACAGACGAAGAGGCGTATACTGCAATAGAAAAGCTTTCTGGCCTAATAGAGGAATATACAAACATAAAGGGCATAGAGCTGAAGAGGGTTACTGGCATAAGCAAGATTATAAAACCAATGTTCCAGAACATAGGGCCTGACTTTAAAGAGAATGCAGGTGCAGTTGCAGAAGCGTTGAAAAATGCAAATCCCAAAGAACTTGAGGAGCGCATAGCAGAGGAAGGAAGCTACCCGCTTCATACTTCAAAAGGCTTACTCAGCATATTCCCCCGCCATTTTGCAATAATAGAAATGCAAGAGCCTGGCGATGCAGTGAAATTCAGCCATGGTTTGGCAACTGTCGAGAAAGAGATAAGTAAGGAACTATTGAGCGAAGCTTTATTCAGGGAATTGGCAAGGCGCATACAGCTGATGAGGAAAGAGCTTGGGCTGAAGAAGGTCGATAAAATAGAACTCTTCTACAATGCTACAGGGGAGCTTGCAGCCATAATGAAAAGCAAGGGCAAGGACCTTGCAAGGGAGGTCAATGCAGTAAAGGTAGTGGATTCAATAGATGGCAATGAAGCTAAGGAATTCGAAATAGAAAACGAGAAAATAAATATAGCAATAAAGAAAGTCTAAGCATCTTCTACAGTGGCGCTTTTGTACGCCTTCCTGTGTGCCGTATTGGTCCAGCAGTCCTTGCATATCACAATCCTAAGCGTCTTGCTAACCCTCTTTGAGCTCTTGACACAGTTATTACATATCTTCCTGTGGCAGTACCTGCATGTGCTGTATTTGTATATTTCCGCATGGCATCTCTCGCATATCATAAAATCATCAAACTATAGAAACTTGATATAAGAGTTTATATAGGGTAAGATATAAAAAGTTGATAGAATGGCCAAAGTCACAATAGAAACATATGGCTGCACATTGAATCAGGCAGACAGCAGGATAATGGGTGCGATTCTCAAGGGAAAAGGCTTGGAGGTAGAATATGGCAAGATAGATCCAAGCAATGCATCCGACGAAGGGTATTTCATAGTGAATACATGCACCGTAAAAAATCCTACCGAACAGAAAATTTTATATGAACTTGCAAAGCTCAAGCCTCTTGGAAGCCGTCTAATAGTAGCAGGCTGCCTCGCTTCTGCAAGCCCGGAAAAGGTATTGAAAGCAGTGCCTGAAGCAAGCATCGTGTCAACAAGCAATGTGCACAGGATAGCAGAAGTAGTGGAGGCAGCGGCATCTAGAAATAATGTGCTGCTTAACAAGTATTCAAAAATAGACAAGCTTGCATATGGTATAGACAACAATTCGGTAATAGCGAAGATACCTATAAGCGAAGGGTGCCTGAGCAACTGTACCTTCTGCGAGACAAAATATGCGCGGGGTCCTCTTAACAGCTTCTCAGAAGAGGTCATAGAAAGAGCAGTTGAAAATGCTGTAAAGCACGGCGCCAAAGAAATAGAGCTCACTTCGCAAGATACTGGCGCTTACGGGATAGACAGAAAAACAAACATAGCTGAGCTTGTAAGCAGGGTAAGCGAAATAGATGGCGATTTCAGAATAAGGATCGGTATGTTAAATCCAGAGCATCTCCATAGATATTTTGACGACCTGATTGAGGCGTGCAAAAGCAAAAAGGTGTACAAGTTCCTGCATCTACCTGTACAATCTGGCAGCAACAAAGTATTATCAGAGATGCAGCGGCGCTATACCATTGAAGAATTCAAGGGATATGCAAATGAGGCAAGAAATAGAATAGGTGCAAGCATAGCCACCGACATAATAGTGGGCTATCCTACAGAAACTGCCGCCGATTTCGAAGACACAATAATGCTCCTTTACGAAGTAAAACCGGAAGTAACAAACATCTCTAAGTTCGGGGCAAGGCCTCACGCAATAGCATCAAAGCTTGTACAGCTGCCAAACAACGTTATAAAAGAAAGAAGCATAAGGGTGTCGAGAATTGCAAGGGCTCTCCAGCAGACAGGAAGAAAGAAATTTATAGGGGAACAGAAAGAAGTAATTGTAACAGAAAAAAACAGCAGGTCTTTTACAGGCAGGGACGAAGCGTATAACGAGATTGCAATATTAGGAGATAATCTTGAGCTCGGCAAATTTGTAAATGTGAAAATAGTAGGCACTTCCTCTGCATGCCTTATCGGCGAGCCTCAATGAATTAAGAATTTGGCTTTTTTGTGCCAAAAAATAAAGTAATTTAAATGTCTACGTGCTATTTTTATCTATGTACTCAAAAGAGATTGAAGAGCTGCTAGCAAAGAAAAGTATCTCTATAGGTGACAAAGTAAAGGTAAATTCTAACAGAAGTGAATTTACAGGAAGGCTTATGCCTAGGCCTGAAATAGGAGACAACTCAATCCTAGTTATAAAACTAGATAATGGCTATAACATAGGCATGAAGTTTGGGGAAGGCTTCGATATAGAAAAAATTAGTGGGGTACCAAAGCAGGAGAAGCAAAAGGTACGAGTAAAAGCATCAAAGGATTTGCCGAAGATAGGGCTCATATACACTGGAGGGACAATAGGGAGCAAGATAGACTACCTAACAGGCGGTGTATTCATGCTCACTAAGCCAGAAGAGCTGCTGTCAGAGGTGCCTGAGCTTGCAGGCATAGCCAACATAGAGGTAGATAATCTTATGAGCATAGCAAGCGAAGACATGACCTACGTGGAATGGCAGAAGATAGCAAAAGCAGTTGCAGACACGCTTAACAGTGGCTCACGTGGCGTTGTTATAACCCATGGAACAGACACAATGCACTATTCATCGGCAGCACTCAGTTTCATGCTAAAAAACCTTAATGCCCCCGTAATAATAACAGGGTCTCAAAGGAGCAGCGATAGGGGCTCAAGCGATGCATTTCTAAATCTAATCTGCTCTGCCCATTTGGCTGCTAAGAGCGACATGGCAGAGGTTGCAATATGCATGCACGAAAGCCCCTCTGATACATATTGCAGCGCAATCCGCGGCACAAAAGCGCGGAAGATGCACACGTCAAGAAGGGATGCATTTAAGCCAATAAACAACAGGCCCATCGCAAGGGTCGATTCAAGCGGCAGCATAGAATACGAAAGCGATTATAAAAAAGCAAGTAAAGACCCAGAGCAAAAAAAGGTTGAGGTGATTTCGGGATTTGAGCCAAAGGTTGCGCTTATAAAAACATATCCAAATTCAGATCCAGGCATTATAGACTATTATATGTCAAAAGGCTACAAAGGCATAATCCTTGAAGGCACAGGCCTTGGGCATACTCCTGTATCAACATCAAATAAAAATCTCTCATGGCTAGGGAGCGTAAAAAAAGCCATAGATTCTGGCCTGATTGTAGGAATGACCTCGC